>NZ_MWLL01000194.1 GCF_002198675.1 Kineosporia sp. R_H_3 | reverse complement strand
CCGCGCCCGAGCCGGTCGCCGTCGAGCCCGAGCCGGCCGTCGACCCCGAGCCGGCACCCCTCCCCGCGCCGCACCCCTTCGCGGGCGAGCTGGCGCACCCTGACGCGACGCACGCCGTCCCGCACCCCCGCGGGCACCGCCAGCCGTCGCCGCGGCAGCGCCAGGTCCTCCGGGAGGCGTCGCTGCGGTTCGAGCACCCCACCGACCGCTTCGGCATCGCCCAGGTGGCGACCGAGGAGGCCCTCGCGCTCGTCGAGGCCGACATCGCCTCGCTCGTCGTCCGCTCGGTCGAGGGTCCGCGGGTGCTGCGCCAGGACCCCGAGGGGATGGGCATCTGGGGCGCGAAGACGCTCGCGGCGCTCATGAACCTGGGCCGTCCGCTGCGCAAGGTCATCGAGGGCGACCCGCTCTCCGGCGGCGGTCAGACGGCGCTCCTCGTCGTCCCCGTGCCGGCCGCGGGCACCGTCGCGGGCACGCTCGTCGTCCGCCGCACCACCGGCCGCGCCTTCTCGCCCGCCGAGCAGGACTGCCTGGAGCGGCTCGCCCGGATGGCCGGCGCCGCCCTGGACACCGCGGCCCGCCGCGGCATGCTCGTCGGCCAGGGCCGGCTCGACCCGGTGACCGGGCTCGCGCACCGCGACCGGCTCGTCGAGGACCTGCGCGCCGCGCTCCTCACGAGCCAGACGCACGGCATGCCGACGAGCCTGCTGGCCGCAGAGGTCACCGGTCTCGCGGAGCTGCGCGAGGCCGAGGGCCGGCCGGCCGCCGACGAGGCCGTCGCCGCGCTCGCGGCCGCGCTCACGGGCACGCTGCGCGTCGGGGACGTCCCCTACCGCTTCGGGCTCGACGAGTTCGCCGTCCTGCTGCCGGCGACCCAGGAGGAGGACGCGCCTTCGGCCGCCGCCCGGCTCGGTGCGGCGATCGACGCGCTCGACCTGCGCCCGGGCGGGCGCCGGCTGCGGCTGCGCACGGCCGTCGTCCCGGTGACCGGCGTCGCCGAGGACGTCGTCCTGCGCGCCATCCGCGCGCTCGCGGCGGCCGAGCGGCCCTCGGTCGAGGCCTGACGGGGCCGGGCCCGTCCCGCTCCGCGGTCCCCGCTCGTTCGGGGCCGCACAGTTCGGCGACAATGGCCCGACCGTGCGCCCCGGCACGGTCGCCCAGACCGGTCGCCCCTCAGGAGGGTCCGTGCCCCGCCCGCTCGTCGCGATCCCCGCGCGCTTCTCGCAGTCCGCGTCGGCGCTGCGCTACCGCGCGATCGTCAACGCCCGCGCCCTGTCGGAGGCGGTCCTGCGTGCCGGCGGGGAGCCGCTGACCGTCCACCCGTGGGCGCCCGGCGGCGTCGCCGACCCCGCCGAGGTCGCCGACCGGATGGCGTTCGCGGACGCCGTCCTGCTGCCGGGCGGCGGGGACCTCGCCCCGGCCACGTACGGCGAGGCGAGCGCCCACGACGAGGTCTACGACGTCGACCCCGAGCAGGACGCCTTCGACCTCGCCGTCGCCGCCTGGGCCTTCGCCGCCGGCGTCCCGGTGCTCGCGATCTGCCGCGGTGCCCAGGTCGTCAACGTCGCGCTCGGCGGGGCCCTCGAGCAGCACATGGACGAGCCGCACCGGCACTACGTCGACACCGTCGCCATCAGCGACGACGCCCTCGCGGGCGTCGTCGGCGCGAGGACGATCGAGGCCTCCTGCTACCACCACCAGTGCATCACGCGGCTCGGCGCCGGTCTCGAGGTCGCGGCGACCGCGGTCGACGGCACCGTCGAGGCCGTGGCCGCGCCGGGCCGGCCGGGCTGGTTCGTCGGGGTCCAGTGGCACCCGGAGGACACCGCCCACGAGGACGCCGGCCAGCAGGCCCTCTTCGACGCGCTCGTCGCGGCGGCCGTCAGGAGGCCGTGAGCCGCAGGTCGAAGCTCACGTCGCTCGACGACGGGGCCTGCTGGTGCACCTCGACCGCGACGACGTTCGTACCCGCCCGGAGCACCGAGACCGGGACGTCGACCTCGGTCCAGGCGCTCTCGTCCGCCCCCGCGACGTTGACCGTGGCCCGCGTCGTCGGCGTCAGCGCACCGGCCGGCAGGTTGCTGCGCAGCACCTCGACCCCGTTGACGTAGACCGCGGCGCCGTCGTCCCGGACGATCCCGAGCCGCAGCGCGGCGACCCGGCCCACGTCGGCCACCTCGAAGGCGCGGCGGAAGTAGTACGTGGTCCCGCCGGTCGGCAGCAGCGTCCGCTCGTCGCCGTCGCCGAACCCGAGCTGGGAGGAGCCGCGGGCCCACGTGCTGTCGGCCGCGCCCGGCGCCGTCCAGTCCGCGGCCGGCGGGGTGCGCCCGTCGAGCCAGGCCCAGGTGTCCCCGGACGACACGAGCGGCCCGGTCCCCGCGACGGTCGGCACGAGCTCGGCGTCGAAGGACAGGTCGCTCGAGGACGTGCTCGCGTTGTGGACCTCGACGGCGAGGACGTTCGTGCCGGCGACGAGGGCTGACGACGGCACGGCGAGACTCACGAACGCCTTCTCGGCCGCCCCGGAGACGTCGCTCGACGCCGGCGTCGTCGCGGTGACCGGGCCGGCGGGCATGTTCGACCGGGCCACCTCGACCCCGTTGAGGTAGGCGACCGCGCCGTCGTCGCGCTGCAGCAGGAGCGTGAGCCCGGTGACCTGCGCCGGGTCCCCGACGGCGAACGAGCGCCGGAAGTAGCTCGTGAGCCCCTTCGGGCTGACGACGGTGCCCTCGTCCCCGTCGCCGTACCCGAGCTCGGCGTCCCCGACCGACCAGGTGGTGTCGTCGAACGCGGGGTCCCGCCAGGTGGTCCCGGCGTCCGTGCCGTCGGACAGGTACCGCCACGCCGTCTGCGGCGTGACGAGCGACGTCGACGGCGGGCGGGTCGTCACGGTGAGCGGCGCGCTCGCGGTCGACCAGTTGCCGGCGCTGTCGCGGGCCTCGACGGTGTAGGCGTACGTCGTCGCGGGCACCACGTCGCGGTCGACCCACGAGGTGCCGCCGAGCAGCGCCACGACCGCGCCGTCCCGCCGGACCCGATAGCCGGAGACCCCGCGGTCGTCGGTCGAGGCGGACCACGCGAGCGTGACCCGGGTGTCCCGGACGGGGGCGGCGACGAGACCGGTCACCTGTGCGGGGGCGGTCGTGTCGGCCGGCTCGGGGGTGACGGCGAAGTTCGTGTACCGCTGCCGCGTCGTGTCGGCGTCGACCCGGGTGAAGCCGCCGCCGACCCGCAGCACCGCGGGCTCGGCGAGCAGGTCCCAGACACCGAGGTCGTAGAGGATCCTCGGCGCCCAACCCGCGACGACGCCACCGGTGACCGCGTCGAGCGCGGCGATCCCGGCGCGTGGCTGCCCGCCGAACGCGGTGTCGAAGTGGCCGCCGACGACGAGCGTGCCGCCGTCGAGCGCGACCGCCTGGACGTCGCCGTCCGTCGTCGTCTGCCACAGCCGCTGCGCCGTCGCGACGTCGTACGCGACGGCCCGGCCGCCCGGGCCGCCGACGCCCGCGTACACGGCGGTGTCGGACGCCGCGAGATCGTAGACGTAGCAGGGGTTCGAGGTGTCGGAGCACCCGGCGGGCGGCCGCCACGCGGTCGCCGCACCGGTCGCGACGGAGACGGCGCCGAGGTAGTCGCGGCTCTGCCCGGCGAGGGTGCGGAACTGGCCGCCGACGTAGAGGGTCGTGCCGTCCGGCGACGCCTGGAGGGCCGCGACGTTCGAGTCCGCCTGACCGGCCCAGCCGGCGACGAGGGCCCCGGTGCCGGCGTCGACGGCGGCCAGCCGCAGCCGGGTCGTGCTGTTGACGCTGCTGAAGTAGCCGCCGAGGAACACCCGCCCGCCGATCCGCTCGAGGGCCAGGACGGTGCTCGCGGGCCGCGGGGCGAAGGTCGTCGAGACCGCACCGGAGGCCAGCGACACGAGCGCGAGCCGGGCCCGGGCCGCGCCGCCGACCGTCGTGAAGGCGCCCCCGACGTACACGCCCGTGCCGTCGGCCGAGGGCTCGAGGGCCCGGACGACGTCGTTCGCGCCGGGGTTCCAGGGCAGCAGGGCGCCGGTCGTCGCGTCGAACGCGGCGAGCCGGTTACGGCTCACCGTCGTCGCGCCGTTCGGGCTCCAGAGCGCCGTGAAGGTGCCGCCGATGACGACGGCGTCGCCCACCCGGGCGACGGCGTAGACCCGGCCGGTCGTCGGTGTCCAGGTCAGCGTCGGCGTCGACGCGATCGCTGCGGACGCCGGTGCCACGCCGGCCCCGACCGTCACGAGCACCGTCGTCAGCGCGACGGCGAGCAGCCGGGCCGGAGCCCTCCCCGAGATGACCATGCGTCGACGGTAGGGACCGGCCGCGAGCACGGTCACGCACTGCAGCCGGTCCTCACCTGTTCGGCCGACCCGATGACGCGGATGTCATCCGAACGCGCGCGACGTCGTCCGCGGGGCCCTGCTCGCCGCGCCTGCGGGCACTCGCGGTGACCGGGGGTCAGGTGTTGGGGTCCTCGGCCGGTGCGGTGCCGTCGAGCGTCTCGAGGTGCTGGATGATCTTGCGCAGGGACGTCGTGAACGTCTCGAGGTCGGCGCTGCTCAGCGCGGCGACGGCCTGCGTCTCGTGCGAGTTGAACAGCGGGAACAGCTCGTCCATGAGGCGCCGGGCCCGCGGCGTGAGCGACAGGAGCACCCGCCGGCCGTCGCCGGGGTGGGCCCGCCGCTTGACGAGCCCGCGGCCTTCGAGGGTCGTCACGACACCGGTGAGCGTCGACTTGGAGATCCCCGCCTCGGACGCCGCGTGCCGGGTCTCGATGTCGTCCCAGACCCAGACGACCCACAGCACGACCCAGGCGGTCCAGGTGAGGCTGTGCGCCGCGAGCACGGTGCGCTCGAAGTGGTTCCGGACGACGCCGGCGGCCCGGTAGAGGTTGCCGATCGCGGCCATGGCGCCACGGTCGATCGGCAGACCGCTGAGGCGCTCCTCGACGGCCTGCTCCGTCTGCCCCAGGGTGTACTGACCGGTCACGGCATCCCCTTCCGCACCTGCTGGTCCCCTGTACCGCTGTGTCCTGCCGTCGTGCTGCCCCTGCTCGTCCTGCCGTCCTGCCCCGTCGGGCGATCCTATGCCCCGGGACCCCTACCCCCGGGGAGGTCGGAGCGCGGGGCTCGCGCGAGACTGGGGCGTGACCGGACCGGGCAGCACCGCAGCGGCCGGGGTCGGCCTGCGGTCCGAACGGGGCCCCGTCCTCGCGGCCCTCATGCTCACGCTCTCCCTCGTGGCGATCGACGGGACGGTCATCGCGACCGCCGTGCCGTCGATCGTCAACCAGATCGGCGGCTTCTCCCAGTTCCCGTGGCTCTTCTCCGCCTACCTGCTCACCCAGGCGGTGACGACGCCGCTCTACGGCCGGTACGCGGACGTCGTCGGGCGCCGTCCGGTGCTGCTGCTGGGGATCGGGCTGTTCGTCCTCGGGTCGCTGCTGTGCGGTGTCGCCTGGAGCATGCCGGTGCTCGTCGCCGCCCGCGCCGTCCAGGGGCTCGGTGCGGGCGCCGTCCAGCCGATGGTCATGACGATCGTCGCCGACATGTACACGGTGCAGGAGCGCTCGAAGGTCCAGGGCTACGTCGCGTCCGTCTGGGGTGCCTCGGCGGTCATCGGCCCGCTCTTCGGGGGCTTCGTCGTCCAGTACGTCTCGTGGCGCTGGGTCTTCCTCGTCAACCTCCCGCTGGGTCTGCTCGCCGCGGTGATGATCGCCCGGCGCTTCCGGGAGAAGGTCGAACGGCGCGAGCACCGGCTCGACGTGCTCGGTGCGGCGCTCCTCGTGCTCGCCTGCAGCCTCGTCATCCTCGGCCTCCTCGAGGGTGGCGTCGCCTGGGCGTGGACGGGCCCGGCGGGCATCGCCGTGCTCGGCGGCGGGCTCGTGCTCCTCGTCGTCTTCGTGCTCGTCGAGCGCCGCGCGCCGGAGCCGGTGCTGCCGCTGTGGGTGCTCTCCCGCCGGGTGCTCGTCGCGGGCAACCTCAGCCAGGTCGGGGTCGGCGTCATGATCGTCGGGCTGTCGTCGTTCGTGCCGACCTACGTCCAGAACGTGCTCGGGACCGGCCCCGTCGTCGCCGGTCTCGCGGTCGGGGCGCTCACCATCGGCTGGCCGATCGCGGCGAGCCAGTCGGGCAAGGTGTACCTGCGGATCGGCTTCCGGGACACCGCGCTCATCGGCTCGGCCGTCGTCCTGCTCGGCTGCTGCGCGAGCACGCTCTGGGGCGCGGGGACGTCGGTCTGGTGGGTCGCCGCGACGTGCTTCGTCATCGGCCTCGGGATGGGCTTCGCCTCCGCGCCGGTCGTCGTCGCGGTGCAGTCCGTCGTCGGCTGGGAGCAGCGCGGCGTCGTCACGTCGACGAACATGTTCGGCCGCACGGTCGGCAGCGCCGTCGGGGCCGCCGTCCTCGGTGCCGTCGCCAACGCGACGATGCTCGGCCGGCTCGGTGCGGCGCCGTCCGCCGTGGGCGAGGTCCCCGACGACCTGGACGCCGCGACCGCCCTGCTCGTCGACGGCACCGGCACCGAGGCACTGCGCGAGGTCGTCCGGCAGGCGCTCGCGGTCGCGATGCACCACGTCTTCGTCGGGCTGGTCGTCGTCGCGGCCGTCATCGCCCTCGGCGTCGCGGCCATGCCGCGGCGCACCCGCACCCTCGACGGCGACGAGGTCCTCGAGCAGTAGCCCGGCCCGGGCCGCGCGGGTCCGGGACGGCGGCGCGCCCGGCTTCAGATTCGTACAAGAACGCCGGAGCCCCGGGTGGCTACGTTCGCCCGCATGGACGTGGACGCCGCGACACAGACGATGATCGACAACATCCCGGCGAGGACCGGACGGCCGCTGGACGAGTGGTTCGCGCTGCTCGCCGCGGCGGACCTGGACGCGCACGGGCGGTCGGTGGCGTGGCTGAAGAGCGAGCACCAGGTGTCGCACGGCTTCGCGAACCTCATCGTCACGCTGTTCCGCAGGGCCGGCGGGCCCGCCCCGACGGTCGACCCCGTCGACGCGCAGTACTCGGGGGCCAAGGCGGCGCTGCGGCCGCTGTACGACCGCCTCGTCGAGGCGGCCCGGTCGCTCGGTGACGACGTCGAGGTCGCGCCGAAGAAGACGGGCGTGTCCCTGCGCAGGGCGAAGCAGTTCGCCCTCGTCGAGGCCCCCAGCCGCAGCCGCGTCCAGGTGGGGCTGAACCTGCGGGGGAAGCCGCCGACGGAGCGGCTGCGCGACGCCTCCGGGATGTGCACGCACCGGGTCGACGTCACCGCGGTGGACGAGGTCGACGACGAGCTGGTCGGCTGGTTGCGGGAGGCCTACGACCGGGCCGGGTGACTCAGGGGCCCGGGACCTCGTCGAGCGGCACGAACCCCGCGGCGTCGGGGCCGAACGCCTCGACGCGCCGCAGGTACTCGGTCGGCGTCCAGCCGCTGAACCGCCGGAAGGCGCGGACCACGTGCGGCTGGTCGTAGTAGCCGGCCTCGGGTGCCAGCGCGGCCCAGTCCGGCGGCAGGGGCTGGTGCTGCAGCGCGGTGACGAACCGGTGGAACCGCCAGATCTGCGCGTACTCGCGCGGCGTCACCCCCGCCGCCCGCCGGAACCGTGTGACCAGGGTGCGGTGCGAGACGCCGGCCCGGGCTGCGGTCGCGCCCAGCTGCAGGCGGGCGTCGTCGTGGACGGCGGCGAGCGTCGCCTCGACGACGGGGTCGGCGACCCAGCCGGCACCCCGCTGCGCCATCGCCGCCGTCAGCAGGTCGAGCGCCTGGTCCGGGCCCGCCGCCGCGCGCAGGGCCCGCGCCAGGTCACCCGCACCCGCCATCACCGTCGCGGCCGGGACGACGGCGCCGGCCACGGACCCGCCGGGAGCGTCGGTGAGCAGGCCGAGCCCGCCCGCGCGCAGCTCGGCCCCGACGTGCCGGATCGTCGGCGGTGAGGCGATGACCAGGTACTCGGACTGGATGCCCGAGACGAAGGCGTCGTCGACCTGCGTCGCGACCCCGGCACGGTCGTGGACCAGGTACGGGTCGGAGAGGTTGAAGATCAGGTGCACGTAGGGCAGGGGCAGGATCTTCTCGAACGCGCGGACCCGCGGCATCTCCAGGTACCACAGGCGCGCGACGGCGGCCTCGAGACCGGCGGGCGCGGGCCGCTCCTCGTAGATCACGGCCGCAGCATAGGTGCGTGTCCGCGGGGCCAGGTCGTGCTCGGCCGAGAACCTCAATCGCGGCGCGGCGCCCGGATGCCGCGGAACTCCCAGTCGCCGCCGAGCGCCGTCGACAGCACCTCCTCCGACTCCGTCGGCTGCGCGCCGACGTCCTCGCGGATCGCGGTCGGGCCGTCGACGATGTGGTTGCGCAGCGTCCCCAGCCCCTCGACCTCGACCTCGACGACGTCGCCGGGGAAGACCGTCCGGCTGTTCGCGGGGGTGCCCGAGAGGATGACGTCCCCGGGGTACAGCGTGATCGTCCGGGCGACGTCGGCGACGAGGTAGTGCATGTCCCACGTCATCTCGGCGGTCGAGCCGTCCTGGACGACCTTGCCGTTGACCCGGGTCTGCATGTGCTTGTCGTGGAAGTCCCAGCCGGTGACGAGGCCCGGACCGAGCGGGGCGAGGGTGTCCGAGCCCTTGACCCGCAGCATCGAGCCGGCGTCGGTGTCCCGGAAGTCGTGCAGGCCGTAGTCGTTCGCGACCGTGTAGCCCGCGATGTACTGCCCGGCGTCGGCCGGTGCGACGTTGCGCGTCGTCCGGCCGATGACGATCGCGACCTCGCCCTCGTAGTTGAGCCACTTGCAGCCGAGCGGCCGGACGACGGCCCCCTCGTGCGCGTTGAGCGCGGAGGTCGGCTTGCTGAACCAGTACGGCGCGGGCGGCATCTTCGCCTGGAACTCCCGCGCCCGGCTGATGTGGTTGAGGTGGACGGCGAGGATCTTCGTCGGCTGCACGGGCGGCAGGTGGACGGCGTCCGCGCACCTGACCCGGCGGCCGTCGCCGGCGACGAGCTCGTCGCCCTCGCGGACGACCTGGACCTGGGCCCCCTCCAGGAGGATCCGGCGGTACTCGACGGTCTCGGTGCTCATGTCGTCCCCTCGCTCAGCCCTGCGCCCAGGCGGGCGGGGTCGTCCAGCCGTTCGGCGCGGTGCACGTGTTCTTGACGTCGCTGTAGAAGTCGAACGACCAGGTCCCGCCCTCGCGGCCGATGCCGCTGCGGCCGTTGCCGCCGAACGGGGCGCCGAGGTCGCGGACGAAGAAGCAGTTGACCCAGACGGTGCCGGCCGACAGCTGCGCCGACACCCGCTGCGCGTGCTCGGGGTCGCCGCTGACGAGCGTGGCCGCGAGGCCGTAGTCCGTGCCGTTGGCGAGCGACACGGCCTGCTCGTCGGTGTCGAACGACTGCACGGTGAGGACCGGCCCGAAGACCTCCTCGCAGAGGATCTCGCTGCCGGGGGCGGCGCCCGCGAAGACCGTCGGGCGGAAGTAGAGCCCGCCGAGGTCGGTGTTCGGCCCGCCGCCGAGCAGCGGGGTCGCGCCGTCCGCGACCGCCCGCTCGACGAACCCCGAGACCCGCTCGAAGTGCCGCCGGGCGATGAGCGGACCGATGTCGGTCGCCTCGTCGCGCGGGTCGCCCTGCCGGATCTGCCCGGCCCGCTCGAGGAACCGCGCCATGAACGCGTCGTGCAGCGAGGAGTGCACGAGGATCCGGACGGCGGCGAGGCAGACCTGGCCGGAGTTGTCGAACTGCTCGACCGCGAGCGTCACGGCGAGGTCGAGGTCGGCGTCGTCGAGGACGACGAGCGGGGACTTGCCGCCGAGCTCGAAGGACGTCGGCGTGACGTTCGGCGCGGCCGAGGCCGCGATGGAGCGCGCCGTCGGCACGGAGCCGGTGAAGCAGATCCGGCGCACCCGCGGGTCGGCGACGAGCGGCGCGCCGGCCTCGGTGCCCAGGCCCTGGACGACGTTGAGCACGCCGTCGGGCAGGCCGGCCTCGGCGGCGATGTCGGCGAGCAGGGAGGCGGTGAGCGGCGCCCACTCCGGCGGCTTGGCGACGACGGTGTTGCCGGCCGCGAGCGCGGGCGCGATCCGCCAGGTCGCGAGCATGAGCGGGGCGTTCCACGGCGTGATGATCGCGGTGACACCGGCCGGGTCCCACGTGACGTGGTTGCGGTGGCCGCGCGTCATGAAGTCGGGGTGGACGTCGCCGGAGTCCAGGCGCAGGAGGTGGTCGGCGAAGAACCGGAAGTTCATCGCGACCCGGGGCATGACGCCCCGGCGGTGCGAGCGGATGAGCGAGCCGTTGTCCCGGGTCTCGACCCGGGCGAGCTCCTCCAGGCGCTTCTCGACGCCGTCCGCGATCCGGTGGAGGATCTCGGCCCGCTCGGCGGCGGGGGTCCGGGCCCAGCCCGGGAACGCCTCGGCCGCGGCGCTGACGGCGGCGTCCGCCTCGGCGGCGCCCCCGCGCGCGACCCGGGCGATCGTCGCCTCGTCGAGCGGGGAGACGTCCTCGAAGGCGGTCGCCGGCCCGTCGACCGAGGCGACCCGCCGGCCGCCGATCCAGTGCCGGGTGTCGACCTCGACGCCCTCGACCGTGGCCGTCGCGGTGTCGTCGCTCATGCGCCCTCCTCAACGTTCGGTACCGAATGATTGCCGTGACGGACGCGGCTCGTCAAGGGAACCGTATCCCCGGCCGCAGGCCCGGCCACCTGCCCGGACATCCCCCGGCGGACCCCTTGAAACCTCGCCGCGGGGAGCCTATCGTTCGGGCCCTAACGATCTGGGCTCCCGCCGTGACGCCGGGTCCGCCCGCCCATCGAGACCCTGGAGACCCCGTGGCTCAGTCCTCCGAGGCGCCCCCCGCCGGCACCGCCGGCGCCGACGGCACCCACCAGCTCCGCCGAGGCTCGCTCGGCGTCTTCGGCATCGCGTTCTTCGTCGTCTCGGCGGCCGCCCCGCTGACCGCCATGGCCGGCGGTGCCCCCACGGCGATCGCGTTCTCGAACGGGGCGGGCGTGCCCGCGGCGTACGTGCTCGTCGTCGTCATGCTCCTGGTGTTCTCGGTCGGCTACACCGCGATGGCCCGCCACCACACGAGCACCGGGGCGTTCTACTCCTACATCTCCCGCGGGCTGCGCCAGCAGGCCGGCGGGGCCGCGGCCTTCCTCGCCCTGCTCGGCTACAACGCGATGCAGATCGGTCTCTACGGGCTCTTCGGCGTCGCCATGAGCGGCTTCCTCGCCGACCCGGTCGGGGTGGACGTCCCCTGGTGGGTCTGCTCGTTCACCGCGCTCGCGGTCATCGCGGTGCTCGGCTACCGGCAGGTCGACCTCTCGCTCAAGGTGCTCGCGGTGCTCGTCGTCGCGGAGTTCGTCGTCGTCCTCGTGCTCGACGCCGCGATCCTCGCCAAGGGCGGCACGATGGCCACGGGCGCGCCGATCTCGGCCTCGCCGTTCGGCTGGGACGCCCTGACCGGCCTCGGCGGCGGCGCCCTGGCGCTCGCCGTGCTCTTCAACTCCGCCGCGTTCGTCGGCTTCGAGGCGACGACGATCTACAGCGAGGAGGCTCGCGACCCGAAGCGGACCGTCCCGCGCGCGACGTACGTCGCCGTCCTGACGATCGGCGTCTTCTACGTCTTCACCACATGGCTCATGGTCAACGCGGGCGGGCTCGACGGCGTCCAGAAGTTCATCTCCGACCTCGGCCCCGACCCGACCGTCATGCTCTTCGCGATCGGCGACGCCTACGTCGGCACCGGCTTCGTCCAGGTCATGAGCCTGCTCTTCGCGACGAGCGTCTTCGCCGCGCTGCTCGCCTTCCACAACGCCGTCGCGCGCTACCTCTTCGCGCTGGGCCGCGAGGGCCTGCTCCCGGACACCCTCGGCCGCACGCACGCCGTCCACCTCAGCCCGCACGCCGGCTCGGTGAGCCAGAGCGCGCTCGCCGCGCTCGTCGTCGCCCTCTTCGTGCTCACGGACCGCGACCCGGTCACCCAGCTCTTCGTCTGGCTCACGAACCTCGGCACGCTCGCCGTCCTCGTGCTCATGGCGATGGCGTCGTTCGCGGTCGTCGCCTTCTTCCGCCGGCACCCGGACCTCGACCCGAACCTCGGCCGCACCCTCGTCGCCCCGCTCGTGGCCGGGGTCGCGCTCGTCGCCGCGGTGGTGTTCGCCTACATCAGCTTCGACGACCTCATCGGCCCGCAGGGCTGGCTCACGTGGGGCCTGCCGCTGCTCGTGCCGGTCGCCGCGGTGCTGGGTGTCGTCGCGGCCGGCGTGCTGCGCGGCCGGGACCCGCAGCGCTACGCCGAGATGGGCCGGCACCGCGACATCTGACGGGACATCTGACCGGCAGACTACGAGAACAGACGGGACGGACGGCGATGAGCCAGACCCAGGGCGGTGCGGCGATGCAGGGCTTCTTCTACCCGCGGACGGCGAGCGGGCTCTCGAGCCTGCTGCCCACCCCGCCGTGGTTCTACTCCGGCGACCTCCTCACGGTCGAGTACCGGACCGACCCGGAGCGGGTCGCGGCGCTGCTGCCCGAGCCGCTCTCGCCCGCGGCGGAGGACCCGGGTGCGGTGGCGCTCATCTGGGCGGACTGGCAGTCCTGCGGCGCGGACCGGGCCGAGCTGCTCGACCCGGTCCGCTCGCAGTACAAGGAGGCCTTCGTCGTCGTCCGCTGCTCGTTCGAGGACCGGACGTACTCGCGGTGCGCGTTCATCTGGGTCGACAAGGACTTCGCGATGCTCCGCGGGATCCACCAGGGCTACCCGAAGAAGCTCGGCTCGATCCACATGACCCGCTCGCACCCGCTCACCGAGGGCGCCCCCGCCCTGGCCGCCGGCGGCCGCTTCGGGGCGACCCTCGCGGCCGCCGACCGGCGTCTCGCGCAGGCCGTCATCACGCTGCGCGAACCGAGCAGCAGCAACGGTTTCGTCAACGGGCACCCGATGGCGCACCACCGCTGGCTGCCGTCGATCGACGGCGTCGGGGACGCCCACGTCGAGCTCATCGAGTCCGGCGGCGCGTTGGCCTCGATCGGTGCGACGTTCGCGGCGGACGTCGACGAGCTGAGCCTGTTCGAGTCCCCGACCGAGGAGCTCGCGGCGCTGCCGGTCCGCGAGGTCATCGGCGGGTACTACCGCCAGATCGGCGTGGTCTGGAACGGCGGGCGCACGCTCTGGAAGGGCTGACCGTGCGCGCCGCCGGGGAGAGCACGGACGGCAGGCCCGCGGGCGGCGTCCGCTGGGTGCTCGTCCTCTCCGAGAACTGGACCATGCACTCGGGCGGCACGCCGGCGGACCTGCGGACCATGGTCCGCTGGGCGCAGGAGGCCGAGGACGCCGGCATCGACGCCGTCATGGTGAGCGAGCACGTCGTCCTCGGGCCGGCAGCCGGTGCGGCGGGCCGGATGGCGAACCCGCGCGACTACGCGATGCCCGGCAACCAGGACCCGGACATGCCGTGGCCGTCGTCGCTGCTCATGCTCTCGGCGATGGCGGCGGTCACCGAGCGGGTCCGGCTCGCGGCGTGCGCGGTCATCTCGCCGCTGCGGCACCCGCTGCTCCTCGCCAAGGACTTCGCGACCCTCGACGCACTGTCGGGCGGGCGGCTCGTCGTCCAGCCGACGGTGTCGTGGCACGAGGAGGAGTACGCCGCGCTCGGGGTGCCGTTCCGTGAGCGCGGCGCCCGCCTCGACGAGCAGCTCGAGGTCTGGGACGCCGCGTGGCGGGCGTCGGCCACGGGTGCGCCGCTGCGCCACGAGGGCCGGTTCTGGAGCTTCGACGACGTCTGGGTGTCACCCGGCCCGGCCCGGTCGCAGGGGCCCGCGATGTGGTTCGGCGGGCAGGCGATGCACCCGGCCCTGCTGCGCCGCCTCGCCCGCCACGGCTCCGGCTGGCACCCGCTCGGCCGCCCGTCGGAGCAGGACCGGGCCGCGCTCGCCGAGGCGCTCGCGCCGACCGGCCGGACGCCGTCCGACCTCGAGCTCGTCGGGGGCGTGCGGACGACGTTCCCCGCCGACGACGTGTGCGGCAGCCTGCCGGAGGCGCTCGAGGCCGTCCCGGCGCTCGTCGCCGACGGCTTCACGACGCTGTGCGTCAAGCCGGGCCAGTACACCGACGACGCCGCCGGCATGGGCGCCTTCTGCCGCGAGCTGGTCCGGCGCAGCGAGGCGCTGCTCGCCTAGGTGCTCGCCGGGAACGACGGCGCCGCCGGACCCGAGCGGGTCCGGCGGCGCCGTCGTCCGTGCTCGTCAGAGCTTCTGCGGACCCTGGTCGGCCGGGTTGAGGTCGTCCCACTCGTGACCGGTCGGCTCGACGCCGGGGGACACGAAGGTGAGCACGAGGCTGACGACGAAGACCGCGAGCGTCGTCCAGACGACGTAGATCGTCGGCGTCGGCACCTTGTAGATCGCGCCGAAGATCGCCGCGCCGGTGACGAGGATGCTCACGAACACTGCGAGGTAGACCTTCCACGGCTGCGCGTGGTCCGCCAGACCGCGGACGGCACCGACCGACAGCACGAGGTAGATCAGCGCGAGCGCGAAGCCGCCGAGCGCCGCCATCCACGAGAAGACCGACACGTAGTGCGGCAGCCCCAGCGGCGCCCCGTCCGGCCCGGTCAGCTCGACGAAGCCCGGCACCCAAAGGGTGACGGCCGTCGTGAGCAGGTAGAGGCCGAGGACGACGATCGTCGCGTTGAGCGGCGTGCTCCGCGGCGAGACGTTCGCCAGCGCCGACGGCAGGCGGCGGTCGCGGGCGAGGGCGAACAGGCCGCGCGACGCGGCGACGGCGCAGCCGATGAGGACGGCGAGCATGTCGAGGACGACGACCAGCTCGAGGAGCCGCCGGACGGCCGTCGAGCCGAAGCCGCCGTCGTCGGCGCTGCTCGCGAGCGCGAACAGCGGGCCCCCGGCCGCGTCGCCCATCGCGCCGAGGTCGAACCGGAAGCCGGCGACCTGCGCGTACGTGGCGATGAAGTAGAAGCCCGCGACGAGCAGCACGCTGATGAGCACGGCCCGAGGGATGTCGCGCTTGGGGTGCTCGGTCTCCTCGCCGAGGTTCGCGGAGGTCTCGAACCCGGTGAAGAGGAGCACGCCGTAGAGCACCCCGAACAGGACGCCGGAGAAGCCGGTCTCGGACGACGACGGGCTGAGCGCGCGCCCGAGGTCGTTGTCGCCGCCGACCTTGACGATGACGTACAGCGAGAAGACGAAGACCGTCGCGACCGACAGCAGCGCCAGCACGAGCTGGGCCCGGGTCGAGAACGCCACCCCGAAGTAGAGGATGGCGCCGACGAGCCCGATGACGACGAGGTCCCAGAGGCCCTCGGGCAGGACGGCGCTGCCGAACTCCGCGTCGAGGGTGTCGTGGATCGTGCCGCCGATCATCACGGCCAGGCCGGAGCCCAGGGCCAGGATGCCGACGTAGTAGAGCAGACCGAAGGTGCCGCCGACCCGGCTGCCGAGGCCGTCGCTGATGTAGTCGTACAGCGATCCGGCGGCCGAGATCCGGCGGGCGTACTCGGAGATGATCCAGCCGAGCGCCAGCACACCGATCGAGGCGAGGACGACGGCCAGCGGCGCGGCGTCGCCGGCGCCCCGGCCGCTGGCCGAGGTCAGGCCGACCAGGAGCGGCACGAGGAACGCGATGGAGAACACAGGCCCCACGAAGCCGATCGACTGCGCGACCGCGTCGAGGAGGCTGAGCTTCTGAGCACCCCCGAGCCGGGGTGCGTCGTCGGTGTCGTACTGAGACACGCTCGTTTGTCCTTCCCTGGAAAACACGTTTGGGCCCCCATGACCAGCGCGCCGACTCTAGGGGGACCAAGGTCACGCCGACCAGAGTCTGAGAAGGTTTGCGTCCGGAAATCTGCGCTACGCCCTTTTTGTGCCGAGGATTCGGCTGGAAGAATCCTGACGGTGACGTCGTCGGTTGGTGCGGTCCTGGCCCGGCTCCCGCTGTTCTCGCAGGTCAGCGCCGATCTGCTGGCCGTTCTCGCGGCGGCCGCGGTGCCCGTCGCGCTCGGTCGCGGGGAGGTGCTCTTCCACCGGGGCGACGAGTGCACCGGCTTCTTCGTCGTCCTGCGCGGCCAGGTCAAGCTCGCGGTCACCTCCGCCGAGGGCAACGAGAAGGTGCTCGAGATCATCGGCGCCGGCGAGACCTTCGCCGAGGGCGTGATGTTCGCCGACCGGCCCTACCCGGTGACGGCCACCGCCCTCGTCGCGTCGGACCTGTTGTCGGTGCCGCGGCGCACCGTTCTCGACCTCATCGACGCCGAGCCGACCTTCGCCCGGCGGATGCTCGCGGGGATGTCCGTGCGGCTGCACACGATGGTCGCCGACGTCAGCGCGATGGCCCTGCACTCCGGCACCCAGCGGGTCATCGCCTTCCTGCTCGCCGAGGCCGCGCCGGACGACGCGACGCTGCGCGGCGGCGGGTCGGCCGTCGTCCGGCTGCCGGCCGGCAAGGCCGTGCTCGCCTCCCGGCTGAGCCTGACCCCGGAGACCTTCTCCCGGGTGCTCCGGTCGCTCGTCGAGCAGGGGCTCGCGGACGTCGACGGCCGGCAGGTCACGCTGCCCGACCTGGCCCGGCTCGCGGCCTGGTCCGGCGCCTGAGGCAGGACCTCGGTCCCGCCGGCGACGGCCGCGACGGCGGGCGGACGGCGTCCGCCCGGCGCCCTTGACCTGCGTCAAGGAACGCCCTGCGGCGGCTGCCTAGCGTCCGGTCCATGCCCGCGCCGGGCACTGCTCCGTGTGCCCGGCCACGACGCGTGCCCGTGCGGCACCACCGACCGGAAGGCCCCGACGTGTTCTGCTTCCAGTGCGAACAGACCGACCGCTCGCTCCCGCTCCTCGGCTGCCAGGTCGACCACGGCACCTGCGGCAAGGACGAGACGACCGCCGACCTGCAGGACCTGCTCATCCACGTCCTGCAAGGCGTGGCGCAGTACGGCACCCGGGCGCGGGCGCTCGGTGCGCCGGACGACGCCGCCGCCGACTTCGTGCTCTACGCGATGTTCACGACCCTGACGAACGTCAACTTCACCGCGACCCGGTTCGTCCAGCTCGTCACCGAGGCGGCGAAGGTCCGCGACCGGGTGCGCGCGACGTACGAGGCCGCGGCGGCGGCGCAGGGCGTCACGGCCGAGGCCCCGGCCGGGCCCGCCGCGTTCGTGCCCGCCGCGACGATGGACGCGATGCTCCTGCAGGCCGCCGAGGTCGGCGTCCGGGCCGGTGCCGAGACCGTCGGGGACGACGTCGTCGGCCTGCGTGCCCTCGTCCTCTACGGGCTCAAGGGCGTCTGCGCCTACGCGCACCACGCCGCCGTGCTCGGGCAGACCGACCCCGCGGTGTTCGCCGCCGTCGAGTCGGCGCTGGACTTCCTCGCCTCCGCGCCGACCGACGTCCCCGCGCTCCTGGAGCGCTCGCTCGAGCTGGGCCGGGTCAACCTGCGGGTCATGGAGCTGCTCGACGCCGGCAACACCGGCACGTACGGCACCCCGGAGCCGACCGCCGTCCGCCGGGTCCCGCTGCCGGGCAAGGCGATCCTCGTCAGCGGCCACGACCTGCGCGACCTCGCGGCGATCCTCGAGCAGACCAAGGACCTCGGGATCAACGTCTACACCCACGGCGAGCTGCTCCCGGCGCACGCCTACCCGCTGCTCAAGGCGTACCCGCACCTCGCCGGCAACTACGGCGGCGCCTGGCAGGACCAGCAGGTCGACTTCGCCCGGTTCCCGGGCGCGATCGTCATGACGAGCAACTGCATCATCGAGCCGCAGCCGGCGTACCGGTCGCGGATCTTCACGACCGGGCCCGTCGGCTGGCCCGGCGTCCGGCACATCGGCCCGGCGGCCGGCTCGTCCGCGCCGATCGGCGGGCACGAGGGCCCGACGGACTTCCGGCTCGCGGTGAAGGCCGCCCTGGCGCTGCCCGGGTTCACCGACGTGGACGCCGCGGGCGACCTCGAGCCGTTCACGATCGGCTTCGGCCGGGACGCGATCCTCGGTGCCGCCGACGCCGTCGTCCAGGCCGTCAAGGACGGTGCCATCACGCACTTCTTCCTCGTCGGCGGCTGCGACGGGGCGGCGCCGGGGCGCAACTACTACACCGACTTCACGACGGCGACGCCGGCGGACACCGTCGTCATGACGCTCGGCTGCGCGAAGTTCCGCTTCAACGACCATGACTTCGGCACCGTCGCCGGTCTGCCGCGGCTGCTCGACGTCGGCCAGTGCAACGACTCCTACTCGGCGATCAAGGTCGCGGTCGCGCTCGCGGAGGCGTTCGGCTGCGAGGTCAACGACCTGCCGCTGTCCCTCGTGCTGTCGTGGTTCGAGCAGAAGGCCGCCGCGGTGCTGCTCACCCTGCTGGCGCTGGGGATCCGCGACATCAAGCTCGGCCCGACGCTGCCCGCGTTCCTCACGCCGGCCCTCGTCGGCGTCCTCGTCGAGCAGTTCGCGCTGGCGCCGGTCGGTGACCCGGCCGCCGACCTCGCGGAGTGCCTCGCGTGACGTCGGACGTCCTGACCGACACGCTGCCCGTGACCCTCACGACGACGGACGGCGTCCGGATCGACGTCGGCTGCGCGCCGGGCACGGACGTGCTCGCCGCCGCGGCCGAGGCCGGCTACGTGCTGCCGTCGCTGTGCCGCAAGGGCACCTGCGGGGCCTGCTACGCCACGGTCGAGGGCGCGCACGACGTCGGGCCGCACAGCGCGGAGGCGCTGCCGCCCGGGGCGGCGGCGGACGGCGGCGCCCTGCTGTGCCGCACCTACCCGCGCGAGCCGCTCGCGGTCGCGCTGCGCTGCGAGGACTCCCGGATCATCCGGGGGAGCATCCCCGAGCGCGGCGCGGGCGTCGTCGCCGTCGAGCCGGTGAGCCCGGACGGCCGGACGGTCCGGGTGCGGCTGCACCTCGACCCGGACGACGTGAGCGGCGCCGGGGTCGAGTTCGAGCCCGGCCAGTTCGTCGAGGTGTCGCTGCCCGGGCAGGAGCCGCGCCGGGCGTACTCGCTGGCGAACGTCGCGAACTGGGACGGCGAGGTCGAGCTCCTCGTCCGGCTCCAGCCGGGCGGCTGGTTCAGCGAGGTCCTCGAGGGCTGGCTGGCGACCGGTCCGGCCGGTGCGCGGCTCGTCGTCCACGGCCCGCAGGGCGCGTTCGGTCTGCGGGAGAACGGGATCCGGCCGCGCTGGCTCGTCGCCGGCGGCACCGGGCTCGCCCCGCTCGCGTCGATGGTGCGCCGGATGGCCGAGTGGGGCGACCCGCAGCCGGTGCGGCTCTACCTCGGCGTGACGACGGCCGCGGAGCTGCCGGACCTCGCGCTGCTCCCGGAGCTCGCCGAGGCCCTCGACCTGCTCCCGGGCGCCGTCCTCGAGCCGTGCGTGTGGCGGCCGGACGGCACGTGGACCGGCACGGCGGGCACACCCGTGGACGCGCTGGCCCGCGACCTCGCGGTGCTCGGCGGAACGGCCGGGCCCGAGTGGCCGGACGTCTACGTGTGCGGCCCGCCCGCGCTCGTCGACGCAGCGTGCGCGGCGGCCGCCGCGGCCGGCGTGCCCGCCGACCAGGTGCACGCGGAGAAGTACCTCCCGGCGTGATCGTCGCGGTGCGGAGGACCTGCCCGGTGGACGGGGCGGCTCCTCCGTACCGCCGCGATCACTGCCCCGCCGGGAGCCGGCGCAGCACCTCGGCGACCTCGCGCGCCGTCCGCTCGTCGGGGACGTACGCGGAGAAGACCGTGTCGTAGGAGTCGCCCTCGACCAGGTGCACGAGGTGCGGCACGTGCACGGCGAGCGCCCGCAGGGCGAGCGTCTGCGCCTCGTGCCCGGCCTCGACGCCGAGCACGGCGGCGAGGTCGTCGCTGTAGAGGGACCACTGCTCGCCGGGCTCGTCGGGGGCGAACACCTCGACGGTGGCCCTCCCGGGCTGCCGGACCGGCTCACGGGCCTGCTCGTGGGGCTGCTCACCGGCCGACTCATGCGCCGGTCCCGGCGCCGGCGGCTCCGGCGCCGGCCCGAGCGCCCGGAGCACCTCGTCGAGCGCGACGACCTCGTCCGGGGCGGGGCGGGGCACGACGAGCGGGACGTCGTCCCAGGTCCACCGGACGAAGCCGCTGCGGTCCAGGCACTGGACGAGGCGGGTCGTGCCGTCGCGCGTGCGCTGCACGGTGACGGTGCCGCGCCGGGTGAGGAGCCGGGCGACGAGGGTGCCGCCGGTGTCGTCCGCCGTGACGAGCCGGACGTCGTCCGAGCCGTCGAGGCCCTTGCCGAACCAGCCGAGCGCGCTGTGGTCGGCGCCCCGCCGCAACCAGGCCTCGGCGGGGCAGGTCACCCAGCGGCCCCGGACGGCGGCCTCGACGCGTGCCGGCTCGACCGGCCCGAGGAGCCCCTGGAGCAGCAGCGTCCCGCGCACGCGGGCCACCGCGCCCTCCACGAGCACCGCGGCGTCGAGGTGCCCGGCCTCGATCCACTGCATCCCGGGGCGGACGCCGCCCACGACCCGCTCGCCGGCCGTGGTGAGCGCCCACAGCGTCCACACCGGGCTGGTCGCCCAGGTGCCGTACGCGGCGCGCAGCAGCCCGGCCGGGTCGGGCACGGTCGCGGCGGGCGTCACGGGACGGACGGTAGCGATCAGAGCGGTCGGGCGGCCACCCGGTCGAGGAACGCCTCGACGAGGGCCCGGGTCCGCGCCCGGGCGGCGTCCTCGCCGTCCGCGGTGTCCTTCCGGACCGCCTCGACGTCCAGCCCGAGGCCCTCCATGATCGCGGCACCCCCGGTCTCCAGCCAGCCGTCGAAGACCTCGAGCGTCACCTCGGGGTGGAACTGCAGGGCCAGGGTGCGGCCCATCGTCCAGGCCTGCGAGCAGTGCGCGTTCGCCGCGACCTCGAGGGCACCGGGCGGCAGCACCATGGCGTCCTTGTGGAACTGGAACCACGGTCCGGCCGGGACCAGCGCCGGGTCCGCGGTGACGACGTCCGTCCAGCCGATCTCCCAGCCGGGCGCCCGGGTCACGCCGCCGCCGAGCGCGACCGACAGGGCCTGGCCGCCGAAGCAGATGCCGAGCACGGGCACCCCTGCGGTGTGCGCCGTCCGCAGCATCTCCAGCTCGGGGACCAGCCAGGAGCCGATCGTCGCGTGGTCGTCCGCCGACCACGGCGCCCCCATCGGGACGACGAGGTCCCACTCCCGCGGGTCGGGGAAGTCGTGGTCGACGCCGGGGGAGTGGAACCGCTCCTCGGGGACGACGAGACGCCGCTCGAGCGCGTAGCCGCGCGCCTCGAGCGCCTCGCCGACGAGACCCGGGCTCGTGTACGGGTCGTGCTCGACGAGCAGCGCCCGCCGCTGCGGGCCCGTCTGCGGGCCCGGCGTCACGAGCCCTGCACCTGCACCCAGTACTCCTTGAACCCGTTGACGAAGTTGCTGCGCACCCGCTTGGGCGGCTCGAGCTCCTTGGCGGAGTCGACCCGCCGCAGGATCTCCTCGAACATGATCCGGATCTCCATCCGGGCCAGCTGGTTGCCCAGGCACAGGTGCGGACCGCCCTTGCCGAAGGCCATGTGCTCGCGGGCGTCGCGCTCGACGTCGAAGCGGTACGGGTCGGCGAAGACGCTCTCGTCGCGGTTGCCGGACGCCCACCACATGACGACCTTGTCGCCCGCGGCGATCGTCCGGCCGTGCAGCTCGACGTCCTTCGTCGCCGTCCGGCGGAAGTGGTAGACCGGCGAGGCCCAGCGCAGGAACTCCTCGACGGCCTTCGGCAGCAGCTCGGGCCGCTCCTTGAGCGCCGCGAACGCCTCCGGGTGGTCGATGAGCGCCTTCATCGAGTGCGTGATCGTGTGCCGGGTCGTCTCGTTGCCGGCGACGACGAGCAGCAGGAAGTAGTTGTGGAAGTCCCGCTCGGACAACGGGATCCCGTCCTCCGGCACCCGGTTGACGAGCTTGGAGACGAGGTCCTCGCCGTCGCCGCCGCGGCGCTGCCGGGCGAGCTCGTCGCCGTACGCGAACACCTCCAGCGCCGCCGGCGAGCGGAACGGCAGGTTGCGGTACTGCTCGCTCTCGGGGGAGTCGAGCAGGACGTCGGCCTCGTCCGGGTCGGTGTTGCCGACCATCCGGTTGCCCCAGCGGATGAGCTGCCACGCGTGGTCGTCCGGGACGCCGAGCAGCCGCACGAGCACCCGGATCGGGAAGTCGGCACTGACCTCCTTGACGAAGTCGATGCCGCCCTCCGCCTTCGCCTTGCCGAGGGCCGCGTCGAGGGTCGTCGCGGTGAGCCCGCGCAGGAACGTCTCGTACGGCGCGAGGGCGCGGGCCGAGAAGTCGCGCTGGAGCAGGCGACGCAGCGCGAAGTGCCGGGCGCCGTCCGTCTCGAGCATCGACTTGCGGATCTCGAGCTGGTCGCTGTCGAGCTCCTCGAGGTTCACCGCGGCGACCTCGGAGGAGAACGTCTCCTCGTCCCGGGAGACGTTGACGATGTCGGCGTGCCGGGTGATCGACCAGAACCCCTTGTTGCCGCCCTGCTCGGGGTTGAAGTGCACCGGCTCGTCGCGCCGCAGGCTGTCGAACGCCGCCCACGGCGTGGTCTGCGCGAAGAGGTCGAGGTCGGAGAGGTCGGTGTCGGCGGCGGCGCCGGACGGCGCGACGGGCGTCGTGGTCATGTCAGCTCTGCTCCCGGTGTGAAGGGCACGGCGTCTACAGGTGGTACGCGTACTCGGTGAACTCCCAGTCGGTGACGTGCCGCTCGAAGCGCTCGACCTCGTTGCGCTTGTATGTCACGAAGGACGTGCAGAACTCCTCGCCGAGCACCTCCTGGAGGGCGGTGTCGGCCTCGAACGCGTCGAGCGCGTCGGGCAGCCGCTGCGGGAGCATCTCGGCGTTCTCGGGGTCGTACCCGTAGCCCTCGAGCGCCGACGGCGGCGTGAGCCCGTCGCGGATGCCGAGGTAGGCCGCCGCGAGGGTGCCGGCGATCGCGAGGTAGGGGTTCGCGGTGGCGTCCCCGAGGCGGACCTCCATCCGGGAGCCGCCGCCGCGCTCCGGCGGGATCCGGACCATGGCGCTGCGGTTGTCCAGCCCCCAGTCGACGAGCCACGGAGCGAGCGTGTCCGGCCCGAACCGCTTGTAGGAGTTGATCGTCGGGTTCATGAGGGCGGTGAGGGCCTTCGCGTGCGCGAGGACGCCGGCGATCGCCGACAGGCCGAGCTTGGAGAGGCCGTGCTCGCCGTCGGCGTCGCCGAAGACGTTCGTGCCGTCCGCGTCGACGAACGACACGTGCAGGTGGAAGCCCGAGCCGCCCTCGTCGTTGAACGGCTTGGCCATGAACGTCGCGAGCAGACCGTCCAGGCGGGCGATCTCCTGGATCCCCGACTTGAGCCGGAACGACCGGTCGGCGGCGTCGAGCGCGGCCGAGTGGTCGAGGTTGATCTCGAACTGGCCGCCGCAGAACTCGTGGTTCGCCGCGGTGACCCGCAGGCCGGCGTCCCGCAGCAGCCGCAGCGTCTTGATGAGGTGCCGGCGGGGGTCGCCCTTGGAGCCCACGACGTAGACGTTGCCCGGGGCGTCGGCGTAGCGCTTCCAGCCGCGCTCGGAGGCGTCCGGCTCGAGCAGGTAGTACTCGAGCTCGGGCCCGACGACGCCGCGGACGCCGTGCTCGGCGAGCAGCCGTTCGACCCGGGTGAGGACCGCGCGCGGGCTCTCGCTGTGCGGCTGCCCGTCGGGGCCGCGGACGTCACCGATCGCCCAGGCGGCGCCCTCCTCCCACGGCATCGCCGAGAGCGTCGAGAGGTCGGGGCGGACGTTGACGTCCGGCAGCCCGGCGTCCAGACCGCCCGCGACCGGGACGACGTCCCCCTGCGGCGAGGTGTGGAAGATCGCCCGGCAGAAGGCGAGCCCGTGACCCATCGCCGTCGGCAGCTCGTCGATGAGGACGTCGCGCCCCCGGTCGACGCCGATCATGTCCGAGTAGGAGATGCGGACGACGTCGACGCCCTGGGCGCGCAGGCCCTCGATCACGTCTGCGAGATCGGCGGGGCGGTCGCTCGGCTGGTCAGCCACTGGTGCCTCCAGGAGGTTGTTTGGGTCCGAACAATACGTCGCCGGAACCGGCCCGACAAGAGTCCCGTGATCCGTGGGGTCCGCACCAGGGGAGGTCCCGGCGGCTCTTGACCCGGCCCCGGGCGGGACATATCGTTCGGGACCAAATGAATGTGTCGGTCCTGCCCCTTCGGGCGGGACGCCCGGGCGGGCGGCACCATGGTGGCGAGCCGGCGCCGCGCCGAGCAGTACGGGACGGGAGAGCTCATGGGTGAGGTGGTCGGGGCCGGTCTGCTGGCCCACGTACCGACGATCATGCTGCCGGAGGCCACGCGCCGGGAGCTCAACCACGGCGAGGACTCCACCCTCGTCGCGGGTCTGGAGCGGCTGCGCACCGAGGTCTTCGACACCCTGGACTACGACACGGTCGTCGTCCTCGACTCGCACTGGGCCACGACCGTCGAGTACGTCGTCACCGCGCAGGACCGCCGGGCCGGCCTGTTCACCTCCGAGGAGCTGCCCCGGGGGATGTGCCGGATCCCCTACGACTTCCCCGGTGACCCGGAGTTGGCCGCGGCGATCGCGGAGCGCGCCGAGCCGAACGGCACGTGGATCACCCCGATCGACGACCAGTACCTGCCGATCTTCTACGCGACGGTCAACCTCTGGCACTTCCTCGGCCGCGGCCTGCCCGACAAGCGCTGGATCTCCCTGAGCGTCTGCCAGACGGCGACCACGGAGGACAACCTGCGCGTCGGGCGGGCGATCGGCGAGGCCGTCGCGGCCTCCGACCGCAAGGTCCTGCTCCTCGCCTCCGGTGCCATGAGCCACACGTTCTGGCCGCTCCAGGTCATCCGCGACCACGAGGCCGCCGGCGTCGAGCACATCTTCACGCCCGAGGCCTACGCCGCGGACGTCGAGCGGATGGACTGGTTCGCCGCGGGCGACCACGCGCGGGTGCTCGACACGATGCCCGAGTTCCTCCGCCACAAGCCGGAGGCCCGGTTCGCGCACTACCTCATGATGATCGGCGCGCTCGGCGAGGGCCGCTGCACGGCGCCCGGGCGGCGCTTCAGCGAGTACGAGAACTCGGTCGGCACCGGCCAGGTGCACATCTGGTTCGACCGGCCCGGGGCCGGCTGGACCGCAGGGTCCGCTGCGCCGACCGGCTGAACCGACAACCTCACACCGTCCCTGATCCACCGGCGCCGCCGCGCCGGGTAGATTCCGCCGGTCATCAGATCCGGCCTCCCCGAGGAGAACGCAGTGAAGATCGTCGTCGACATGGACCTGTGCGCCGACCACGGCCAGTGCGTCTACGCCGCCCCCGACGTGTTCCAGCTGGACGACAACGGCAAGCTCGTCTACAAGACCGAGGCCGACGAGTCGCAGCGCGACCTCGTCGAGGAGGCCGCTGACGTCTGCCCCATGCAGGCCATCTCGATCGAGGACTGAGCCGTGACCGGGGCGTCGGGGCAGCGCGTCGTCGTCGCGGGGGCCTCGCTCGGCGGCCTGCGGGCGGCCGAGGGGCTGCGCGCCGCGGGCTTCACCGGTGAGGTCGTCGTCGTCGGCGACGAGCCGCACATGCCGTACAACCGGCCGCCGCTGAGCAAGGAGGCGCTCGCCGGGGACCTCGCGTTCTCCGCCCTGGAGTTCCGCCGGCGCAAGAGCGTGGACGACGTGACCTGGCGCCTCGGGTCCGCCGTCGCCGAGGCGAGCCTGGGCACCCGCGAGGTCATCCTCGCCGACGGCTCGGTGCTGCCCTTCGACGGCCTCGTCGTCGCGACCGGGCTTCGCGTGCGGCGGCTCACCCTGCCCGCGCCCGAGGCCGGCCGCTACGCCGTCCGCACCCTCGAGGACGCCGTCGCGCTGCGCGCCGATCTGCGGCCCGGGGCCAGGGTCGTCGTCATCGGCGCCGGGTTCATCGGCTGCGAGGTCGCCGCGACCGCGGTCGGCCTGGGCTGCGAGGTCGACGTCGTCGCCCCCGAGGACGTCCCGATGCAGCGCCCGCTCGGGCCCGAGGTCGGCGCCGCCATGCAGCGCAGGCACGAGGCGCACGGCGTCCGGATGCACCTGCACCGGCTGCCCGCCGTCGTCGAGGCCCGGACGACCGGTGCGGACGCGGACCCGGGCCTGGTCGGTGCGGTCGTCCTGGACGACGGCACCCGGCTGCCCGCCGACGTCGTCGTCGAGGCGCTCGGCTGCGTCCCCAACACCGAGTGGCTCGCCGCCACCGGGCTCGACATCGCGGACGGCGTCCGCACCGACGGGTGGATGCGTGCCCTCGACCCCGAGGGTCATCCGCGCTCCGACGTCGTCGCCGTCGGGGACGTCGCCCGCTTCCCCAACGCGCTCTTCGACGACGTGCCCCGGCGCGTCGAGCACTGGAGCATCCCGACCGACACCGCGAAGCGGGCCGCCCCCGCGCTCGTCGCGGGCCTGTCCGGCGCCGACCTCGACCCGGCCCCGTTCGCGCCGATGCCGTCGTTCTGGAGCGACCAGTACGGCGCCCGGATCCAGTCGTTCGGGTCGCTCGGTGTCGCCGACACCGTGCGGGTCCTCGAGGGCGACCTCGACGGCGAGTTCGTCGCCGGCTACGAGCGCGGCGGCGACCTCGTCGGCGTCGTCGGGGTCGGGCTCATGCCGTCCCTCATGAAGCTGCGGGCCGAGATGATCACCGCGCTGCAGCCGCGCTGAGCGCCGTCCGCCCTCACCGCCGTACGACGAAGGCCCGGTCCCCCTGAGGGGCCGGGCCTTCGTCGCCGTGCTTGGTGTCGCGGGGTCAGCCGACCGGTGCGCAGACGTCCTTGAGGCTCGCGGCCTCGCCGGCCGGGACCTCCGCCGGGGTCGCCGACGGCTTGGGCGTCTTCGTCGCGCCGGGGCTGGCGCCCGCGCTCGGCGTGGCGGTCGCGGTGGCCTTGACCGGGGCCGTGATCGCCGCCTGGACCTTCTCCTGGATGTAGGGGAAGTCCGGGTCGGCGGTCGAGCCGAGCACCTTGTTCGTGAACGCCAGGCTGCTCACGCCGCCGGACTTCACGCGCAGCGCCAGGTCGGCCCACGCGCTGAGGCTGTCGAGCGGGATACCCGTCTTGATGTTGCCCTTGGCGGCCTTGGCGATCCCCGGGAACGAGCGCAGGACGTCCATCGGGTCCGTCTGGTCGAGGACGTACCCGATGAGGCAGCGCTGCCGCGTCATCCGGCTGTAGTCGTCGGTGTTGAAGCGCGAGCGGGCGTACCACATGGCGTAGTAGCCGTCGAGGTGCTGGATCCCGGGCTTGAGGTACGCCTTCGGGTACTGGGTGACGTTCCCGTTGCCGTCGTGCGCGCCGCCGATGGCGAGCTTCTCGGTGACCGGCACCGTGACGCCGCCGACGGCGTCGATGAACTGCTGCAGGCCCTTCATGTCGACGATCGCGTACGTGTCGATCGTCAGGCCGAGGGTCTGCTCGACGCCCTGCTTCACGGCGGTGTACCCGGCCGACCAGTCGGACTTCGCCTTCGGGTAGTACTGCGCCCGGTGCTCGACGCCGAACTGCCAGAGCGCGTTGAGCATGCAGGACTGGTCCGGGCAGCGGTACCCGCTCGGGTAGTCGGCCGCCTGCTGGGTGCCCGCGGGGAACGGGACGCCCTGGAGGTTGCGCGGCAGGCTGAACATCACCGTGCGGCCGGTCTTCGTGTCGATGCTCGCGACGATGACCGTGTCGGTCCGCACGCCCGTGCGGTCCGAGCCGGCGTCCGAGCCGAGCATGAGGACGTTGACCCGGGGGATGTCCGCCCACGGGTTCGCCTTCTCGACGTTCGGGTTCTTGCCCGTCGTGTCGTCGACGCCCGTGGCGAAGATCGACGAGACGGAGTCCTTGTAGATCCGGCTGTAGTCCGCGACCCGCGCCGCCGGGATGAGCACCAGCGCGACGATGGCGACGACGAGGCCGCTCGACATGACCCGCTGCGGGAGCGTGAGGTGCGCGTACCGGCGCAGCGAGGCGTGCGTCCCGAGGACGACGAGCGCCCACAGCAGCACGAGCACGAGGAGCACAGCGGCGGCGACGACGATCCGGCTCGGCGACGCGGCGAAGTCGATGATCCCCTTCAGGCCCGCCAGGTAGAGGGCCGCGCCGACACCGGCGACGAGGAGCACGTTGGCCGCGAGGACGACGCCGCCGAGCGCGCGCCGGCCGGCCATGATCAGGCCGACACCCGGGACGAAGCTGCCGAGGACGGTCCACAGGACCACGCCGCCGAAGCCCTGGCCGTAGGTCGTCGCGTGACGCCCCCGGGCCTCGCCGCCGTCCGTCATGAGATCACGGTAGGGGCCGGGCGCCGCGGCGCGCGTCGAACGGGAGTCGCGACCGCTGCCGTGGGGCTGCTCGCCACCGGTGGACCGATGGGAGTGGGGCGCCACCTGGGTCACGCGCTCCTCCTCGACAGGTCGATCGTGGCTCGTAAGTCCGCCTGACGCCCCCGCGGCACTGGAGAGACTGCGGAGACATTCTCACATGGCATGACGCGCAGGGACGCCGGTTCGTTGCGACCTTCGACGGGCTCACAGGAAAGTGGGCGAACTACACCATTGTGATTTGTCGGTGTGCGGTTGGGGTGGTTCGGGGAGCGGGAG
>NZ_MWLL01000193.1 GCF_002198675.1 Kineosporia sp. R_H_3 | reverse complement strand
GATCCCCCGGCTCCGCCCGGGGTTCCGGCTCGGCTCCTACGGCGCCTGGGTCGGGCGGTCGGCGTCGGAGCGGGGGCGGTGCGGGCGTCGGGGCGACGCTGCGGCCTCGTGAGTCGACATGGGTGCTGTCCCTTCGAGCGGATCTGCGGAAAGGGGTGCCGCGGACGGGTCTGTCGGCGACCGGTGCAGTCGATCAGCCGTGACGGGTGCAGAAAAGATGTCGGGCGTCCCGTCCGTCCCGTCGGCTACGGTGCTCGTGTTGTCCGGCGGCCCCCGGACGGCGGGACAAGGGCCGAGGTGCCGGGACAGCCCGGGACAGGCCGTGGGACGCACGCTCGGGGGTCGGACGTGGTACCGCTCGACGACGAAATCACGCCGGTGAACGACGGGACGGCGCAGCCGCTTGACCCGGCCGTCGCGCCGCCTCCGGACCCGGCGCTGGCGGGTTCGGTCAGCGAGCTCACCGCACTCGTCGTCGCCCAGGCCCGCACCCGGCGCCAGCAGCTGCGGTCCCTCGAGGCCGAGACCGGTATCTCCAAGACGACGTGGTCGGCCTGGGGCCGCGGGCAGCGGCCGATCGCCCGCGACCGGCTCGCCGAGGTCGTCCAGCGCTACGACCCGGACCGGTCGGGCGAGTGGCTCGCGGCGTGGGACCGGCTCACCGCACCGGGCCCGTGCGCGGGCGGAACGGCGTCCCTGCCGGCCGGCGAGGACCGCCCCGACCCAGGCGCCGTAGGAGCCGAGCCGGAACCCCGGGCGGAGCCGGGGGATCCCGCGGGGACCGCGCCCCGGCGGGCACACCGGCGTGCCCATCCGCTGGCGCTCGCAGCGACCGGGGCCCTGGTGGCTGCCGGCGCGGCCGCCCTGCTCCTGCCGGGGCAGGGCACCCGTGCCCCGCTGGCGGCCGGCCGGGTGCAGGCGGCGTCGTCCCTCGCCGTCCCGGTCCGGGCGCCGGAGGAGGCCGCCGCCGCGGCAGAGGCAGAGGCCGAGCCGGAGGCGCCGGCGGCCGCCAAGGTCGCGGCCGGCGGCCTGCCGGTCCGGCTGCTCTCGCCGGTGTCCGGGGCGCGCGTCCCGCCGTGTCTCGTCGTGTCCGGGGCGGGTCGTCCCGACCCGGGACAGACCCTCGTGGTGTCCGTGCGGGACTGGGCCTCGCCGGCGTCGCTGTTCCGGCTCGAGCCGGTCCGCTTCGCCCCGGGCGACCGGAGCCCGCGCTGGACGGCGCAGCAGCCGCTCCCGCGGGGGAGCGGCGCCGGGTACGAGGTGCTCGTCGTCGCGCTCCCCGGTCAGGTGGCCGACCTCGAGCGCGGCCTCGGTGCCAAGGCCGGGCAGGGCTGGGTCGCCCCGCAGCTGCCGATGTCGGCCCGGGTCGTCGCCGCCGTCCGGGTGCGGCCGCGCACCGACCGGGCCGGCGGGGCGGGCGGTGCCTGCCCGCCGTCCTGAGTCGCCCGGCGCGCGCCCGGGTGTCGGCGGCGCGTGGCAGGCTGTGCGGGTGACAACCAGGTCGGGGACGACGAAGACGGCGGCGCCCAAGGGCGCGCCGCGCGGTGGCGGCAAGACCCCGGCGAACATCGTCCCGATCGACGCGCTCGAACCGGCACCGGTCGTGCTCGTCGTCGGCGGTGAGGACGTGCTCGCCGAGCGCGCAGTGGCTGTCGTCATCGCCAAGGCCCGCGCTGCCGACCCGGAGGTCTCCGTCGAGCGGATCGAGGCCGCCGGGTACGAGACCGGCCGACTCGAGCTGCTCGCCAGCCCGTCGCTCTTCGGCGGCGGCTCGCTCGTCGTCGTCGAGAACGCCGAGGCGTCCAACGACGCGCTCGTCGCGGACCTCACCCGCTACCTGTCGGCCCCGCCCGGCGACGTCTGCCTCATCGTCCGGCACAGCGGCGGGGTGCGGGCCAAGGGGCTCGTCGAGGCCGCCCGCAAGGCCGGCGCCGCCGAGGCGTCGTGCCTGCCCATCACCAAGGACGAGGAGAAGGTCGACTTCGCGACCGCCGAGTTCCGTCGGCTGGGGCGCAAGGCGTCCCCGCAGGCGATCCGGGCGCTCGTCGACGCGGTCGGCAGCGACCTGCGCGAGCTCGCGGCCGCGTGCTCGCAGCTCGCGTCGGACGCCGTCCTCGAGGGCGACGGCCGGGTCGAGGTCGACACCGTCGAGCTGTGGTTCGGCGGCCGGGTCGAGGTCACCGGCTTCAAGGTCGCGGACGCCGCGGTCGCCGGCCGCGCCGACCAGGCGCTCTCGCTGCTGCGGCACGCCCTCGCGACGGGCGCCGACCCGGTGCCGCTCGTCGCGGCGATCGCCATGAAGGTCCGCGGGCTGGCCAAGGTGTCCGCCGCACGTCGCGGCCCGGCGGCCCAGCTCGCCGGTGAGCTCGGGATGGCGCCCTGGCAGATCGACCGGGCGCGGCGCGAGCTCACCGGGTGGACCGACGACGGGCTCGGCGAGGCGGTGATCGCGCTCGCGGCGGCCGACGAGGCGGTCAAGGGCGGCGGGCGCGACCCGGTCTACGCGGTGGAGCGGGCGATCTTGCGTATTGCGTCGGCGAGAGGGCGTTGATGGCCGTCTCTCGGTCGACGGCGCCGTGTCTGACGATTGCATGCTGTTGACCATCTGCAATCACTAGGATGCAAAGAGTGTCGATTCCAGAGAAAGTTCTTCGCAACACTCGCGAAGTGGTTGGAGCAGCCTTCGGCGGACGCGAGCGGCGGCTGGCAGTTCGTCGGCGGTATACCTACGACATCCTGCGCAGGTTCGCCCCGGTCCTTGGCCTTCCCACTGCTGAAGGTCTTGTCTTCGTCCCCACTGCCGACAGGACTGTCGGCAGGAACGTCTTCGTGAATGGTGGATGGGAAGCGGATCTTCTCCCCGCAGCCTTGGCCTCATCCGGCGCCGTGCTCGACCAAGGTACCTTTGTCGAGGTCGGTGCCAACATCGGAACCACAACGCTCTCCGCCGCCCGCGTTGCGCGAGACGTCCTGGCGATCGAGCCAGCACCGGAGAACCTTCGCCTCTTGAGGGCCACGATGGCTGCCAACGACATCCGCAATGTTCGAATCGTCGGTGCTGCCTGTTCCGACGGCGTGGGTACGGGCATGCTGGCGCTCTCGCGGGTCAATTGGGGGGATCATCGGGTGACGGAGCAGGGTGACGTACCAGTTCCGCTGGTTCCGCTCGACGATGTCCTTCAGGAGCACGGCGTAGAGGATGTCTCATTCTTGTGGATCGACACACAGGGCCACGAGGCGAAAGTGTTGGCGGGGGCGGAGAAGACGCTTGCTCGGCGTCCGCCGATGCTCATCGAGTTTTGGCCGCCCGTCCTGGGCGATGCCGCGAGCGCAGTCTTGGACCTGCTCACCAACTATGGGTCCTGCCGCGACATGCGCACCGGTCGACTTGTCGAGCGCCGCGAGGAACTGCTGCAGACGTATGCAAACGACGCTACTGATCTGCTGATGACTTAGACCGTCACGCCACTGCCGGACTAGGCCGCGAGATGTGCGCACCTGCTGGCAGACCCTGCCACCGCAGGTAGGCAAGGGCCGATGTCGCTGCTACAAGTGATCCGTAGCGCTGGCTCAGTACGGCGCAGCCTCCGGAACAAGATCAATCGGCTAGCGTGAGCTGTTCGTCGACGTTTCCGAGCTGGTTCCCCGGCACAGGGCGAGGAGCCGGTCGTCGCGGTTCCACTATGGGGGTCTGCTTTGTCTGCCGAATTGTCGGTGGTCGTTCCTACGTACAACGGCGAACGGTTTCTCGAGAACACACTCGAATCCCTGGCGCGTCAGGTTGACGTGGATCTCGAGATCCTGGTCGTGGACGACGGCTCGTCGGACAGGTCGGCCGAGATCGCCGCGGCGCACCCGGCGGTGGCGCGCGTGCTGCGGCAGGCCAACCAGGGCGTTGCCGTGGCGAGGAACAAGGGCGCTGCGGTCGCGACCGGGCGTTTCGTCGCATTCCTCGACCAGGACGACCTGTGGCATCCGGCCCGGGCATCGCTGCTGCTTGACCTGGCAAGAACGACAGGGGCACTCGCCGTGGGGACCACGGAGTATCCGTTCGCCAGGAGCGTCGATCGATCGGCGCTGGAGGCGGTCGGTGACGGGCGGCACACCTGGCCCGCCCAGTGGGTCGACGAGGAGTCGGAAGTCGAAGCACTGCTGGAGGTCCCCGTCGACTCCCTGAAGGGGACGGGTGATCTCGAGGAGCTCCGCGTCGAGCGGTTCATGAGCGGCCCCGCGGCGATCACGACGTCATTCATGTACGAACGAGACCTCTACGCGAAGGCCGGCGGCTGTGCGCCGTGGGTCAAGGCTGCCGATGACCACGTGCTCAACACGTGCGTCGCGAAGATTCAGGGCGTCATCCCGCGGATCGACGTGCCCTGTCTCTTCTACCGGGTGCACCCGGCCTCGACCAGCACGGTGTCGCCCCTCGTGGCGCCGTACCTGTCCATGCTCCTCGCCCTGCGCTGGGGGCGGGTCCTCCCAGGGGAGAGCCAGGACAGCGACTACGTCAGGCATCTGCTGGGTCAGATGCCCGGCAGCACGCTCTCCCTGACCGAGCAGGTGGCCATGGTCTGGCTGACGGTCCCGAAGGAGAGGCGGACGCGGGCAGTCGGCCGGTTGTTGAAGCGACACCTGGGAGATGCGCGCAGGTCTGCGAGCACCCGCTAGACGAACCGCTTGGCGTATCCGAGCCGATAGTCCAGCTGGCGGCTCCTGTTGCGGATGAACTTCGCCGGGACGCCACCTACGAGCGTGTACGGCTCGACGTCCCGGGTCACCACCGCGCCTGCTGCCACGACGCCGCCTTCTCCGACGGTCACGCCGGGGAGAATGGTCGCGCGACTTCCGACGTACGCGTAGTCGGCGATGACGACCGGCCCGCCGATCTCCGCGAAGTCCGGGGCGTCGATGTCGTGCTCTCTCGTCCAGACGGTCACCTGCGAACCGAGATTCACGCTGCGACCGATGCTCAAGCCGGACCGACCGTCGAGGAACACCCTGTCGCCGATGGTCGTGAACTCGTCGATCGAGATACGTTCCGGCGCGTAGAACTCCGCGCGCCAGTGGATGCTGCTGCTCTGCGGGATCCTCAGGCCGGCGAGTCGGTACGCGGCGCGCCGGACGGTGTGGGAGGGCACGTGCCCGATCTCGGTCAGGAGCCGCAATCGCGCGTCCGCCCACACGTCACGGCGCCATCTGACGAGTTGTACGAGCGCCCGTGGCGCCAGTCGCTTGGCGAGGTCGCGTATCACGCGCTTACTCCTCTGCACTCCGAGGGATCAGTGGCGACGGCACGCAGCGCCGCGGTGACAGGTTTGCGCAGCACCCGAGGCAGGGCAGCGACGGCCGGCCGCAGGTCGTCCATCGGGACCCGCTGCCCGGTGACACGGATCAGCGCGACGACAAGGACGATCGCACCGACTCCGCCGAGGGCCGACACGGCCGCGGGGGCACCGAGCGCAAGCAGGACGGGCCCCAGCGGCGCCGCTGCCGCGGAGAGGAAGAGCGGCGACATCGCGGCGAGGTACCGGGCGGTGCCGATGTCCCACGCCCGGCACTCGTACCGCACCAGCATGCCGAGCGCGGCGGCCTGTCCCGCGGTGTTGGCGACGACGGCGCCCCACAGACCCACGGTGGGAATGCAGACGACGGCCACCACGAGATCGACAGCCAACGCGGCCGCGTTTATGCCCAGGAGCGCGCCGGCCCTCTTGCGTGCCCTGGTGAAGGTCATGAGCGGATTGACAGCCGAGCGGAAGCAGGAGATCAGGCCGAGGGCGAGGAATACGGCCGCTGCAGGCTCGAAGCTGCGCCCATAGATGAGCGGTACCAGGCCGAAGAGCAGCGGAAGCGCGATCACGGCCACGCCACCGCACAGAAGGCTGCTCACACGAGTCGTCCGCATGAGAGTCTCCTTCGCCCGGTCGGGGTGGGACTCAACGACGCCGGCGACGGCGGGCTGAAGAGGTCCGAGAAGGGCATCTACAGGGGCAGTGACCTGCTGGGCCAGTCCGAATGCCAGAGCGAAGATCCCTGCCGCCTGCACGGCACCGAACCCCTGGAGGACGAGAAGTTCGCTGCGGGAGAAGACGAGCATCCCCAGGAGCCCACCGGCAGCGCTGAAGAGCCCGAAACGCCAGAAGCCGGAAGGCATCCCCTTGGGGAGTTGGGGTGTCAGAGCCGCGCGGCGACGTGACGGCGTGAGCGCGAGCAGGTTCGCGGGGAGCAACAATGCCCCTGCGGTGTTGCGAGCGGCCCAGACGGCCTCCGGTGAGCGGCCGACGACCGCTGTCGCGGCCACTGCGGCCTGGGTGACGGCGTTACTCACGATGGCGATTTTCGCCGACATCGCGGTCCGGTTCTCGATGGTCAGGGCAAGCGTCGAGGACCCCAGCATCGCGGGTACGGCCACGCTGACGAGCAGCGCGGCCCGGACGAGCCACGACTGGTCGCGCGTCGCCAGCAGTACGAAGATCGTGAGCAGCGGGAGCTGCACGAAGGCGTGGAAGCCGAGGGAGCGACGTAGCAGGGAGTCGACGGTGCGCTGGTCCGCGCGCGAGTGGGCGGCAGCGCCCCACTGGATGACACCGTCGCTGACGCCGAGGTTCGTCACTGAAGTGGCGATGGACAGAGCGAGTCCCAGCACCGCGAGCCTGCCGTAGTCGGTGACCCCCAGAGTCCTGGCCACCACCGCATTGGCCGCGAAGGCGAGAGGCACCGCCACGACCACGTGGATCATCGTCCACAACGCGCCGCCGGCCGCCTGCCGTTGCAGGTCACCTGGTCCTGCCGGTACCGGCTCGGCCAGCGCGGAGCCGACCGCGGGCCTGAGGTCCTCGCTCACCGGGCCGCAGTCCCCGCGATGCGTCGGGCCTCGCTCCAGGCCCGCGCCGGCGCGTTGCCGGTGCGTCGGAACAACCAGTCGGTGAAGCCCCAAGCCACGAAGCGACGCCCCCCGCGCGCACCGCCGGCGTTGCGCACGACGGGTTTCACCACACGTCCCCACAGGAACCGTGGAAGGTGCCGCTTCTGGTGGAGCGCGTGGTAGCGCAAGCCGTTGCGGACGAAGAAGTACGTGCTGATGAGTCCCATGCTCGCACCGCTGAAGCTGCGTGAGACCTTGTGCTGGATCACCGACTCCTGGACCACCTGCAGCGTGACCCCGTGGTCGGCGGCGCGAGCGCTCCAATCGCTGTCTTCGAAGATGAGGAAGAACGACTCGTCAAACAGGCCTACCGAGCGCCACACGTCCGCGCGAGCCGCGATGCAGCATCCGGTGAGCGTCTGGGCCGGGGTCACCCCGGTGCGAGGAGGCGCCTCGTCCGGCCGGAGATGGCGCGGCATGCCCCTGTCGACGACGCCACCCGCGAACCAGGGGTCGCGACTGCCGTCCGCGTAGTCGATCCGTGGGCTCGCGGCCGTGGGCCGTTCAGCGGTCGTCAGCACCTCGACGAGGCGCGCCAGAGCGTCGTCCCGGACCAGCGTGTCGTTGTTGAGCACCACGATGATCTCGTAGCCGTCGTCGATCGCTGCCCGGATGCCGACGTTGTTCCCGCCGGCGTACCCGTCGTTCCGGGGATGCTTGATGAGCCTCGACGCCATGCCACTGCGATCGATCGCCTCAGCGCTCCCGTCTCCCGAGTCGTTGTCCACGACGATGGTGTCCACCCGGAGCCGGGACTTCGAGAGCGAGGTGAGGCAGTCCAGGGTGTCGGCCGCGTTGCGCCAATTGAGAACCACGACGGCCGTGGTCGGGGTCGCGTTCATCGGCAGTCCTCCGGGTGCACGCCGAACGGCAGCTGGTCGACCCGCGCCAACCGTGGCCAAAGGTCAGCCGCGAAAGGATGCCAGCGACGACCTCTGCGCCAGGTCAGAGGTGCGGGCAGCCAGCGCCGGGCGAAGTAGAGCCAGGATCGGGCGCCTGCGTTGTGTCCCCACGACGAGATCTTGTGGACCGTCTGCCCGATCGGTCTGGCCCAGGAGTTGTGCCAGATCGCCTCCTCCGCCGCGATCCCCTGCAGACGGACCTCGTCGGCCTCCGCAGGCCTGGACACCTGGAGGCTGCGCGCGTGGCCCTCCACGACCGGGCGGATGTATCGACCGTCCGCTCTCCTGGCCGTGCTGAGGCGTGTTCCCGAACGGACGAGGACGGCCCCGGGATAGTCGAAGTGGAGGTGCTCCGGATCGTCGATCACCTGCAGGTACGCCTCGTCGCGGAGCGCCCGGTACAGGACTCGCATCGGCCATTCGACCGCAGGAATCCCGAGTTCGTCGGCCCGGTGCATCATCGTCGCCAAGGGTTCGAACGACGGGAGGACCTCGTCGGTGTCCAGTTGGAGCACCCAGTCGGCACCGTCAGACGCAATATCCAGAGCGGCCTGCCGCTGGATCGTCTCCGCCTCGAGCGGACTGATGTCGGTGCGTACGAAGTCGCCCGGACGGAAGTCGACCTTCCCGTCGCGATCGATCGAGCGGAGGGCTGCCAGGCACTCCTCTGTTCGCACCTGCGCCCCGGTCCACCCCCGTGACGATGCGTCGTAGCTCGCGACGATCCGGTCCACGCGGTCGTAGTACATGCTGACGCTCGTGCGGAGCCAGGTCGGGTCGGCGAGGAGAAGGTACGCGTTGACCTTCATGCGGGCTGCCGCTTCCTGCGGGTCGCGCCGACGGGCGCAGGCCCTTTGGCGTGGGGAGCGTCCCCTGTGCAGACCAGAGGGATCACAACGCCTACTGCTCTGCGGATGGAGCTGTTCCTGTTCACTTGTCCAGAGCCTAGGGCGGCCTTGTCCACCGCATGGTGACATCACCGGAATGCGATTCCACCGGCGTATCCACAGAGACATTCCTCTGGGTAGCGGATAACTCCCGAACCCCGGTGAAAATTCAGAATCCGTCACGTTCTGTTGGCATGAGCATGAGGGGATGGGTCCCCGCTGGCGAGTTTATCTACGCATCGTGCATGCGGAGATCGACAATCAGAACGTTGATCAGCGCGGCGTGCCGAAGTCCTGCGTCCAGTAGACGCCGTACTGGCTGCCGGACTGCTTCCACATCCCGACGCCGAGCTCGGTGAGCTTGCAGTTGAGGATGTTCGCCTTGTGGCCCTTGGAGTTCATCCACGAGTCCATGACGGCGGCCGCGTCGCTCTGGCCGGCGGCGATGTTCTCCGCGGCCCAGCTGTACTTGTAGCCGGCGTCCGACATCCGCTCGAACGGGTCCTTGCCGCCGGGGGTGTCGTGCGAGAAGTAGCCCTTGACCGCCATGTCCTTGCTGTGGGCGCGGGCGACCGTCGTCAGCGTCGCGTCGGCCGTGACGGGCTTGCAGCCCACCTTGCCGCGCTCGACGTTGACCAGACGCAGCACCTCCGCCTCGGCGGCGTTGTTCGTCGTGCCGCTGCCGGCCGCGGTCGTCGTCTTCGTCGTCGACGGGGCGGGCTTCCTCGTGGTCTTCGTCGTCGTGGAGGTCGACGGCTTCGCCGCGGCCTTGGACGTCGTGGACTTCGTCGGGGCCGGGGTGCGGACCTGCTCGCGGGAGGCGCCGTCGGTCGTCGTCCGGACGGTCTTCGGGGTGGCCGAGGAGACCTTCGGGCCGGGGACCTTGGACGTCGGGCTCGCCGCGGCGTCGGCGCTCTGCGCGTTCGCGTCGTCGTCGAGCGGGGCGCTGACGATCTGCGCGGCGTCGTCCGCGCCACCACCGAGAACGGAGAAGCCGCCGTAGAACGCACCGGCCAGGGCGACCGGCGCCACGAGCACGGTGACGATGCGGTTGCGGCGCCGCGCGGCCCGCCGGCGGATGTCACGGCGGCTCATTGCTGTGCGCGGCGTCTCCGGGGCGTCGAGGTCGGAGAAGAACGACGAATCCCGATCGGCTCTCACGGGGGAGGACACTACGGCGAGTTACCACGCTCGATCAAGCGCGGCGCGGGCGTTTAAGGATCCTTAACGTTCCGTCACGATGATCCTCCGAATGGAGGAGGCCTCGAGTCGTCTGTACGCATGACGTCACGGTGCGACATCCGGGCTGGTGAGGCGCGCGGAGAGGCCCGCAAACGCCGGCGGCGCCGCCCGGGAGACCCGGACGGCGCCGACGAAGGCTGTGCTGCTGCGGTGACCTACGCCTCAGGAGGCGCTGACCGCCTTGGCCATGGCCGACTTGCGGTTCGCGGCCTGGTTCTTGTGGATGACGCCCTTGCTGACGGCCTTGTCGAGCTTCTTCGAGGCCAGGCGGAGGGCGTTCGCGGCCGTCTCGGCGTCGCCGCCGGCGGCTGCCTCACGGAACGCGCGGACGACCGTCTTGAGCTCCGACTTCACTGCCTTGTTGCGCAGCCGGCGCTTCTCGTTGGTCGCGTTCCGCTTGATCTGGGACTTGATGTTCGCCACGCGTCGTCTCTTCCTGATGCTGGGACAGGTCGGTTAGAGGGCGTCGGCCCGTCCGGGACTACCGGCGGTGGGGACTCGCCGGATGGCGGAAGCGGGCCTGGCGCGCGCACGACCTGAGCGCGCACCGTCGTCAAGGGTATCAGCCGGTGACGGGTGGTCCGGCCGGGCGCTCAGGCCCAGCCGTTGACCGCCCGGACCTGCTCGGCGACGTCGTCGAACGTGCCCTTGGGCATCATCCCGCCCTCGCGGCGGACGGCGGCCGGGTCGAGGCGCACCACCCGGTCGAGCCGCACCTCGCTGGGGCGGCGCTTCGGGTCCCACGGGCCGGCGCCGACGTCCGCCCACTGCCGCCCGGCACGGGCCTCCTGGGCGGCGTCCCGGTCGTGGTCCTTGCTCGTGAGCATGAGGCCGAGCAGCCAGTCGCCGTCCCGGCCGATGACGAGCACCGGCCGGTCCTTGCCCTGGGTGTGGTCCTCCTCGAAGGGGACCCAGCCCCAGACGACCTCGCCGGGGTCGGCCTCGCCGTCCGGGTCCGGCCGGTACTCGATGACGGCGCGGCCGGTGAAGTCGCCGGGGTAGCCGTCGGCGGACGGCGCCGCGTGCTGCTGCGGGCGCGGCCTCGGCTGCCGTTGCGGCTGCGGGTCGCGGCGTGCGGGCCGCGGCGACGTCGGCGTCCGCCTGCTCTGCGACCGCATCAGAGAACGGACCGCCGCCTCGGCGCCGGCGGCGAGCGCGCGGCCGAGAGCCTTGCCGAACGAACCTCCGAGTCCCTGTGCCACCCGGCGATCGTACGGCCCGGGGGGCCGCCGGCCGGCGCCCTCGACGGGCACGCTCCGGAGTCGTCCGGCGTGCTCGGAGCGCCCGTGTGAAGGTCACCAACCCCTGTGTGACGCGCGCGACACGCACTGAGAGGTTCATTGCCGACAAGTAACTCGCGCGTGACATCGGAGGGCTACGGTTCCGAGCCATGGCGGAACTCTTCGACGGCTACCGGCTGGGGACCGCCTGGGACGAGATGCTCAGCGACGGTGACCAGCCGCGACGGCCGTACCGGGCGGTGCACGGCACGCTGCGCCGGCTCACCGGCGACCAGCTGAGCGTCCGCGCCGACGCGCTCGCCCGCTCCTACCTCGACCAGGGCGTGACGTTCGACTTCGCGGGCGAGGAGCGGCCGTTCCCGATCGACATCGTCCCCCGGGTCATCTCGGCCGAGGAGTGGAGCGAGGTCGAGGCCGGCGTCGCGCAGCGGGTGCGGGCGCTGGAGATGTTCCTCGCCGACATCTACGGCAAGCGTGAGTGCATCCGTGCCGGGATCGTGCCGTGGCGGGTCGTCGCGTCGGCGTCCGGCTTCCAGCGGGTCGCGGCCGGCATCGCGCCGGCGAACGGCGTCCGCTGCCACGTGTCGGGCATCGACCTGATCCGCGACGAGGACGGCAACTTCCGCGTCCTCGAGGACAACGTCCGCGTGCCGTCCGGGGTCAGCTACGTCCTGGCGAACCGGCGCGCGATGCAGCAGGTCTTCCCGGAGTCGTTCGCGACCCACCGGATCCGGCCCGTGAGCGACTACCCGCGCAGGCTGCTCGCCGCGCTGCGGGCCGCGGCGCCGCGCGGGGTCGCGGACCCGACGGTCGTCGTCCTCACCCCGGGCATCTACAACAGCGCCTACTTCGAGCACACGCTGCTCGCCCGCACGATGGGCGTCGAGCTCGTCGAGGGCCGTGACCTCGTCTGCTCCGACGGCCGGGTGCGGATGCGGACGACGGACGGCGAGCGCCAGGTCGACGTCATCTACCGGCGGGTGGACGACGAGTTCCTCGACCCGGTGCAGTTCCGGGCCGACTCCCTCCTCGGCTGCCCGGGCCTCGTCAACGCCATGCGGGCCGGCAACGTGACGATCGCCAACGCGATCGGCAACGGCGTCGCCGACGACAAGCTCGTCTACACGTACGTACCGGACCTCATCCGGTTCTTCCTCGGCGAGGAGCCGATCCTCCAGAACGTGCGCACCTACCGGTGCAGCGAGCGTGACGACCTCGCCGAGGCCGTCGACAAGCTCGACCAGCTCGTCTTCAAGCCGGTCGACGGCGCGGGCGGCAAGGGCCTCGTCATCGGGTCGCGCGCGACGAAGGAGCAGCTCGCGACGCTGCGGACCCAGGTGCTCGCGGACCCGCGGAGCTGGATCGCGCAGCCCGTCGTCATGCTCTCGACCGTCCCGACGCTCATCGACGGGCAGCTCCGCCCGCGGCACGTCGACCTGCGGCCCTTCGCCGTCAACGACGGCCAGAACGTGTGGGTGCTGCCGGGCGGGCTGACCCGGGTCGCGCTGCCCGAGGGCCAGCTCGTCGTCAACTCGAGCATGGGCGGCGGCTCGAAGGACACCTGGGTGCTCTCCGGGCAGACGACGGCCATCACGCCGCGCCGGGCCGTCGCCGTCGGTGCCGCGCGCCGGATCTCGCTGCCCGGGCCGGACCTGCCGCCCGACGAGAACGAGGTCGCGCACCAGCAGCAGCAGCAGCAGCAACAGCAACAGCAGCAGCAGAGCGGGAACGGGGTGGCGTCGTGCTGAGCCGCATCGCCGAGTCGCTGTTCTGGATCGGGCGCTACGTCGAGCGCGCCGACGACACCGCGCGCATCCTCGACGTCCACCTCCAGCTGCTCCTCGAGGACCCGTACCTCTCCGAGGCCGAGGCCTGCACGGCGCTGCTCGCCGTCATGGGTGTCGAGATCGACACGATGGACGCCGGCAACGGCATCGACCCGCCCCCGCCGGACATCGACCGCAACCTCGTGCTCGAACGGCTCGCCTACGCGAGCGACCACCCCAGCTCGATCGTCGGCTCGCTGAGCGCCGCCCGGGAGAACGCCCGCCGCGCCCGGGAGACGGTCTCGTCGGAGCTGTGGGAGTGCCTCAACATGACGTGGATCGGGATCGACGCCGCGCGCGAGCGCGCGACGACGGCCCACCAGTTCTTCATGTGGGTGCGCGAGCGCAGCGCGCTCGTCGCGGGCATCGCCGACGCGTCGATGAGCCAGGACGACGCGTGGCGCTTCCTCACCCTCGGTCGTTCGCTCGAGCGCGCCGACATGACCGCGCGGCTCGTGGCGACGTCGACGATCTCGGGCGCCGTCCCGTCGTGGACGACGCTGCTGCGCTCGTGCGGCGCGTACGAGAGCTACGTGCGCACGTACCGCGGGGTCGCGTCCGACGAGCGGGCCGCGGAGTTCCTGCTCCTCGACCGGCTCTTCCCGCGGTCGGTGCTCTACGCGCTCAACCAGGCCGAGGACTGCCTCGCCGACCTCGCCCCGGCGACCGAGCGGGTCGGCGTCTCCGACCAGGCCCGCCGGCTGCTCGGCCGGGCCCGCACGTCCCTGGAGTACCGCTCGCTCGGCGAGGTCCTCGCGGACCTGCCGGCCGAGATGGAGAAGGTGCAGCGAGCCTGCTCGGCCTCGAGCGAAGAGGTGGCCAAGCGCTACTTCCCGCGCGCGGTGACGACGGCCTGGATCGGGGAGGTCTCGTGACCGTCGCACCGAACGGCCTCGGCGGGTACGGCGGGCAGCCGCGCCGCATCGTCATCGAGCACCGCACCGGCTACCGCTACGAGAAGCCCGTGCTCGCGTCGTACAACGAGGCCCGGCTCACGCCGATCACGACGATCGGGCAGACGGCGCTCGACGCCCGCGTCGAGGTCAGCCGGATGACCTGGACGCACACCTACTGGGACTACTGGGGCACCCAGGTCACGGCCTTCGACGTGCTCACCCCGCACGAGACCCTCGAGGTCGTCGCGTCGAGCACCGTCGAGGTGTGGCCCTCCCGCGAGGTCAACGCGACGGCGACGTGGGACGACGTCCGCAGCGACGCCGTCACCGACGAGTGGGTCGAGTTCCTCGGGCAGAGCCGGAGCACGACCCCGGACGACGAGCTCGTCGACCTCGCGCACGAGGTCTCGTCGGGCCTGTCGCCGGACGCCGCCGCACGCGCCATCTGCGAGCGGATCAACGGCCTCGTCGAGTACGTGCCCGGTGTGACGAGCGTGCACACCGACGCCGTCGAGGTCTGGCGCACCAAGCAGGGCGTCTGCCAGGACTACACGCACCTCACCCTCGGCGCCCTGCGCTCGGTGGGCATCCCGGCCCGCTACGTCTCGGGCTACCTTCACCCGCAGCCGGACGCCGCGCTCGGCGAGACCGTCGAGGGCCAGAGCCACGCGTGGGTCGAGTGGTGGGCGGGGGAGTGGGTCGCCTTCGACCCGACGCACGCCGCGCCGGCGGGGGCGGACCACGTCGTCGTGGCCCGCGGGCGGAACTACGGGGACGTGCCGCCGCTCAAGGGTGTGTACGCCGGGACCGCGGGGTCGGAGCTGTTCGTGTCGGTGAAGTTGACGAGGCTCAGCTGACTCTGCAGAACGACTGACGCCCTCACAAGAAGACCACTGACCAGAGCGACCAGACGGTCAGCAGGCCGGTGGTGCCGACGAGAAGGCCCGCGATACGCCGTCGCTCGCAGGCACCTGCAACGGCGACTGCCCACGCAGGCAGGGCCAGATAGGCGATCCGAAAGCTCGAACCCTCAAACCAGATGTCCGTGGCCGCCCACGTCACGACGGCGATCGACGCCGACGCGAGCAACGCCCGCGCCTCGACCCCCGGCGACCGGAGATGCCGCCAGCCTGTGACGATCACGAGCGCCGTGGCCGCCACGACAACTGCCTCGATCCACAGGGGAGCGGTGATGGTGTTGCGGTAGTACTCCACCGGGATCCACAGGAAGGTCACGGTGCTGCGCGCGAGATGCACAGGCGTTGCGAGCCCGTGCCAGCCGAGCGGCGGGAACTCGACTCCGATGCGACTGATCGCCGATGCGCCTGTGAGGTCGCCGTAGAGCAACTCGTTTCGGACGAGCCACCAGCCGAAGACGGCAGTCGCTACTCCGGTCGTGACAGTCGCCGCGCGCCAGCCATGCCTGCGGAGCAGGAAGACGCCGGCCACCACTGCGACGGGCCACATCGTCACCTTGGTCAGCAGGGTGAGGCCGATCAGCAGGCCGGTGGTGACCGGTACATGGCGACCGGGCGTGAAGGCGACGTAGAAGACTGCCGCGGCCACCGCCAGGGCAGGAACATCGTTCTGCACGCTCGAACCCACGGCAACGACGACGGGGTTCAGCAGCGTCACACCGACCCCCGTCCGTACTGCCAACGAGGTGGCGTTCGGCGCTGCGCGTCGCACGACATGCTCGAGGAGGGTGCAGCACAGCCACAGCCACACGACAGCGAGTGCTCGCGAGGCAAGGAACTGGGTGGTCTGATCTCCGCCGAGCAGTTGGACGACCCGAGCCACCAACGCGTACAGCAGATAAGTGAGCGGGGCCTGGACACCCTCGTGGGAGATGCTCGGGTCCGCTCCGACGACCGGCAACGTCCAGGTGGACGCGACGTGCAGGACGTACTGCCAGTGCGACGGCTCGTCGTACGGAAGACCGAGCGGCACGACGAGTGCGGAGGTTCCACCCAGCAGGAGCACCGGCGCAGCCCAGAAGTACCTGGATCGCACGGTCACGAACTGACGGGGCCGCACCTCGCGGGGATCGGCGATCAGCACGTCTGATGACAGCACATGCGGCCCCGCATTGGGGTGAGAACGAGCGTGGCATCGTTATCTTGAAGCCCTCTCTTGCGGCATTCTCAGGCAAACGGCCGACGCAGTCCGAGTTCTCGACCGGGGCCCTACTGAAGTGGTGTTAGATGAACGCGTCGGGAATCGAGTTCGGGCGGAACCGGGGCCAGTTCCCGTGCGGCGTGACCTGATGGGAAGGAACTCGATGGCGTACGTCAACGGACGGTTCGAGTCTTGCGTCGCCTTGCCCCTATCGGCAATGCGATCGCAGGAGTGTCCCCCCCTTCACTGAGGATCTCGGCGAGGGCTTTGGTCGCATGGACGCGTCCGGGCCTGGGGGCCCTGCGAGTGCTCTCCTCTTCCTGGGGCGCTGATGCTCGCTACGAGTCCACCCGCCTCATGGCTCACCCTCGAGGGCTTTCCGTGCTCCTGAACGGCTTCTGCAGTTCAAACACGGGCGGTCTGCGCAGGGCCCATACACACCTAAAGGAGACTCGTTGCCGTGCAGGTACTGGTGCTGCAGGGTATTGGCGCCTGGGGCGTTCTCGATAGTCCCGCCCTGCGGCCGGCGGATGCCCAGGCCCAGGTCGATCTCCGCCTCCGTCCCGCAGACGCCATGAGCGCGGTGCGCTGACTGTGAACGCTGCCACCGCCGGCGTGCCCCTGGACCCGGGGTGGAGCGTTACAGCCTCTGAAGTGGACGTCGTCGTTCCACCAGAGGTTGCAGCCGGGAGGCCGCCCAGACACAGCCGAGGCCTTCGACGCACGATGAGTCGTTGTCGGTACCCGCTGCAGGGATTGGCGTTGGCCGGATTGATCTGCGGCATTGCCTTGGCCTTCCTGCACGGCAGGGATGCTGATGTTGACGAGGCCTACACGCTGGCCGAAGCGCGACTGCCCGCGGCCGAACTGATCCGTGTGATCGCTTCCCGTGAACTGAATGGGTCGGCGCACACGATCCTGGTCGCAGCCCTGCCTGGACCCTGGTCGACCGACGGCGCAGCCGATGCGCGCTGGCTGAGTGTGCTCTTCTTCGCCCTGGGCGTGGCCGTGCTCTACGCCGGGCTGGCTCGCCGAAACGGTCCCGCCGCAGCGACGACCGGTCTGCTGTTGGCGACGTGCAACCCGATCACGCTGAGCACGGCATGGACCGGACGCGGCTACGCGATGGCGTTTCTCTGGGGCGTGATGCTCTGGCTCTCTGCGGCGCGACAGATCGAGAACCGACGACGGTCGGACGACATCCTCTGGGGGACCCTCGCGGCCACCTCCGCCTACGTGCACTTCTTCCTCGTCCCACTCTGTCTTGCGCAATGGCTCTTCGTGAGTCGTGAACGTCGGTGGCGCCGTTCCGACCTGCCGCTCGCGGGGGCCGCCATCGCCTTGCTGGGGTGGACGCCGGTGGCGATGTTCCTAATTGCCGGCGGCGACAACGGTCAACTCCCCGACATGCCCGTGCCGTCCCTGCACGACCGAATCGCGCTTCTGGTCGACTTTCTTGCAGCAGGCTTCTCCGGCAACAGGCTCGGGCAGTTCGCGCTGGTCGGCGTGCTCGGTGTCGGAATGTTGATGGCACTGCGGACGTCTGCGCCGCGGCCCCGGTCCCACATGTGGCTCGGGGGGGTGGGCTGCCTGGCCGTGCTGGCGGCGACGGAGGCCGGTTCGATCGTGCACCCGGCCATGCTGACGGCGAAGTACCTACCCATCGCTGCGTCCTCGCTCGCTGCGGTGGTGGCCGTTGCTGCGCAGACAACCTCGTTGCGGCTGCAGACCGTGCGGCGTGGTCTCGTTGCGGTCTACCCGCTCGTCCTGGCTGTGCTGACCTGCTCGGGGCTGCTGCTCTGGGGGCGCGCAGTGATGACCGAGCCCAGTCCGGGTGCCACGTCGTGGACAGCAGCGGCGCAGTACGCCGAACGCTGGGGAACGTCATCGGACGTCGTGACGACGATGGTCCCCTTCGAGGAGCACGCCGCTCGTCGAGTCGTCCTCCGGACGCGTCTCGCCATCGTGCCGGCAGCTCCAGCCACAGCTTCGGAGATGTTGGAGGCGAGCGGCTACACGGACAGAGACTGCTTGCCTGCTCCGCCCGACGGGGCCGACGTCTGGCTGTTCTCAACTCAGAGCCCATACCTCGCCCAGCATCTGCCAGGCGCAGCGAGATGCTCTGGTCTCGTCGTGAGATCGCGGGCCCAGATCGGGTTCGTGACAGTGATCCGTCTAGGCAGAGGTCGTTGACTGTGCGGGCGTCAGAACATCGCGATGTGCTCGAAGGACGTGCTTCGGAGGTCTCGCGGTCGGTCGATGCTACTGGACGCATCGCCCAGATCGACGGTCTGCGAGGGCTGGCCGCCCTGATGGTGCTGACGTACCACACCTGGGCGTTCTCTCAGGTCCCGGCCGCCGAACGGTATGCGGTGCCACTCGCCACCGGCGTGGACCTCTTCATGGTCCTGAGCGGGTACTGCCTCTTCCTGCCCGTTGCGAAGAACCCGGACGCGTTCTCGGTTCGGCGCTTCGCGCGCAACAGGCTGTGGCGCATCGTGCCCGCGTACTACGCCTCGATCGTCTTCGTCGTGCTTCTTCCGGAGCTTCTGGTCGTCCTGTGGCGGGGCATGGGGCGGGCCGCGACCTGGCAACCCCTTCCAGATGCCTTGCAGGTGCTGTCACACCTGACGTTCACCCACTCGTTCAGCGGGACGACGATCCTCGGCATCAACGGGTCCTACTGGTCGCTGGGGCTGGAGATGCAGTTCTACCTGGCTCTGCCGCTCGTTGTTCTGCTCTTCCGACGTGCCGGGAGTGCCGCCCTCACATGGGCGACCCTGGCCGCCGCTGCGATTCCGCTCGCCGTCCCGTTTCTGGCACTTTCCCCCGGGGCGGCCTCGGTACTGACGATGAACCTTCCGGTGCGCTTCTTCGAGTTCCTCCTGGGGGTTCTGGCCGCAGTTGTCACCGTTCGGCAACACAGAGCAGGCCGGACCCTCGGCCCGAACGCGCAGCTCGTCTCGGCCGGGTTGGCCGTCGCGGTGCTGCTGCTGGCTGTGTTCGCCGTTCCCGCGACGCGGATCGAGAACCTGTGGTTGGTCACGGCCTCGATCGGTTACACGTTGCTCCTGCTGGCTTTTGCTCTGGCCTCGGACGACTCCGTGCCACTCATGAAGATGTTCGGGCGCGGTCTGCTCCGGAGACTCGGCCTGGTGTCCTACAGCTTCTACCTCGTCCATCAACCGATGGAGTGGTTCTTCTCGCAGTTCTTGCTGTCCCTTCACATCGCCGGGTACGCGGCGTGGGCGGCCCAACTGTTGATCGGTGGCTCGCTGGTAGGCGCTGTCGCGTGGGCCGGGTACACGTACGTCGAGCAGCCGGCGATCAAGCGTGGCAGGAAGCCGCCGTTTCAGCCGCAGCGCGCGCAGGCGGCTCGTTGAGTCCGGCGACGCTGCGTGACGCGGCCGCCATCGCGACGTCGTCCGAAACGGTTGCACGGGTTTTCGATCCGCGGCGTAACTCCCTCAACGCGCAGCGCCTCGTGCTGGCGACCCTGGTGATCGTCTCGCACAGCTGGCCGATCTCGCGGGGTCTGGGCGACCCCGTGGTCCTGGGCGTCAGCCTTGGCGGTTGGGCGGTCACGGGCTTCTTCGCGATCTCTGGATTCTTGATCTACGGCAGCGCGCAGAAGAGCCGCCTCGGGCCGTACATCGTGGCGCGGGTCCGGCGGATCTACCCGGGCTTCCTCGTCTCCCTTGTCGTTGTCGGCTTTGTGTTCGCTCCCCTGTCGACGTTGGTGGCAGGGGGCACATACTCGCCGGCCAGTGGGCTGGCGTTCGTGATCCGGAACTCAGCCCTGTATCTCCATTCGACGTCCGTGGGGGACACGCTCGGAGGCGTTCCCCTGCCTCGCGACTGGAACGGTTCCTTGTGGACGCTGTGGTACGAATTCGCCTGCTATCTGGGGGCGGCTGCACTGGTCCGGGTCGGGGCTGCCGGCACGGCAGTTCGCCGTGGTGTCGTGCTGGCTTCCTGGGCGGCCGCTGCGGCGATACTCACGGTTTGCGATCTCACTGGAACGGCCCTGCAACCGCGCCAGCTTCAGACGATCCTCACGCTCGGCGTGTTCTTCCTTGGGGGGGCGGTTCTTCGAGCGTTTGCAGCCAAGGTTCCGATGTCGGGTCTCGGAGCGGGCGTCTGCGCAATTGTGGTGGTCCTCCCGGCGTTCGTGCCAGGCGCGGGCCAGTTGAGGTCGCTTGCGGTGCCGTACCTGTGCATCTGGTTGGCGACAGTCATCCGAGAACCAGCGTGGTTCACTCGCAACGACTACTCCTACGGGATGTACATCTTCGCTTTCCCGGTTCAGCAGATGCTCGCTACCGCCGGGTTCAAGGCTGGTGCGCCCTGGATGTTCGCGGTCGTCAGTGTTGTCGGCACCGTCCCACTCGCTGCCCTCAGTTGGCATCTGGTCGAGAGCCGGTTCCTGCGGAGGGAGAGTGCGAGGGGGCGGCGGACATCTGCGGGCGGCTTGTCGACAACGTCGCCGTCACCCCTTCGCGGGCTGATCAGCAAGCGTGCTCCTGGCCGCGCCATGCGGCAGGCACTCTGATCGTCACGCCTGGTGGGCACAGTTCGATGAGGAGGCGGCCAGAGCCTCACGGATCTGTGTGATTGGGGCGTCCTTGGCGGCGGAGAGGTTGCGCCTGCGCTGGCAACCGCCCCGCGTCGTCCAAAGCCTTGCGCAGCAACCACTCCACGTGCGCGTTGACGCTGCGCAGGTCGTGCGCCGCCCACGCCGAGACCGCGTCGTAGACGGCCGGGTCGAGTCGCAGCAGCATGCTCTTGCGCTCGCGGCGGGCCGCGCGCGACGCGGCCCCGGGCGGCGGGGGAGTGCCGCCGTCCGGGGGCGTCGCGTCGTCCGTCACGAGCCCGGTCCTACAGCCGGCTCACGTGTAGAGCGTGCCGGTGTTGACGACCGGGGTGGCCCGGCTGTCGCCGCAGAGCACGACGAGCAGGTTGCTCACCATGGCGGCCTTGCGCTCCTCGTCGAGCTCGACGACGTCGTTCTCGCGCAGCCGGGCCAGGGCCAGCTCGACCATGCCGACGGCGCCGTCGACGATGCGGGTGCGGGCGGCGACGATCGCGCCGGCCTGCTGGCGCTGGAGCATCGCCTGGGCGATCTCGGGGGCGTAGGCGAGGTGGCTGATCCGCACCTCGAGGATCGCGACGCCGGCGACGGCGACCCGGGCGTTGACCTCGGTGGCGAGCTCGGCGGCGACGAGGTCGGTCGAGCCGCGCAGGCTCGTGCGGTCGGTGCCGCCGTCGTCGTACGGGTGCGAGGTCGCGACGTGGCGGATCGCGGCCTCGGCGTGGACGGTGACGAAGTCGAGGTAGTTCTGGACGGCGAACGTCGCGCGGGCGGTGTCGGAGACCTGCCAGACGACGATCGCGGCGAGCTCGACCGGGTTGCCGTCCGCGTCGTTGACCTTGAGGGTGCGGGTCTCGAAGTTCTGCACCCGCACCGACACCCGGCGCCGGGTCGTCAGCGGGGTCACGAGCACGAACCCGGTGCGGCGCACCGTGCCGACGTAGCGGCCGAGGAACTGCACGACCCGGGTCTCGACCGGCTGGATGATGACGAGTGCGGCCGCCGTGACGAGCGCGACGAGGCCGAGGAGCACCATGGTCACGAGGACGACGGCGGCCCTGCCGGCGGGGACGTCGCCGTCCGTCGTGAGGTCGGCGAGCCGGCCGACGAGGAACAGCTCGCCGACACCGCACGCGAGGACGACGGCCACCCCGAGCCAGCCGCTCGCCGAGAACGCGGGCCGCTCGCTGAGGTCCACGGCCCGGGCCGTGCGCACCGGGGGCGCGACCTGCTCGCCGGGGGAACCTGGGGTGAGGGTGGGGCTGGACATGGCGACCTCCCGAGTCGGCCCGGCCGGTCCGTGCCGGCCGATGTCAAAGTGATATCACTTTTCTGATGCATGTCCAGGGACTTCGGTTCCGCCGTGTGCGGGCGGGGGCGGCACTCATGGGACGATGGACGTTGCGCCGTTCCACGGGCGCACCACCCGTCCCCGACGACGTCCAGAGGTAGCCCCGCCGTGTCCCCGATGGCCCGAACGGCGCTCACGCCGTCCGCCACGCCCCCGGAGGCGATCCGGAACTTCTGCATCATCGCCCACATCGACCACGGCAAGTCGACGCTGGCCGACCGGATGCTGCAGCTCACCGGCGTCGTCGACGGCCGGCAGATGCGGGCGCAGTACCTCGACCGGATGGACATCGAGCGCGAGCGCGGCATCACGATCAAGTCACAGGCCGTGCGGATGCCCTGGGACGAGGACGGCACGACGTACGCCCTGAACATGATCGACACCCCGGGGCACGTCGACTTCACGTACGAGGTGTCCCGCTCGCTCGCCGCGTGCGAGGGCGCCGTCCTGCTCGTGGACGCCGCGCAGGGCATCGAGGCGCAGACCCTGGCGAACCTCTACCTCGCCATGGAGAACGACCTCACGATCATCCCCGTGCTCAACAAGATCGACCTGCCCGCGGCGCAGCCGGAGAAGTACGCCGCCGAGCTCGCCGGGCTCATCGGCTGCGACCCCGACGACTGCCTCAAGGTCTCGGGCAAGACGGGGGAGGGCGTCGAGGCGCTCCTCGCCGAGATCGTCAAGCAGATCCCGCCGCCCGTCGGTGACCCCGACGCGGCCGCCCGCGCGATGATCTTCGACTCGGTCTACGACACCTACCGCGGCGTCATCACGTACGTCCGGGTCATCGACGGCCACCTGTCCCCGCGCGAGCGCATCGTCATGATGTCGACCCGGGCGACCCACGAGCTGCTCGAGATCGGCGTCATCTCGCCCGAGCCGGTGCCCTCGAAGGGGCTCGGCGTCGGCGAGGTCGGCTACCTCATCACCGGCGTGAAGGACGTCCGCCAGAGCAAGGTCGGCGACACCATCACGAACTCCTCCAAGCCGGCCACGACCGCGCTCGGCGGCTACCGCGACCCCAAGCCGATGGTCTTCTCCGGGCTCTACCCGCTCGACGGCTCCGACTACCCCGCCCTGCGCGAGGCGCTCGACAAGCTCAAGCTCAACGACGCCGCGCTCGTCTACGAGCCGGAGACGTCGGCCGCGCTCGGCTTCGGGTTCCGTTGTGGGTTCCTCGGGCTGCTCCACCTCGAGATCGTCCGCGAGCGGCTCGAGCGCGAGTTCGGCCTCGACCTCATCTCGACGGCGCCGAACGTCGTCTACGAGGTCCACATGGACGACGGCAAGGTCTTCACCGTGACGAACCCGTCCGAGTACCCCGGCGGCAAGGTCGACGAGGTGCTCGAGCCGATCGTCAAGGCGACGATCCTCGCGCCGTCCGAGTTCATCGGCGCGATCATGGAGCTGTGTCAGGAGCGCCGCGGCACGCTCGGCAGCATGGACTACCTCTCCGAGGACCGCGTCGAGATGCGCTACACGCTGCCGCTCGCCGAGATCGTCTTCGACTTCTTCGACCAGCTGAAGTCGCGCACGCGCGGCTACGCGTCGCTCGACTACGAGGCGGACGGCGACCAGGCCGCCGACCTCGTCAAGGTCGACATCCTGCTCCAGGGCGAGGCGGTCGACGCGTTCAGCGCGATCGTCCACAAGGACAAGGCCTACGCGTACGGCGTCTCGATGGCCGGCAAGCTCAAGGACCTCATCCCGCGCCAGCAGTTCGAGGTGCCGATCCAGGCCGCCATCGGCGCCCGGATCATCGCCCGGGAGAACGTGCGCGCGATCCGCAAGGACGTCCTCGCGAAGTGCTACGGCGGTGACATCACCCGTAAGCGCAAGCTGCTCGAGAAGCAGAAGGAGGGCAAGAAGCGGATGAAGATGGTCGGGCGGGTCGAGGTCCCGCAGGAGGCCTTCATCGCCGCGCTCTCCAGCGAGGCCGCCGCGGGTGAGAAGAAGAAGTAATCGTCACATGCCGTAATCTCCCGGTTTCGTTCTGACGTCGTCACTCGGTGTGCAAGGCTGCTCACTGATCTGCTGGACGACGTCACCCGGGAGCACACTGCACATGGCGCGGGTCCGTGCGCTGGACGGCCTTCGGGCCGTCGCCGTGATGCTGGTCTTCCTCAAGCACCTCCAGCTGCCCGCGTTCCGCGGCGGCTGGGTCGGCGTCGACATCTTCTTCGTGCTCTCGGGCTTCCTCATCACGAGCATGCTGCTCGGCGAGCACGAGCGCACCGGCCGGATCGACCTCAAGAGCTTCTGGGTGCGCAGGCTCGCCCGGCTCTACCCGGCGCTCATCGCGATGGTCGTGCTCGGCCTCGCGGTCGCCCCCGAGCGGTTCGCCGGGCACCCGGGCGTCGCCTGGTCGGCGGTCATCGCCCTGACGTACACCCAGGACCTCACCCGGTTCTGGACGCCGTACGCCGGCGGCTTCGACCACACCTGGTCGCTCGCCGTCGAGGAGCAGTTCTACCTGCTGTGGCCGCTCGCCGTGCTGCTCTGCCGCGGACGCCGGGCCGCGATCGGCGTGCTCGCCGCCGGCGTCGCCGTGGCCGGCGCCGGGTCGCTCTACCTCTACGGCGGGTTCGTCCCGCCGGCCCGCAACGTCGCCTACTTCTTCCTCCACACCCGTGGCTGGGAGATCGTCGTCGGCTGCCTGCTCGCGGTCGTGCTGTCCAAGGTGCGGATGCCGGCGCTGCTCGGCTCGGCGCTGCTGTGGCTCGCGCTGCCGGCGACCGCGGCCGTCGTCCTGCTGTGCGGCCGGCCGACGACCCCGCTCTGGGTCGCCGTCGGGGTCGCCGTCGCGCTCTCGGTCGTCGTCGTCGCATCCCTGGTGTCGGCGCCCCGGGCGACGGTCGGGCGGGTGCTCTCGCTCGCACCGCTCGTGTGGCTGGGCCGGGTCTCGTACGGCGTGTACCTCTACCACTGGGTCCTCATCCGGCTCGTCTACCGGCACCTCACGCCGTACGACGGGCTGCCGTACGCGACGGCGCTCAAGCAGGGCACCGTCGTGGCGATCACCCTCGCCGTCGCCGGGCTCTCGTACCACCTGCTCGAGCGGCCGATCCAGGACGTCGTCCGGCGTCACCTCGAGCGCACGGCCGCCGGGCTGCCGCGCGGACGGCGGATGCGGCACGCCGCGGGCGCACCCGCGGACCTGACGATCGACCTCAGGGAGCCGTCGCTGCTCGTGCCGGCCGGCGGGCCGGACGTCTGGGACTGGCCGGCGGCCGCGGTGCCCCGCGCGGCGGAGCCGTTCGGTGCTGATCCGTTCGCGGCTGATCCGTTCGCGGCCGATCCGTTCGTGGCGCCATCGTTCGCTGCGGCGCCCTTCTCGGCGGAGCCGCTCAATGCGGAGCCGCTCGCTGCGGAACCGGTCGTCGTGCAACGGGTCTCCATCGACGAGCTCTTCGGTGAGTCGGCGGCGGTCGGGCCGACCGGGCGGCACACGGGGGAGCGGCCGTCCGGCGCGCACGTCCGCTCCGGGCCGGCACCCGACGGCCCGGTGTCGGCCGAGCCCGTCTCGCAGCACGCCTGGATGGGGCCCGACGGGCTCGTCATCCCGATGCCGGGCCGCGACGCGCTGCACCCCTCCGGCTCGCTCTGACCCTCGCCGCGACTGTCGTCGTCCGCTCGCCGCATTCTTTCTTGACCGGTACAGAAGAGCGCAGTACTGTACCGGTACAGAACATCGACGAGACCTGAGGAGGTCCCGACATGGAGCTTCTCCCGCTGGCTGCCTACCTGTCCCGCGAGGGGCAGCGCGCCACCGCGCTGAGCGCCCTCCCGAACGCCCCCGTCGTCCCCGACCGGGCCGCCCGCGCGTCGCGGGCCCCGCGGGCCCGGGCCGCGCTGGCGACCGGGCTGCACCGCCTCGCGGACGGCGTCGCGCCGCGCCGCGTCGCCGGCTGCGCACCCGTGTGCTGACCGACGTACGCTCGGCCCTGGACCCCGGCCGGACCCCGGTCGGGGCCGGGTCGGGAGGGCCGGGAGGTTCGGTGGCACGGGTCACCCTGCAGACGATCGCCGACCGCGTCGGCGTGAGCCGGATGACCGTGTCCAACGCGTTCTCGCGCCCCGACCAGCTCTCCGCCGACCTGCGGGCCCGGATCCTCACCGCCGCCCAGGACCTCGGCTACGTCGGCCCCGACCCCGCGGCCCGCGCGCTCGCCCGGGGCACGACCGGCGCCCTCGGCGTCCTGCTCAGCGACTCGGTGCCGTGGGTGTTCACCGACGAGGTCGCGATCGGCTTCCTCGGCGCGGTCGCCGAGGAGCTCGCCCCGACCGGGCTCGCCCTCACCCTGCTCACCGCCGCCGCGGACGGCGACGTCGTCCCCGCGCGGGACGTCGCCATGGACGGCGCGCTCGTCTACTCGTGCGACACGGCGTCCCCGGCCGTCGACCTGCTCCTGCGGCGCGGCCTGCCGCTCGTCTTCGTCGACCAGGAGCCGGTCCCGGGCATCCCGAGCGTCAACGTCGACGACCGCGGCGGGGCGCATGCCGCCGCGCAGCACGTCGTCGACCTCGGCCACCGCCGGGTCGCGCTGCTCACGACCGGCCTGCGCGGCCGGCACGGGCTCGTCGACGCCCCCTTCGTCGACGGGCAGCACCACACCGAACGGCAGCGGCTCCTCGGCTGGACCGAGGTGCTCGACGCCGCGGGCGTCGACGTCCGCGTCGTCCGGACGGCGCACTGCCGGCCCGACGACGGCGCGGACGCCGCCGACCTCGTCCTCGACCCGGCCGGCGGCCCGCGCCCCACCGCCGTCCTCTGCTACTCCGACGCGATGGCCGTCGGCCTCGTCCGGGCCCTCGCCGAGCGCGGGCTGCGGGTGCCGGACGACGTCTCCGTCGTCGGCTTCGACGACAACCCGGTCGCCGCCCGGCTGAACCCCGCGCTCACCACGGTCCGGCAGGACCACCGCGCCAAGGGCCGCGCCGCCGCCGCGGCGCTCACCGGCGCCCTCGACCGGGCCCGCCGCGGCGACCCCGTCGCGCAGCCCGACGCGGTGCTGCTGCCGACGGAGCTGGTGGTCCGAGAGAGCACCGCGCCCCCCACCCCCA
>NZ_MWLL01000192.1 GCF_002198675.1 Kineosporia sp. R_H_3 | reverse complement strand
CCCCCGGTCAGCACAAACCAGCCCGCACAGCCCCCGCCCCGCCGTCCTGATCGGACCGGTCACTGGCCCTGGACCCCGCGGGGCGCCCAGATCCTGCACGTGATCGGAGAGCTGGCTGGAAACCTCGGCAGCTCGAGCAGATGACGACGCAGGACGGCGGACAGCTGCCCGGCATGGCCGAAGGTGAACTCCCGCAACAGGATCCCCAGCGTGGGCGCGGCATACACACCGGTGAACACCTTCCGCATCCCGCCCGACCGGACCACGTCGAGGTCGTCGATGCTGTCCGCGCCCGCCGCCATCCCCGCGATGATCGACGTCAACTTCGGGGTCGGGTTCGCAGCTCCGGACCTGACCCGCTCACTGCCGAACCGCACATGCGCGTCCAGCAGGTCCCTCAGCCCGGCCTGCTCGGCCAGCGCCAGCACCGGGACCAGCCCCGCCGCCGAGATCAGGTTCGGATCGTCGAGCACCGCGCTGTCCACGGCCCAGGCATGGGATCCTCGCACCGAGAGTGCCTTTCTGAACTGGGCCGATCATGTCATCGCAAACACGATCATCCCAGGTCAGAAGGCACTCTCGCCGTTCCAGCACACCTCACACCCCGAGCCCGTCCACGGATCGAGGCTAAGGCAGGGTTGCTTGGACTCCTGACTTGGAGACGAGCTGGTTCAGGGATCGAATGCAATCCTGGGCGGGCCGTCCCAGTGGATGTCAGATCAGGTGACCACACTCACAGAATCGATCGATCGATCGTTGTGCCTAGCTAGGGGGCCGGTTCCTAGGGTCGGGCTTACGCAGTCTCCGACGAAGGGAACGGCCATGAACACACCGATCAACCCCAAGGTCGAAGCCGTACAGCGGATGTACGAGGCGTTCGGCCGCGGCGACGTCGATGCCATCCTCGCCGAGCTCGCCGACGACGTCGAATGGGTCTCGGTCACTGACAAGGGGAGCGCAACCGTGCCGTGGTACGGCAGCTACCGCGGAAGGTCTGAGGTGCCGTTGTTCTTCAAGCGGATCGGATCAGCCGTCCAGGTCAACGACTTCTCCGCGCTGTCCTTCACGTCCAACGACACCGACGTCATGGTCGCCCTGCAGTGGGGCTTCACCGTCAATGCCACGGGCAAGAACGTCTCGGTCGCGATGCAGCACTGGTTCCGCTTCGACGACGGGAAGATCATCGCGGCTCGGGTCGTGGAGGACTCCGAGCAGACCGCCGCCGCGTTCTCCTGACCGACCGCCAGGCAATGCAGCCGGAGGCCTCCCGTGGCCACGCTCCGGACGCGCCGCATCGCTGACCGGTCCCTACGCGGGTCGGGCGCGGGGGTCGCGGATCTTGTCGAGCGCAGTCAGGGCGACCTGGTCGGCGGTAGGCAGGGTGTGCAGGTACTTCTCCGTGGTGGTGATCGAGGCATGGCCGAGTCGTTCCTTGACGACTTGGACGTCGGCACCGCCGGCGAGCAGCCAAGAGGCGTGGGCGTGGCGGAGCCCGTGCGGAGTGACGTGAAAACCGATGCCTGCCACGTCGATGGCTTTGAGCCAAACGTTGTTGCGGAACCAGCCGCGGCTGATGTGCCGGTCAGGGTCCGTGGCCACAGACCGTGGTTGGCGTGGCTTGTCGTGACCGGCGGCGCGGCGAGCTGCTCGGTAGGCCGCGACAGCGTCCTTGCATTGACGGCAGCGGCAGCGCCCAGGACCGTAGGCCGAAGTCGTCCCATGGCGGTAGCGGCGACCCTGCTCGTTCGGTTCTGTCCAGCCCAAGTCCCTGGGGTCGGCCAGGACGTCGGGAACGACGTAGCGCTGCGGCCCTTCGATCGCCGGCATGGTGAACAGCAGGTCGTTCGTCCTCAGCCGGCCGTCACGGATGTGCGTCGCCAAAGTGGTCACCAGGTGGGGGGCGAGTCCGAGGCGACGCCACTCTCGGTCCTTGGGGTAGTCCTTCACGGTGAAGCGTTGCCCGTCGGGTCGGGCCTTGGCTGTCAGCTCCACCACGGTGCGGGAGACGGTCAGGATGCCGTTGACGGTGTCCAGGTCCTTTACACGCAGTTCGGTCAGTTCACCCCACCGTAGGCCGGACTCGATGTCGGTCTCCACCAGCAGGCGCATGTTTTCGGGCAACGCCGCGTGGATCCGTGCGTACTGCTCTGCCGTGAGGATCCGTCTGGGTCGGGTCGCGACGGGTGGGGTCTTGACGCCCTTACCGACGTGGAAGAACACCACCTGGTCGTTGACGGCGGTGGTGAAGATCGCGTCGAGGATCAGCTTGCACTTGGCGATGGTCGGCGGGTTGACGCCGTGCATCTCCTGCAGGTGGTTGATCCATTCGCGGACGTCGTTGGGCAGGAGGTCGCCGATCTGGAAGTCGCCCAGCTCGGGGAGGATGTACTTGTCAAGGGCGTACCGGTAGTTCTCGCGGGTGGTCTTCTCGATCCGGTGGTTGGGAAACCACTGCTGCTCGACGTAGGCCCGCAGGGTCTGCTTCCCTCGGTTGGGGTCGCCGATCCGACCGAGTTCCTGGTCGCGCTCGGCGCGCTGCCAGGCGCGCTGAGCCTGGCGCTCGGTCCCGAACGTTCCCGCCGTGCGCTTGCGGCCGCGGCGGTCGCGGTAGCGGGCGATGAAGCGGGTCTTGCCGTCGGCATCGGGCCTCTCTGTCACCCAGCCCATGGCGCCCTCCTGACGGGTCTGCATGTGGGCAAAATGTGGGCAGACCTTGCCGGCGCTCCGCGAATGGCGGCGAACGCAACCGGACTCGATATGCCTTATGACCTGTAGTTTAGCCGACCTGTAGATCGTTCTGAACGGGTCGGTTTGGACGTCGGACGTCTATGGCATGGAGGGGGTCAGGGGTTCGAATCCCCTCAGCTCCACCGAGACAGCACGAGGGCCCCGGGACACGCACTTCGTCCCGGGGCCCTCGTGCTGTCTCGGTACAACCGAGCGATTCGAGGAGGAGCGGCGAGGAACGAGCCGCGACGGAGTCCCCTCAGCTCCGGTGCAGGTCAGGGGCCACTCTCGGAGTTGAGAATGGCCCCTCCCGTGTCTGTGGGACAGCACACGGCAGTAGTCAACGGCGACCAGGGACAGCCACCGGTTGGTTGTCCGCAACGGCTGCCACGCCGGGGAGGTGGTCACGGCCGCCGGGGCGGTGGCGGTGCGGGCGCCGCGGCTGACCGGGCAGTCGCAGGACGGGGCTGCCGCGTTCGGCACGTGGTCCATGGCGGGTACGGGCTACGTGGGTCGACGGTATGCGGCGGCGCGCTCATCGCATCCCCGGTCCGCGAGCAGAGTCCACGCGGCGCGATCCTGCCCAAAACATGAGCACTGCGAGCATGGCGATCCCGCCGCTGGATGCGAGGGCAGCTCGGGCGCCGAGCACGGTCACGACCGTACCGCCGACGAGCCCGGACACGATGCCGGCCGCCGTTGCGGAGTTGGCGAAGAGGCTGCTCGCCCGGCCGACTGCCGGGGCGAGCATCTGCTGCAGGTAGTGCAGACCGGCCGCGCCGACGCCCGCGATCGCCGCTCCCCGCAAGGCGTGCACGAGGACGAGCGCGAGCGAGCTGCGCGCGAAGACCAGGCAGCCGAAGTAGGCGACCATGAGGACCATCCCCGTAAGGACGACGCTGCGCGTGGGCACCCGTGCCGGCAGCAGCGTGACGACCAACGAGGCGAGCACCTCGAAGCCGGCTGTCACCGAGAACATCACTCCGACGAATGAGTCCGGTCGATCCAGGGTCCGGGTGAGGTAGAGGGGCAACGCAAGGCCGCCGGCGAACATGGCCAGGAAGAACAGCGACGACCCGCCCAGCACGAGCATCAACGCCGCCTGCGGCACGCTAGGAGGTGGTTCTCGGTCGTCGCCCGCGCTGCTGGGGGTAGATGGCTGCGCTCGCCCCGACGCGCTGACTGTGACCGCCGCCAGCACGAGCATCGCGGCGGCCAGTCCGAAGACGGTGACGTAACCACGCCATGCGACGACGACGGCGGCAAGAGCCGGGCCGAGCGTCCACGCGGTTGACCAGACGGTACGCAGCGCCCGGGCCGTCCGGTCACCCGGCAACCGCGCATGGGCGAACGCGAACAGCTGCGGGAAGCCGGCTCCCGTGAGCACGCCGATCAGGGTCAGGCACAGTAGGAGAACGGCTGCGAACGACCTGACCTGTGAGAGCAGCACCCATCCCAGTGCACCGGCCAGCACGACCCCGAGCAGCCACCGACGAGTAGGGCGCCGGTCGAAGCGACGACCGCACCAGACCGCCGCGACCATCCCGGTGACACCGCTGGCGGAGTAGCACAAGCCCACCTGCAGGGGCGACAAGTGCAGGACATCGACGCCGTACAGAACGATGTACGTCTGCGACAGCGCCTCCGCCACACCCACCAGGAGCACCGCGAACCCCAGCAAGCCGGCCGTACGACGGTTGCTTCCGGGCACCGACACGTCCAGCAGCCTCACAGGAACAACCGGTGAACGCGAACACATTGACCACCTGGCCCGTGCCGACCCCGGAAGCTGCGCGGGAAGGCAGTCGCCTCAAGATCTTCGTCCACAGGTCTTGACGATTGCTCGTCGGACGAGGACCTCGAGCGTGAGAAGTGGCGGCGTGCGTGGCTGACGTTCGCCCCTGAACGAGGGGTAGGCCGCGCAGCCGGATGGCTGCGAGGAAGGGGTGACGCATGTGCAGAAGGCCGATGCAGCAGCCGTCCCGCTGGACAAGGTCCGTAGCTGGCCGAACGCCCGGCTGCCGTGTCCCGTCGCGCCCGTAGCGAGGCACGGGCTGGTAGATGGCATCGAGGGGGTCAGGGGCTCGAAAGCCCTCGCGCTGTCTCAGTACGACCGGCTGCAGCGATTGATGCTCGCCGCCTGGCGCCACCGGGCGCCCAAGAAGGTGCTCGGCCGTCACGAGTCGTGATGCCGTGCTCGGTGTGGGCCAGGTCCGGCCACGGTCAGGCCGCTGACCAGCGCAGAACGCATGCCGGAGCACCGAGTCCCCGTCGCACGGCACGAGTCGGGGTGGACGCGCCGTCACGCAGCCTGGCGGGTGGCAACGGTCTGACAGGCTGCCCGTATGGCCGACGACGCTGCGCAGGACCTGGACGACCTGACGCTGCACGGAGTGCGCGTGCTCGGGTACGGCCCGGCGGCCCGGGTCTCGGCCCGGTACGGGCTGGACCTCTCGGCTGTCGAGGACTCCCTGCTGGACGCCGAGGCGTACGGCTGGGTGCGCCGGACCGCGTTCGGCGGCAGCGAGGGCTGGTCGGTCACCGAGCGCGGGAAGGCCGAGACCGAGCGCCGGGCGGCCCGGGTGCTCGACGTGCTCGGCGTCGCGGACGCGGTCCGCGCCGTCCATGCCGACTTCCTCCCGGTCAACGCACGGTTCGGGGAGGCGTGCACCCGATGGCAGATCCGGCCCACGGCGCGCGACCCGCTGGCGGCCAACGACCACGAGGACCTGCGCTGGGACCATCACGTCCTCACGGCGCTGCGGTCGCTGCAGGGCTCGCTGGACGACCTCTGCGCCCGGCTCGCCGTGCACCTGCCGAGGTTCGGGGTGTACCCCCCGCTCTATGCGGCGGCGCTCGCCCGGGTCGGGGACGGTGAGCACGCCTGGCTGGACGCCCCGGACCGCGACTCGCTCCATCTGGTGTGGATCCAGCTCCACGAGGACCTGCTGGCCACGCTGGGGCTACCCCGTGGCCGCGATACATGAGCCGCGTCCTGCCTGTCTGACCCTCGCCCTACGATGCGGCCCGTGAACCGCATGGATCGGCTGTACGCCCTGGTGGAGGAGCTGCGGGCGGCCGGTGCCCGGGGCCGCACCGCCCGGCAGCTGGCGGACGTCTTCGAGGTCAGCGTCCGCACGATCGAGCGCGACCTGAGCGCCCTGGGCCAGGCCGGGGTGCCGCTCGCCACCCGGACGGGTCGGGCAGGCGGGTACTCGCTCGACCGTTCGATGAGCCTGCCGCCGCTCAACTTCACGCCGGGGGAGGCAGCCGCGGTCGCGGTCGCGTTGAGCCAGAGCCCCCACGTGCTCTTCGGGCGGGACTCCCGCAGCGCCCTGCAGAAGATCGTCGCGGCGATGCCGGACCGCGCCCTTGAGGAGGCCCGTGCCACCGCAGGCAAGGTGAGGTTGCTGGTGCAGCCGGTGGCAGACCCGGACGCCGGGGTCGCCGAGGCGGTGTGGGCGGCCGTGCGGGAGGGGCACGGGCTGCGGATCTGCTACACCGACGTCGGTGGGGTCGAGACCGTGCGCGTGGTCGAGCCGCAGCACGTGGTCCTGGGTCCGAACGGCTCGTACCTCACGGCCTACTGCCGGCTCCGGGGCGAGGACCGGGTGTTCCGGATGGATCGGATCCTGCGCGTCGAGCGCGTCCCGACCGAGCCGCGCGGGCACCGGGTGTCGCCGGAGCCGGTCGCGGACGGGCATCAGACGAAGCTGCCGGCCTCGGCGCTGTGCCCGGAGGCCTGGTTGCCGGACGGGAACCCCACGACGGGGAGCCCGTCGACCGGCGAGAACTCCTCGCGAAACACCGACACAGGGTTGTCGCGGACGACGGGCAGCGTGGGTCCTGCCCGCCGCGGTGGTGGGCATGCCCAGCTCACGAGGAGTCATTCATGACCAGCCCCGCACCCGGAACCCTGGCCTGGTTCGAGGTCGCCACCGACGACCCGGACGGTGCGCAGAAGTTCTACGGCAACCTGTTCGACTGGAGCTTCGACGCCGACGGGCCGGCCGCCGCGGGCGGTATGGACTACCGCAACATCAAGGCGTCCGGCGCCGACCGACCGATGGGCGGCATCCTCGGCACCCAGGGCCAGGTGCCCGGTCATGCCGTGTTCTACATCCTCGTCGCCGACGTCGAGGCCACCTGTGCCGATGCCGAGCAGCTCGGCGGCTCCGTGCTCAGCAAGCACCTGGACCCCGGGCCCGGTGCTCCGGCGTTCGCCTACCTGCGTGACCCGTCCGGCAACCGGTTCGGCGTCTTCAGCCCGCCGGCGGCCTGATGACCTCTCGCGCCAGCGGCTCGTCCCCGTCGGAGTCCTCCGGCGGGGACGACGCCCGCGCCCTCTACGACACCCTCACCGACGACCTTCTCTACGACCCCGCCATCGGCAGGGCCACCATGATGGGCTACCCGTGCGTCCGCCTGGCAGGGCGGTTCCTGGCCTCGTACGACGACCGCACCGGGTGCCTGGTGGTCAAGCTGCCCCGCGAACGGGTCCGTGACCTCATCGACAGCGGCGACGGGGAGCCGTTCGCCCCGGCCGGCAGGGTGTTCCGCGAGTGGATCTCGATCCCCGCGGTCGACCGCGACCTGTGGCAGGCGGTCCTCGCCGAGGCCGTCGACTTCGCCCGGGAGTCCCTCGGCGACCGCCCGTGAGCTCGCGTCCGCGTCGTCGCCGCCCCGGTGACGCGACAACGATGAGCCGTACGAGGGAACCACCGATCGGCCCACGGACGTCGCACGAGCCGTAACCGCCGACAAGGAGCAGACGTGAACCAGCAGACCACCGCCAGGGTCACCGGTGCCTGGTACCTCGGCCTGGCCGTCACGGGAGGCCTGGGCTTCCTGCTGCTGCGGCCCGCGCTGTACGTGGAGGGTGATCCGGCGGCCACGCTGGACAACCTCGCGACGCAGCAGGGTCTGTCCCGGCTCGCCGTCGTCCTCGAGATGGGCGTCGTCGTCACCCAGGCCCTGGCTGCCGTCTGGTTCTACAAGCTCTACCGGCCGGTGCGCCCCGTCGCCGGGGTCGCGGTCGCGGCCTTCGGTCTGGTCAACGCCGTCGCCGTCATGGCGAGCGCCGTGTTCATGGCCACGGCGACGGCCATCGCCGGCGACCGCTCCCTGATCGCGGGCGGCGACCCGACGGCAACGGTGGGCGTGCTGCAGCTGCTGAGTGCGAACGCGTGGGGGGTCGGGGCCCTGTTCTTCGGCCTGTGGTTGATCCCGATGGGCTGGGCCGCGGTCACGACGCGACGCTTCCCCGTGGCGCTCGGGTGGATCCTGGTCGTCGGCGGCTGCGGCTACGTGCTCAGTGCGCTCATCGGGTCGGGGCTGGCCGGCGCCCCGGGCTGGCTCGTCGACGGTCTCACCGTCCCCGCCAGCGTCGGCGAGTTCTGGATGATCGGCTACCTGCTCGTCCGCGGGATCCGGCCCGAGACGTCGGCGACGGGTCTCGCGGCCACGCACCCGGTCGCGTCCGACGCCGCGTCGACGTCTCCGTCGTGAGGCCCGCCGGCGAGCGGCTCACCCCGCTCGCCGCGGCCCCGGTCAACCCTCAGCCTGCGACTGCGGCTCGCTGGTCGTCCGGTCCGGTAGGCCGCGACGTCACCCCAGCGCGTCCACCAGCAACGCCACCAACGCCTCCACCTGCACGTCCACCCCGGCCGTCTCCTCCTCGTCCGACCCGTCCAGCGCCCGCGCGGCGAGCCCCGCCTTGCTCCCGATCAGCTCGGAGATCCGCGCGTCGAGCGTCTGGGCGGCGATGATCCGCCACGCGGTCACCGGCTCGGTCTGCCCGATCCGGTGGCTGCGGTCGATGGCCTGGGTCTGCTCGGCGTCGGTCCAGGAGAGCTCGGCGAGGACGACGTTCGAGGCGACCTGGAGGTTGAGGCCCACGCCGGCGGCGGTGAGGGAGCAGACGGCGACGGCGACGTCCGGGTCGTTGACGAAGGCGTCGATGTTCCTCTGCCGCACGGTCGGGGTCTGGTCGCCCCGGATCGAGGAGTAGCGGACCTCCTGCCGGGCGAACGTGTCCTCGGCGGCGTCCATGACGTCGATGTGCTTGGCGAAGAAGACGACCTTGCCGGCGCTGCGGGCCAGCTGTGCCGCGTAGTCGGCGGCGAGCGCGGCCTTCGCGAGGCCGATCCGCCGCATCATCGTGAAGACGTTGTCGCCGGTCTTCGCGGACTTCGCCTGCTTGAGCTCGGCCCGGGCGATCCGGTGGGCGAGGTCGAGGTCGACGCCGTCCGCGGAGCTGCTCGTCGGGCGGGCCTCCAGCGCCGTCCGGTACTGCCGCACCATCCGCTCGGCGAGGTCGCGCTCCGCCGCCCGGATCGAGCGGCCCGCGGCGCCGTCGAGCTCGACGTGGAGGTCGGCGATCCGCCGGGCCGGGATGTCGGCCGCGACGTCGACCTTGCGGCGCCGCACGATGCCCATGTCGATGACGCACTGGCGGGCGGTGCTGTGGAAGCCGGGGTCGGCCGGCGTCAGGCCCGAGTTCTCGAGCGCGGCCATGAGGTCGCCGATCGGGCGGGTGTCGTCGATCCACCCGAGGAACTGCCAGATCGCCCGGAAGTCGTCGATGTCGTTGATGAGGGGCGTCCCGGTGAGCGCCATGAGCAGCGGCCGTGCGGTGCGGTTGCGGACCCGCTGCGAGAGCGTGAGGACGTTCCTCGACCGCTGGGACGTCTTGTTCTTGATGAAGTGCGCCTCGTCGACGACCATGCCGCGGAAGCCGAGGTCGCCGAGCCAGCCGAGGTGCCGGTCGAGCACGTCGTAGTTGACGATGACGATGTCGGCGAAGCCGTCGACCGTGTCGCCGTCGCCGTGGACCACGGTCGCCGCCCGGTGCGGCAGCCAGCGGGCGGCCTCACGGGCCCAGTTCGTCTTGACGACGTTCGGGACGACGACGAGCAGCGGGTAGGCGTCGGCGGCCTCGGCGGCGAGCAGGGCCTGGGCCGTCTTGCCCAGCCCGGGCTCGTCCGCGAGCAGGAAGGTCCGGTGCCCGGCGGCGGCCGCCGCGACGAGCCGGCCCTGGTGCGGCATGAGTTCCTGGCCGAGCGGGGTGAACCGGGCGGTGGGGCCCGGCAGCGTCATGCAGGCGGGGGCGCCGCCGGCGCGCTCGAACGAGCTGAGCAGCGGCCCGATGAGCTCCCAGCTCGCGAGCCGGCGCGGGCGGACCTGCTCCGGTCGCGGCGTGGAGACGTCGGGAGCGAGGAACGGGTTGGCGAGCTGGCGCGAGGTGACCGACTGCGGCACGACCTGTCGTTCGGTCGTCGCGGCGACCTGCCGCGGGGGCGGCGCCTCCTCCTCGGCGGCCGTCTCGATGCCGGCCGCGCGCTGCAGGTCGCGCTTGAGCGAGCGGGCGCCGTCCGAGACGTTGGCGTCGTCGGAGAGCAGGGCGAGCAGCCCGGCGTCCCGCACCGCGATCCGCACGAGGATCGCCGCGATGCCGTCCAGGCGCTTGAGCTGCTCGTCGCGCTTGCGGTCGGTGACGGTCGTGTCGGCCTGCACGCGGGTGCGCTCGTCGCGCAGCATGAGGGTCACGGCCTGGAACGTCGTCCGGACGGACGGCGTGACACGGCCCTTGCGGACGGCCGCCTCGACGTCGCGGACGGTCTGGGCGAGCACCGAGCCGACGTCGCCGCCCTGGCGGGCAGGGCGCTGCGTCCGCTGGGCGGGACGACGAGCACCCGTCCGTCGCCGGCCTGGGTCAGCCACAGACTCCTCCTCCGAAATGCCGGTCCACCGAAACGCCGGGCACGCGGCAGCAACCTGCCGCACGGTCTGGCGACCGGACGACGAGCGCGGCCCCGCGCGAAGGGCTGCGCTCCGACGTCGAGCGGACGGGGCGGCCCCTCATGATGACGCGGACCTCGCCCGGCGTCCTGCAGGGGGCCCCGCCGGCGACGGGCGGGCTGCTGCCACGCAGCCTAGAGGTCGCGCCGCACCGCCGGTGCGGTACCCGCCGTCCCGAGGCCGTTGCACCGAACGGGTGAACATCCCTCGACGTGGTCGGGGTCGCGGCCGATACCCATCGCGGAGGACGTGGTGACGTTCTCGCGCGGCACGGCCTCCAGGTCAGGGGGCCACGACGACCGGAGCAGGTATGCGTTTCACGGTGGGCAGGAAGCTGGGAGTCCTCGCCGGGGTCGGTGTGCTCACGGCCGTCGTCCTCGGCGGCACGGCCTTCACCCTGGTCGGCTCGATGCGGTCCCAGACCGCGGAGTCCGCAGCGCTGTCGCTGGCGCGGGCCGAGGCGACCGCCGTGGAGCGGGACCTGGCGGAGCTGGCGGGTGTGCAGCGGGCGGCGCTCCTGGCCACGAACGACGAGCACCGCGCGGACGCCCGGGCCCGGCTCGCGCACGTCCGGGAGGACCTGACCCGGACGTGGTCCGCCATGGACGGCCTCGAGCTGCCGGCGCGGACCCGCGAGCAGCTCGGCGGTCTGAGGACCCGCGCGGACGCGTACGTCGCGGCGACCGACAAGGCCATGCCCGAGCTCCTGTCCACGGACCCGTCGAGCGCACGGGCGGTCGAGCTCGTCGACACGCTCAACCAGGACGCCGACGAGCTCGAGGCCGCGAACGCGGCGCTCGTCACTGACCTCGGGTCGTTGGCTGCCACCGAGACGGCGGCCACCGAGCGGACCGGCCGCGAGGTGCAGACGCTCGTCGCGATCGTGTCGTTGGTCGGGCTGGTGCTGCTGGCGGGGGTGGCGGTCGCGATCACCCGGTCGATCACCGGGCCGGTCCGCCGGATGGTCGCGGCGCTGCGCCGGGTCGCGGCCAAGGACCTCACGGTCGAGATCGACACCCGCGGCTCCGACGAGATCGCCGACATGGCGCACGCGCTGGCCGGCGCCGTCGGTTCGGTGCGCGAGGTCGTGACGGCTCTCGCCGACTCGTCGACGACGCTGTCGGCGGCGTCCGAGGAGCTCAGTGCCGTCTCGTCCCAGCTCGGCACGAACGCCGCGGAGACCTCCCAGGGCGCCGCCGTCGTGACCGCGGCGACGAGCGAGATGACCGGGTCGATCGCGACGATGTCCGCGGCCACCGAGCAGCTGTCGGCGTCGATCTCCGAGATCGCCCACCAGGCGTCGTCCGCGACGGCGGTCGCGGGCGAGGGCGTGGACGCCGCGCAGGCCACGTCCGCGTCGGTCGCCGAGCTCGACGCGGCGGGGACGGAGATCGGCGAGATCGTCCGGACGATCACCTCGATCGCGGAGCAGACGAACCTGCTGGCGCTCAACGCGACCATCGAGGCCGCGCGCGCCGGGGACGCCGGCAAGGGCTTCGCGGTCGTCGCCGCCGAGGTCAAGGACCTCGCGAACCAGACGGCCAGGGCGACCGACGACGTCACCGCGAAGATCGCGTCGATCCAGGCGACGACGGTGCGGGCCACCGAGGCCATCGAGCAGATCGGCACCATCATCGGCACGATCCACGAGAAGCAGACGACGATCGCCGCCGCCGTCGAGGAGCAGTCGGCCGTCACCCAGGAGATCGCCCGTACCGTCAGCGAGGTCACGGGGGGCGCCGGCCAGGTCAACGAGTCGATGGCGGCCATCGCCGGCACCGCCGACCAGACGAGCCAGGGGGCGACGGCGGCCCGTGAGTCGGCGACCGACCTCGCCACGCTCGCGGCCCAGGTCCACACCCTGGTGACGACCTTCACCTACTAGCCGCGGGGCCGCAGCGACTTCTCGGCAAGATCCTCTCGCGCACGTCCGTGGGGTGGCAGCATGGCCGCCACGCATCGTGCGAGGACCGGGGGGACCGTCGTGAGAGCCATGTTCAGGTCAGGGGCCGCTGCACTGCTGGCGGTCGTCGTGGTGGTCGCACCGTCCGCGGCGGATGCCGCGACCCCGCGGTTCACCCCGGGCGCCCCCGGGATCGGGGACCCCTACTACCCGCTCGACGGCAACGGCGGCTACGACGTCCGGCACTACGACCTGGACCTGCGGTACGAGCCCGCGAAGGACCGCCTGAAGGGCGTCGCCACGATCGAGGCGCGGGCGACGCAGAACCTGTCGTCGTTCGACCTCGACCTCGTCGGGCTCACGGTCCGGTCGGTCACCGTGGACGGCCGGCCGGCCCGCTGGCGCCGCGCGGGTCAGGAGCTCGTCGTCGTCCCGGCGAAAGGGCTGGCGAAGGGGCACCGGTGGACCGCCGTCGTCCGCTACGACGGCGTGCCGGAGACGATCGTGGAGCAGGTCGGGGAGTCCGGCTTCCTGCACACGGACGACGGAGCGCTCGTCGTGGGCCAGCCGCACGTCGCGGCGACGTGGTTCCCGGTCAACGACCACCCCGCCGACCGTGCGTCGTACACGCTGCACGTGACCGCCCCGAAGGCCCTGGACGTCGTGTCGAACGGCGTCCTCACGCAGAAGCAGCGGCGGGGGAGCCTGACCCGCTGGACCTGGGAGGCCACCGACCCGATGGCCTCGTACCTCGTGACGCTCGCGATCGGCGGGTACGACGTGACCTCGTACCGGGCCGGCGGGCTGCGGTACGTCGACGCCGTCGACAGCGACCTCTTCGACCCCGCGGTGGGCCCGTCGACCGGCAGCCGGTACCTCTACTCGCAGCGGTCGGACGCGTCGTACAAGCGGTTGACCCGGGTCGTCGACGTCCCGACCGGCGGGGCGTCCGTCGGCTTCCGGATCGCCCGGGACACCGAGCCGGGCTGGGACTTCGTGTTCGTCGAGGCCCGCACGCCGGGCCAGGACGACTGGACGACGCTGCCCGACACCAACGGCCACACCAGCCAGGACACGGGCCTGTCGTGCGTCTCCGGCTGGCATGCCCTGCACCCGGTCCTGGCGCGGTACCAGAGCGTCGTCGACGCCGACACGTGCAGCCCCACCGGCACGACCGGCGCGTGGTGGGCGGCGAGCGGTGCGAGCGACGGCTACGAGGACTGGTCGGTCGACCTCGCCGCCTACGCCGGCGGCCCGGTCGAGCTGTCGATCAGCTACGCGAGCGACGAGGTGTTCCAGGGCAGCGGTGTCTTCCTCGACGACGTCGTCGTCTCCACGGGCACCGGCTCGACGTCCTTCGAGGCGGACGCCGACCCGCTCGACGGCTGGGCGATCCCCGGTGCGCCGGAGGGCAGCCCGGGCAACGACACCGACTGGGTGGCGACGACCCCCGACCTCGTCCCGGCGGTCGGGGACGTCGCGGCGGCGTCGCTGGCCCGCCAGCCCGAGATCATCGACTTTCTCAGCAGCACGTTCGGCCCGTACCCGTTCCGCTCGGCCGGTGGCATCGTCACCGACGACCCGCGCCTCGGGTTCGCGCTGGAGACCCAGACCCGGCCGGTGTACGCGCCGGTGTTCTTCGGGGACAGCAGCTCCGGCGACGGCGTCATCGTCCACGAGCTGGCGCACCAGTGGTTCGGCGACGACCTCCCGGTGAGGCGCTGGCAGCACATCTGGCTCAACGAGGGCTTCGCGACGTACGCCGAGTGGCTGTGGAGCGAGCACGAGGGGTCGGCGACGGCGCAGGAGATCTTCGACGGCCTCGCGTCGACCCCCGCCGACGACCCGGGCTGGTCCCTCGTCATCGGCGACCCGGGCCCGGACGCGCTCTTCGACGGCCCCGTCTACGACCGGGGGGCGATGACCCTCCACGCGTTGCGGCTCGAGATCGGCGACGACGTCTTCTTCAGGCTGCTGAAGCGCTGGGCGGCCGTGCGGTCGGGCAGGACCGTGACGACGGCGCAGTTCGTCGCGCTCGCCGAGCAGCTGTCCGGCAAGGACCTCGACGCCTTCTTCACGACGTGGCTCTTCACGCCGGAGAAGCCCGCCGGGATCGAGCCGGCGCCCGCCGCCGCGGCCGCCGCCCGCGCCGCCGTGGCGCCGACCACGAGCCGGCTGCTGGCCCGGCTGGGCGGCCGGGTCGCCGTCCGCTGACCGTCTCGAACTGAGATCCCCGCTCGGCCCGGCGGGGCGTACTCCTGGACCGGTGACCCGTTACCGCTTCCTCGACCCGATGGGCGACGAGATCGCCGACCACGAGTTCGGCGACCATGCGACCGCGCTCGCCTGGGCGCACGGCGACGTGGACGACGGCCCGGACCTGCCCGACGAGGAGATCCACCGCGTCGAGTACCTCGGCCCGGGCGGGGACTGGCGCTGGGCGGGGGCGATGCGGGGCTGAGCCCGGAGCTCCCGTGTTTCGTCCTCCGAACGAACGACCGGATTCGCCTGCACGGAGCCTCCCGTGGCGCAACACTGTGGCTCGTGGGCTTCTTAGACACGATCCGTGGTCGCTCGGTCACCACGCGTCAGCCTGAGGTCGAGGTGCAGACGCTGAGCCCCGAGCAGGCCCAGGAGCGCGCCTGGCGCGCCGAGATCGCGCGCAACGAGTGGGTCGTCCAGCACGTGCCCGCCCGTCAGGACGGGTCGTCGCCGGCGTTCCAGTACCTCGCGGGCCTCACCGAACGCGGCCTGCCCGAGATCGTCGTCTACGGGCTGCGGATGAAGACCGGCACGCTCGTCCTCGACGACCTCGCGTGGCGGCTGCTCAACGGCGACGAGTTCGCGGACGGCGAGCCGATCCCGGACCTCGTCCACGGCGACCCCCGCGCCCAGCTCTGGGACGTCACCTGGCTCCAGGACCACCTGGACGCCGTCCTGCGCCTCTACGGCCCGGTCGCCCGGGTGCGCCAGCTCGTCGTCTCGGACGCCGAGGGGCGGCTGCCCTGGGAGGACGGCTTCTCGGCCGCCCACCTCGAGCCGGTGCTCTTCGTGCCCCCGAACGGTCGCGGACCGCGACGGACCGAGCCCGCGGCCCACGTCCCGGCCGCCGGGATGTACTCGTTCGAGCCCGAGTAGGCCCCGGTCCGGGCCCGCGGAGCACCCGGACGCCGGCCCGGCGTCACCCTCCGTCGACCGGTTCACGCGGTCGGCCGACACCCGCTCCGCCGCTCAGGACGTCGCGCGCGCCGTCCGAAGGACCCGCCGGGTCGTCGTCGTGCGTGGACGCCGGGGGAGCGGGCTGGGCCGGACGGGTGGCAGGTCGACCACGGCGGTGAATGCCGGGGGAGACACTGATCGTCGCCGTGCTGCGCGCCGAAGAAGTGGTGTCCAACCTTCCGAGGAGGTGCGCCATGGCCGTCAGTGGTGTCTCTGGCGGTGGAGCCCTTGCGATCTTCACGCAGACTCTGCAGCAGCTCAAGTCCCAGGTGCAGAACTCGCCCATGCCCCGCATGCCCGAGCTTCCGCCGCCGTCCCCCGTCTCCCAGGCCAACAAGAACCTCGGCCGCATGGTCGACATGAAGATGTGACCGGCGGCGTGCAGCACCTGTCGTCCGGGGTCGCCGGGTCATGAGAAGTCTCGTGCACGAATCTCGCCGCGCCTGCGCCGGCCCGCCGCGGCCGCGTGCGGACACGTCGACCGGCCGCTCTCAAGCGCCCGGCCCGGCGGGCCGAGAGAACGTCCGTGAGCGTCGTGCAGCCGGCTGACCCGGCCCCGATCGTCAGCGCCCCCCTCCCGGAGCCGGCCGCGCCGGTCCGGGACGAGGTGCCCGCCGTGCCGTGGCTGCTCGGCGGCCTCGCCGTCGCCCAGGCGACGGCCGCGGTCGCGGTGCTGCTCGGAACGGGCAACGGTGCCGCTGTCGCCGCCGTCGCCTCGGTCGACGCCGCCCTCGCCCTCTGGCTCGGTGCCGCCGCCGCGGTGGCCGCGCTGCGCCGTCCGCCGTCGGAGCGCTCGGTCGCGCTCACGACCGCCGCCTGCGCCGTCGCCGCCGGGGCCGGTGCGACCGCCGTCGCGACGCCGCTGCTCGCCGCGGCCGGCGTCCTGTCCGTCGTCGCGGTCCTCGCCCTGCGTTCCGTGCGCACCACCGGGGTCGTCCTCGCCGTCACCCTCGCGGCCGTCGCCCTCGGGTCCGCCGCCGCCGTCGTCCGCGGCGCGGGTGCGGCGGGCGCCGTCCTCTCGACCGGCCTCGTCGCCGGCGCCGTCGTCCTCGTCGTCGGCCTGCGCCGCGCCCTCGCGCACCAGGCGGCCGTCGTCGAGACGGCCCGGCAGTCCGCCGAGACCCTGCGCGTCAACGACGCCCTGACCGGCGTGCTCAACCGGCGCGGCCTCGGGCTCATGGCCGCCCCGATGATCGAGCTCTCGCGCCGCCGCGGCGAGGCGGTCCACGCCCTCTTCGTCGACGTCGACGGCTTCTCCCTCGTCAACGCCGAGCTCGGCTACGAGCGCGGCGACGACCTGCTCGTCGCGGTCGCCGAGGCGCTCAACGGCTCGGTCCGGCAGACGGACCTCGTGTGCCGCGTCGGCGGCGACGAGTTCGTCGTCGTCGGGCCGGGCACCGGCACCTCTCCGTTGGAGATGGAGCGCCGGATGCGCGAGATCCTCCGCGCCGCGCCGCCCGTCGACGAGACGGTCTGGCCGTCCCGGCTGAGCATCGGCTCGGCGACCCTCGTGCCCTGGGACGACGGCGACCTCGGCTCCCTGCTCAACCGCGCGGACGCCGACATGCGGCTGCGGCGCTCGCTGCGCCGCCAGAGCCAGGACCGCCGCGGCGGCGACCTGGCGTCCCCGCCGCGCGACCCGTCGCCCCGCACCGAGGTCTGATCCACCCGCGCGGCAGCGCGCGCACAGCGGGGCGCCGGTACCGTCGGCGTCCATGACCGCCGTCCGCGGGCTCCTCACCGCCTGCCACCCGCTGCCGACGGCGTTCGTCACCGGCTTCGTCACCGCCTACGGGGCCGTCATCGGGCTGGACGGCGGCCGGCTCGCGCTCCTCGCCCTCGCCCTCCTGCTCGGCCAGCTCTCGATCGGCTGGTGCAACGACGCCGTGGACGCCGCCCGCGACACCGCCGCCGCGCGGGCCGACAAGCCGGTCGCGGCCGGGCTCGTCGGCCGCCGCACGGTCGCCGTCGCGGCGGGTGTCGCCGTCGTCGCCTGCCTCGCCGTGTCGTTCGCCCTCGGGACGGCGGCCGGCGTCGTCCACACCGTCGTCGTCGCCGCGGGCTGGGCGTACGACCTCGGCCTCAAGGGGACGGTCCTCTCCGGCGTCCCGTACGTCGTCGCCTTCGGGCTGCTGCCGGCGTTCGCGACGCAGGCGCTGTGGCACGCGGCCTCGATCGACGCGGAGGTCGTCGGGGAGGCCGTCTCCGAGGCGTACGCGTCGACCCTCGAGCTGACCGCCTCGGGCCCGCTGGACCTCGGCTGGCCCCCGCTCGCCGTCATGGCCGGCACCGCGCTCCTCGGCCTCGCGGCGCACTTCGCGAACACCGTCGGCGACACCGAGGCGGACGCCGCGACCGGCGTCCGCGGCCTGCCGCAGCGGGTCGGCCCCGTCCGGTCCCTCACGGTGACCGCCGTGCTCGTCGCCGCGGCCGCCGTCGTCCTCGCGCTCGGCGCCCCCGACCGCACCCCGCTCGCGCTCGCCGTCCTCGTCGCCGGCGCCGCGAGCGCCGCCGGGGGAGTGCTCCTCGCCGGCACCGCGGCCGAGCGCGGCCGCCTGGCGTTCCGGCTCACCCTCGCCGCGGTCGGCCTCGTCGTCGTCGGGTTCCTGCTCGCGGCCTAGCGGCCCCGGGGCTCAGCTGCAGCCCAGCCCTGCCCGCAGCCGTGCGGTGTACCAGGCGACGAACTGGATGACGCCGTCCTCCTCGACCTCGGAGTACGGCCCGGGGACGAACGCCGGCGACATCACCCCGCGCTGCGTGCGCTCGACGAGCGCGGTGTCCTGGTCGTTCGTCGCCAGCCACACCTCGGTGAGCGTCTTGAGGTCGTAGTCCTCGCCCTCCACGGCGTCCGCCGGCACGAGCCACGTCGTCCGCAGCTCGGTCGTCGTCGGGCCGGTCGGGAGCATCCGGAAGGTCAGCGCGTGGTCGCCGACGTAGTGGCTCCACATCGAGGGGTAGTGGTAGAGGAGCACGTCGCCGACGTCGTGGACGGCGTCCTCGCCCGGCAGCCCGGCCCAGCGGCGCGCGACGGCCGGCTCGCCGTCCATGGTCATCGAGCGGGCGTGCTCGAGCGCCATCCGCATGACCCGGTACTGGAAGTCGTCGCTCATGAGGAACCCGCTCGGCAGCCCGGCGGCCTCGCACGCCGCGACGACCTCGGCGGTCGCGCGGGCCTCGTCCTCGCTGCCGCCGCCGCTGTGCAGCGGGGCCAGCGGGAACGACTTCGCGAGCTCGGGGTGGGAGAGCCGGCAGTGGTAGCACTCCCGGTTGTTCTCCATGACGAGCTTCCAGTTGCCCTGCTCGACGAGCACCGACTCGTGGGCGATCTTCGCGCCGGCGAGGTCGAACGGCGCGAGGTGCGCCGCGACCGTGGCCGCGAACGGCTCGAACGGCGGCGGGGTGTCGGCGACGCACACGAAGACGAGGCCGCTCGCGGTCCCGACGTGCGCGGGACGCAGCCCGAGCTCGGACGGCGTCATGTCCGGGGGCATCGCCCGCGCCTTGTAGAGCGAGCCGTCGAGCTCGTACGCCCACTGGTGGTAGGGACAGACGAGCTTGCGGCGGGTGTTGCCGGACGGCGCCTCGCACAGGACGGCGCCGCGGTGCCGGCACACGTTGTGCAGCGCGCGGAGCACGCCGTCCGTGCCGCGGACGACGACGAGCGGGTGGGTGCCGACGGTGAGCGTGATGTAGGCGCCCGGCTCGGCGAGCTCGCACTCGTGGCCGGCGAACACCCACTCCCGGTGCCACACGAGGTCGAGGTCCGCGGCGTGCACGGCGGGGTCGTGGTACATCGGGCCGGGCAGACAGTGACCGGGCCGGTGCTCGTCGAGCAGGGCGCGGACGACGGTCTGGGCAGCGGTCGCGGCGTTCGGGTGCGACGTGACGGACACACGGACCTCCGGGCAGGTCATGACGGCGGGAGAAGGGGAGAGGGCCGGGACACGTCGTCGAATCCCTGACCCCTCCAGCGTGTGCGCGCGAGCCCCGGCGCGCCAGCGATCCGGTGCCGCATCGTGGAAAGTTGCCGCGGCACCCGGCGGCGGGCCGGGGCGCGTGGCGGCCTCGCGGACGAACCGGACATCGGCGTACCGTCGGGGGATGATCGGGGGCTTCGGGTCGGGCATCCCGCCGCGGCGCGCCTTCCTCCTGGCGACCTGCGGGGCGGCGGCGACGCTCGCCTTCGCGTACAGCACGCCCGGGGTCGACCTCGTGACGCTCTTCGCGGGCACGTGGCTCAGCGCCGGCCTCGGTGCCGCGTGGGCGGTCCGCCTCGTCCGCGGGCTGCAGAACCGGCAGCTGCCGGCCATGACCCGGGCGGACGTCGTCCGCTGGGCCGCCGTGCCGGTGATCATCCTCGGCGCGCTCGGGCTCGGCCGGTCCGGTGCCGCGCTCGAGCTGCGGTGGTTCGTCAGCCTCACGGCCCTCGACGACGCCGTCCAGAGCCTGCCCCCGGTCGATGTCCCACCGGGTGAGCCGTGGCTCGACGCCACGCTGCCCCGGACCGTCGGGCTCTACCCGGTCGTGCGCGCCGAGCAGGTGCCCGCCGGCGGCACCGTCTTCCGCGACTCGTACGACATCGTCGCCGACGGCGGCGGCTTCGCCCACCTGCCGCAGGGGCCGGACCCGGACCTGTTCGACCGCGAGTTCGACCACGTCGAGTACCGCCACCTCGGCTGGGACTGGTACGCCTGGGTCGGCACGGTCGAGGCCGGCGACCCGTTCGTCCGGGAGGTCCCCGAGCCGCTCGTCACCGCGCCGCCGGCCCCCTGAGCGCACCGACACGCACCTGCGGGGATCGTCAACCGGTTCGAAGGTCACCGTGACGGTGGGCTACCCTGGCCCCATGCGGACCTCGCTGCTCCTTACCGGGCCGCGCTGAGCAGAACGCCTCACGGCGACTCGGCGCGGCTGCCCCTCCATGCGCGAGGGGCTTCGTCATTTCCGGGGCACCTGCCCCACCGGAGACGACCCGGTCACCATCGAGCAGCGACCTAGGCGAGGACACCATGACGCAGACCGACGCGACGCCTGCGGGCGCGCCGTCCGACGGCAGCACCATCGAGGAGACCGACGGCCGCGCCGCGCGCTTCGACGCGCAGGCGATCCAGGAGCGGTGGCTGCCGGTCTGGGACGAGAAGGCCCCGTTCCGCAGCGGCGACCCGGCCGACCCGCGACCGAAGAAGTACGTGCTCGACATGTTCCCGTACCCCTCCGGCGACCTGCACATGGGTCACGCCGAGGCGTACGCGCTGGGTGACGTCGTCGCGCGCTACTGGGTGCAGCGCGGCTTCAACGTCATGCACCCGATCGGCTGGGACGCCTTCGGCCTGCCCGCCGAGAACGCCGCCATCAAGCGCGGCCTGGACCCGCGCGGCTGGACGTACGACAACATCGCGCAGCAGAAGGCGTCGATGCGCCGCTACGCGTGCTCGTTCGACTGGGACCGCGTCCTGCAGACGTGCGACCCCGAGTACTACAAGTGGAACCAGTGGCTGTTCAACAAGTTCCACGAGCGCGGCCTGGCGTACCGCCGGCCGAGCCAGGTCAACTGGTGCCCCAACGACCAGACCGTGCTGGCGAACGAGCAGGTCGTCAACGGGCTGTGCGAGCGCTGCGACACCCCGGTCACGAAGAAGAAGCTGACCCAGTGGTACTTCCGGATCACCGACTACGCCGACCGGCTGCTGGACGACATGTCCCAGCTGGAGGGCCGCTGGCCGGACAAGGTCCTGACCATGCAGCGCAACTGGATCGGGCGCTCGCAGGGTGCGGACGTCACCTTCGTCATCGAGGGCGCGGACACGACGGCGGACGGCGGCGCGCAGCAGGCCGACCGTGACGTCACCGTCTACACGACGCGCCCCGACACCCTGTACGGCGCGACGTTCTTCGTCGTCGCGGTCGACTCCGACCTGGCTGCCGACCTGGTCGCGGCCTCGCCCGCACCGGTGCGCGCCGAGTTCGCGACGTACCTGGAGAAGGTCCGCGGCACGAGCGAGATCGAGCGGCTGTCGACCGACCGCGAGAAGACCGGTGTCTTCCTGCAGCGGTACGCGGTGAACCCGGTCAACGGCGAGAAGATCCCGGTCTACGCGGCCGACTACGTCCTGGCCGACTACGGCCACGGCGCGATCATGGCCGTCCCGGCGCACGACCAGCGCGACCTGGACTTCGCCAGGGCCTTCGGGCTGCCGGTACGCACCGTCGTCGACGTCCGCGGCGAGGACGGCGAGCCGCTGCCGGACCCGGCCGTGTCGGGGACGGCGACCGCCGGCGTCGGCGCGATGGTCAACTCCGGCCCGCTGGACGGTCTGCAGAAGGCCGAGGCGATCACGGCGATCGTCGAGCTGCTGGCCGGCAAGGGCCTGGGCAAGGAGACGACGAACTACCGGCTGCGCGACTGGCTGATCTCGCGCCAGCGCTACTGGGGTGCGCCGATCCCGATCGTGCACTGCCCGGCGTGCGGCGAGGTCCGCGTCCCGGACGACCAGCTGCCCGTCGAGCTGCCGCCGTCCGAGGGTCTGGACCTGAAGCCGAAGGGCACCTCGCCGCTGGGCGGGGCGACCGACTGGGTCAACGTCGACTGCCCGCAGTGCGGCGGCCCCGCGCAGCGCGACACCGACACGATGGACACCTTCGTCGACTCGTCGTGGTACTTCCTGCGGTTCGTCTCGCCGGAGCGGGACGACGTCCCGTTCGACCCCGAGCTGGTCAAGCAGTGGCTGCCCGTCGAGCAGTACGTCGGCGGCGTGACCCACGCGATCCTGCACCTGCTGTACGCGCGGTTCTTCACCAAGGCGCTGCACGACATGGGGATGGTCGACTTCGTCGAGCCGTTCTCCGGGCTGCTGAACCAGGGCATGGTCCTGATGGACGGCTCGGTGATGAGCAAGTCGCGCGGCAACCTGGTGAGGCTGTCCGACCAACTGGCCGACCACGGCGTGGACGCCGTCCGGCTGACGATGGCGTTCGCCGGCCCGCCGGAGGACGACATCGACTGGAAGGACGTCTCGCCCGCCGGCTCCGCGCGGTTCCTGGCGCGGGCCTGGCGGCTGGCGCAGGACGTCTCGTCGCCGGTCGGTGCGGACGTCTCGACCGGGGACGTCGCGCTGCGCCGCCAGACGCACCGCACGGTCCACGAGGCGTCGACCCTGGTCGAGGGCTTCCGGTTCAACGTCGTCGTCGCCAAGGTGATGGAGCTGGTCAACGCGACCCGCAAGGTCATCGACTCCGGCGCCGGCCCCGCGGACCCGGCGGTCCGCGAGGCGACCGAGGCCGTCGCGATCCTGCTGTCGCTGTTCGCGCCGTACACCGCCGAGGACATGTGGTCCGCGCTGGGCCACGAGCCCTGCGTCGCCCTGGCCGGGTGGCCCGTCGTCGAGGAGGGGCTACTCGTCACCGAGACGGTCACGTGCGTCGTCCAGGTCGCCGGCAAGGTCCGGGACCGCCTGGAGGTGTCGCCCTCGATCACCGAGGACGCCCTGCGGGAGCTGGCCCTGGCCACCCCCGGGGTGCAGAAGGCGTTGGACGGCAAGGGGATCCGGACCGTCGTCGTCCGGGCCCCGAAGCTGGTGAACGTCGTACCGGCCTGACAGGTATTAGGTCCGGTTCGTCCCTGCTCTGTCCGGTGGTCGCAGTTGCGCGGCCACCGGACAGGGGAGGGCACCATGACGGACCGAACGACGGGCCGGACGACGGACCGGGCGCACTGCTTCTTCGTGCCGCCGCACGTGCAGCGCGAGGTCGCGAAGAACGCCGACGGGCCGGCGGCCGAGAAGAAGCAGCTCGAGCTCGCCGACGCGAGCCGCAAGAACCGCGCGACGGCCATCACGAAGGTCGACGCCGGTCCGGGCGCCGCACCGGCCCTGGCGCCCGCGCCGACCGGCACGAGCCGCCGCGAGGTGTACGACCTGCAGCACGGCACGACGCAGCGGGTGAACCTCGTGCGGGCCGAGGGGCAGCCGGAGACGGACGACGTCGACGTGACAAACGCGTACGACAACGCGGGTCTCGTGCGCCGGTTCCTCACGACGGTCTTCGAGCGTGAGTCGATCGACAACCGCGCGCTCGACCTCGTCCTCAACGTCCACTTCGCGACGAGCTACAACAACGCGTTCTGGGACGGCGACGAGATGACCTTCGGGGACGGCGACGGCGTCATCTTCAGCGGCTTCGCCCGTTCGCTCGACGTCGTCGCCCACGAGCTCGGGCACGGCGTCACGCAGTTCACGTCGGGTCTGGTCTACAAGAACGAGCCGGGCGCGCTCAACGAGCACTTCAGCGACGTCTTCGGGACGACGGTCACGCAATGGGCGAACGGCGAGACGCCGGCGTCGGCGGACTGGCTCATCGGCGACGAGATCATGGGCCCGCAGCTCTACGGCGAGGCGCTGCGCTCGATGCGCGCCCCGGGGACGGCGTACGACAACCCGGTCTTCGGCAAGGACCCGCAGCCCGCGCACTACGCCGACCGCTACACCGGGACGGCAGACTTCGGTGGTGTGCACATCAACTCGGGCATCCCGAACCGGGCGTTCTACCTCGCCGCTGTCGACCTCGGTGACACCGTGACCGCGGCCCGGATCTGGTACCACGCCCTACAGTTCCTGTCGCCGACGGCGAGCTTCGCGCAGGCCGCGCAGCAGGTCGCGACGTCCGCGCGGGTGCTCGTCAAGGCCGGCCGCGCGCCCAAGGGCGCCGCGCAGGTCGTCCGCGCGGCCTGGCGCAGCGTCGGGGTCCAGTGACCGTCAGCCTGGTGGTCGAGGGCGGGTTCACCGGGATGCGGTACGGCGTCGTCCTCGAGGACGACGGCACGTGCCGGGTCGACCGGAACGGCGTCGTGACCGACCGGCCGGTCGGGCCGGCGACGGCGGCGGCCGTCGTCGCCGAGCTCGACCGGTCGGGCCTGTTCGACCGCGATCGCGAGTACCTCGCGCTCGGCGCGGACCTGCGGCGGTACGAGGTGGTGCACCGCGGCGTCACGGTCGTCGCCCAGGACACGAACGTGCCCGCGGCGCTCGCCCGCGGGCTCGACATGCTCGTCGCCCTGACGCTGCCGGAGCCGCAGCCGGAGCCGCAGCCGTGAGCGCAGGGTGACGTGCCGGCGGTAGCGTCGCGTCCGTGGTGGCGACCCTGCTCCGGACCGAGCGTCTCGATGTCCTGACCCGCTGGCGTCCGCCGGACCTCGACGCGTACTTCGCGCTGAACACCGACCGCGAGGTCATGGCGCACCTGGGCGGCCCGATGACCCGGGAGGCGTCCGACGGGTTCGCCCGGTACGGCGAGGCCTTCCACGAGCGCGAGGGGCTCGGGCTGCTGCCGGTCGTCCGGCGCGCGGACGACGTCCTGCTCGGGATGTGCGGCCTGCACCGGCACCGCTGGTACCCGGACGACGTCGAGGTCGGCTGGCGGTTCGCCCGGCACGCGTGGGGGCACGGGTACGCGACCGAGTCCGCCGCGGCGTGGCTGCACCGCGGGTTCGCCGACCTCGGGCTGCCCCGGGTCATCTCGATCACGACGCCGGACAACCTGCGCAGCCAGGCCGTGATGCGCCGGCTCGGCCTGATCTTCGACCACGCGGCGACGCAGGTGCAGCGCGACGGCAGCCCGATCGACGTCGTCGTGCACTCCATCACCGCAGCGGCCTTCGCCGCGCAGGGCCGGCTCACGACGCAGCCCTGAGCGACGCCCGTCCGTGGGCGTCGCGGAGCCGGTAGCCTCGCGCGCATGCCCGCCCACGCCGCCGTGGCCGTCGTCACCGACTCGACCGCCTACCTGCCGGCCGACCTCGTCGCCGAGCACGGCCTGACCGTCGTGCCGCTGACGGTCGTCGTCGGGGGCCGGTCCCTCGCCGAGGGCATCGAGGTGACGAGCGCCGAGGTGGCCCAGGCGCTGCGCGAGTGGCGCCCCGTGACGACGTCGCGGCCGGCGCCGCAGCAGTTCGTCGAGGCGTACCTCGCGCTCGCCGAGCAGGGCATCGGCGAGATCGTCTCCGTGCACCTGTCCGCGGACCTCTCCGGCACCGTCGACGCGGCCCGGACGGCGGCCGGCCAGGTCGCGGGGAAGGTCGCCGTCACCGTCGTCGACGCCCGGCACCTCGGGATGGCCCTCGGGTACGCCGCGATCTCCGCCGCCCGGGCGGTCGCGGCCGGGGCCGACGGCGCGGCGGCCGCCGAGCAGGCGCGCCGGACGGCGTACACGGCGTCCGCGTGGTTCTACGTCGACACCCTCGAGTACCTGCGCCGCGGCGGCCGGATCGGCGCCGCCGCCGCGATGGTCGGCTCGGCGCTGTCGGTGAAGCCGATCCTCCACGTCGTCGACGGCCGGCTCGAGCCGCTCGACCGGGTGCGGACGGCGTCCCGCGCCCTGGCCCGGCTCGAGGAGCTCGTCGTCGAGGAGTCCGGCGGCCGTGCCGTCGACCTCGCCGTCCAGCACCTCGCCTCGCCGGACCGGGCCGAGCAGCTCGCCGAGCGGCTGCGGTCCCGGGTGCCGGGGGTGCGGGGCATGGTCGTCAACGAGGTCGGTGCGGTCGTCGGTGCGCATGTGGGGCCGGGGATGCTCGGGGTCGTCGTCAGCCCGGCGTAGCCGGTCGGCTCGAGCCCCGGCTCGAGCCCCGTTCGAGTACTGACATCCGGTCGGGCTCGACCCGTCCACAGATCCGCTGTTCGTCCCACCGTCCACAGGTGACCTGCCGGCCCCGGCGGACCGACCGGGTGGCTGCCTAGTTTCGCCGCCATGACCAAGACCAAGCAGCGCAGGCGACGGGAGATGGAGGCGGCCGCGGCCGTCCGGCGGCTGACCCTCGTGGCGCGCGGCCCCGGGCCGGGTGGTGCCGGGCCGGGTGGTGCCGGGCCGGGCGGTGC
>NZ_MWLL01000191.1 GCF_002198675.1 Kineosporia sp. R_H_3 | reverse complement strand
TCCCGGCCCCGGCCCCCACGGCGACCGCGCTGCAGTCCCCGGTGCCCGCGCTGACCCGGACCCCGCCGGACGCCCTCGTCAACGGCTGGGCCCGCTACGCGATGATCGTCGCCCTCCTCGTGGGCGCGGGCGGTCTCATGGTCGGACCGCTGCTGCCGCGGGTCGCCGAGCGCCTGCGCCGGAGCAGGTCATGACCGCGAACGCCGTAGCGACTGGGTGTGCGCCGTTAGACCTCCCGTCGCCCCGGCGTTCACCCGCCGTTGCCCCCGGCCGTGAGGCTCCGCGTGCCGGTGGATCCCTTGCCGGCGACCGGATCGACGGTCGCGCTCGCCCCGGGAGGACGCGTGCGGACGGCGAACCGGGACGCACCGCTCAGTTCAGTCCGTCCGTCCAGTGAGAGGACTCTCCGTGCGAATCTCCCGAAAGGTCGCGGGGGTGGCAGCTGCGGCAGCGATGCTCGCGACGCTGCCGCTCAGCCCGGCCCAGGCCGACACGAACACCACGAGCGCGACCGCGCTCGCGGCGATCGGTTCCGACACCGCCGACGACGTCTACGAGGCGCTGTCGGTCCTGCCGTCGCTGTCCGGTGACATCGCGAACTACAAGACCGTCCCGATCGGTCGCGACATCGACACGTCGGCGAACTACCCGGGGGCCGGTGGCCGCCCGGCCGCCGCGAACTGCGTCACGTCGGGCCCGCGCGGCTCCACGGAGGGCAAGAACGGCCTGCGCGCCTCCATGCAGGGCGAGGCCTACGTGCCGCTCGACCCGGTGGCCCCGGTCAACCCGGGGTCGACGAACTACACCGGCTGCGCCGGCATCGCCCGGTCGTCGAGCTCGAGCTTCCCCGGCGGCACCGCGGCCGGCTCGATGGCGCGCATCCCGTTCGCCGTCGACGCGCTCGCGCCCGCCGTCCTCAAGAACAGCACGGTCCCGAAGAAGCTCACGGCGACGTTCCTCAAGGACCTCTACACCCGCAACGGTGTCGCAGGTTCTGCCGCGTGCTTCAACATCGTCCCGCTCGTCCCGTCGTTCTCCGCGGGCACCCGGGCCTTCTGGGCCTCGGCGCTCGGCATCAGCGACTACGACTTCAGCGGGACCGGCGGCACGATCGGTACCCCGCCCGCCACCGGCACCACGTGGGGCAGCTGCGTGACCGGCGGCCCGGCGAACTCGACCGGCGTCGGCACCGGTGCGGGCAACGGCCTGCCCGGCGACCGCAAGGGCGGTGCGAACGGCACCCCGATCCAGGAGCACCAGGGGTCGTTCCTCGACGCGGGCAACCAGATCCTGCCGTACTCCGTCGCGCAGTGGACGGTCCAGGGCTCCGGCGTCGTCACCGACATCCGCGGCGGCGCCGTCCTCGCGTCCGTCGACTTCACCTCGACGACCAACACGGTCACCGACGCCAACGTCCGGCACCCGTTCGCGCTCAACGGCCAGGGTTCCGCCGCCGTGGGCTACCGCGGCCCGACGGCCAACTTCACCCGCCAGATGTTCACGTTCGTCCCGCGCACGCTCGTCGACGCCACCTTCACGGCGCCGGCGCAGCAGGTCGCCTTCACCAACGTCCCCGCCGCGGACGTGGCCCGCTTCCAGCAGGCCTTCATCGGCTCGACCTCGGACATCTGCACCTCCTCGGCCACGATCCTGCTCTACGGCCTGGCGCCCGACGTGGCCTGCGGCACGGCCACCTTCGGCCCGTGACCCCCCGCCCTGCCCACCCCTCCTCGTTCCGCACGACCGAGAAAGGTCACCCGCTCATGAAGCGCTCCACGTTCCGTGGTGCCGCCCTCGTGGTCACGGCCGCCACCCTCACCGCGCTCACCGCGGTCGGTGCGTCGCCCGCGTCCGCGGCCCCCAACGAGTACGCCCCGAGCATCGGTACCGCGACGGGCACCCTCACGACGGTCGACACGGGCATCCCGGTCGCCGTCCGGACCTCGGCGCCCTGCCCCGCGGGCACGACGACGATCAACGGGTTCTTCGAGAGCACGGCCGCCGGGATCGCGCCCGGCGCCCTCGTCATCTCGGCGAACCAGACCGACGTCGGCAACCTGACGACGTCGGGCATCCCGCTCGACAACAACCTCAAGGGCCTCGCGCAGGCGGCGGGCAAGGTGCTCGTCAACGGCGTCTACGACGTCCAGATCGTCTGCTACCCGGACGCGTTCTCGAGCCCGACGGCGCAGTTCGACGCGTCGTTCACCGTCTCCGGCGGCGTCGGCACGGGCGCCGGCACCACCGCCGTCTGGGCCGTCGCCGCGGCGCCGTCCTCGACGACGGTGCTCTCGGTCAGCCCCGCGAGCCCGCAGGCGCTCGGCGCGTCGGTGACACTCACGGCGGCGGTCACGTCGTCCGCGGCGGTCGCCGGCACGGTCCAGTTCCGTTCGGGGACGACGGCGCTCGGCGCCCCGGTGGCCGTCACCGGCGGGTCGGCGTCGCTCACGACGACCGCCCTGCCGGCGGGCACGCTCTCGCTCACGGCGGAGTTCGTCCCGGCGGCAGGTGCGAACATCTCCGGCTCCACGTCCGCGGCGGTGCCGTTCACCATCACGGCCCCGGCGCAGGCCACGACGACGACCCTGTCGTCGAGCCCGGCCGCCCCGACGACGGCTGACGCCGTCACCCTGTCGGCGGCGGTCACGGTCGGCAGCGGCACCGTCAACAGCGGGACCGTCGTCTTCTCCGAGGGCGGCACGACCGTCGGCACGGCCGCCGTCACCAACGGCACCGCGTCGATCTCGCTGACCGGCCTGACCGCCGGTGGGCACACCTACACGGCGGTCTACCAGGGCAACGCGGCGTTCCTCACGTCGACCTCGGCGGCCGTCACGGTCACCGTCACGCAGTTCGCCGGCGTGACCGCGACCGAGACGATCACCGCCACGGTCGGGGCCGGCACGCTGACCATCACCGCCGGTGGTGCGGTCGACCTCGGGACGCTCGCCCTCAACCCGGGCAACACGCTCCTGGTCTCCACGCCGAAGGACCTCGCGCCGGTGGTCGTCACGGACACCCGCGCGGGCCAGCTCGGCTGGACGGTCAACGGGTCGGTGACGGACTTCACCGGTCCGGGCACGGCGAAGATCAACGGCGAGAACCTCGGCTGGACGCCGCGGGTCATCACGGCGGGTGCCGGTCAGACCGTGACCGCCGGTCCGACGGTGGCCCCGGCCAACGGTGCCGCCCCGGGGGCTGCCGCCACCGGCGCCGGCATCAAGGCCTCCAAGGTCCTCGCGACCGCGGCCAACGGCGCGAGCATCGGCACCGCCGAGCTCACCGCCGCGCTCCTGCTCCAGGCGCCGACCAGCACCACGGCCGGCACGTACAGCACGACGCTCACCCTGACGGCGCTCTGAGTCAGGTGCTCCACCGGTCCCCGCCGGGCCTCCGGGCCCGGCGGGGACCACCCTCGTCCCCCGCCCCGCCGCACGTGTCCAGACCGGAGAACAGCCATGACGACGCCGCCGACGTCCCGCCCGACCTTCCGCCGCATCGCCTCAGCGGCCGTCGCGCTCGGTCTTCTCGGTGCCGTCGCCGGCGGCGCCCTGGCCGGTGCGGCTCCGGCGTCGGCCTCGCCGTCGGCCGCGGGCGTCACGGTCCCGCTCGCCCGCGGCCCGCTCCTGGCGGCCGAGAACCGCCTGGGCGACGACGGGAAGCGCAGCTTCGGGGTGCAGCCGGCCTCCGCGAAGAAGCCCGACGCGCGCCCCAACCTCACCTACCGGGACGTCGCTCCCGGGCAGCGGTTCTTCGACCACGTCGCGTTCGTCAACGTCTCCGCGCTGCCTGTGACCCTGACGGTCTACGCCGCGGACGCGCTGAACACCCCGGAGGGCGCGTTCGACGCCCTGACGCGGGACAAGCGCTCGACGGACCTCGGATCGTGGGTCAGGCTCCGGCGGAACCAGGTCACCGTCCCCGCCCGGTCGGCGTTCGTCACCCCGATCGAGATCCGGGTCCCGAAGGGCGCCGAGCCCGGTGACCACGCCGCGGCGATCATCGCCTCGCTCAGGACCACGACCAAGGACGCCAAGGGCAACGTCGTCAACCGGGACAACCGGGTGGGCACCCGGGTGTACGTCCGGGTCAAGGGCGACCTGACGCCGAGGATCGAGCTGGCGAGGACGGCCGTCGACTTCTCCGGCGGCCTGCCGTTCACCGGTGACGCCGAGGTCACCTACACGGTGCGCAACACCGGCAACGTGCGCCTCGAGGGCACCCAGACCGTCCGGGTCGGCGGTCTGTTCGGCGTCGCGGACCGTTCCGTGGCGCTCCCCGACATGGCAGAGCTGCTGCCGGGCAACGAGCTCACCTACACGACGACCGTGAAGAAGGTCGTCCCCACCTTCTTCAACGAGGCGGAGGTCGTCGTCGACCCGGTGTCCGTCACCGGCAACGTCGACCCGGCGAGCGCCCAGGCCGTCGGGTCGGTGTCGTTCTTCGCCGTCTCGTGGGTCGCCGTCCTCGTGCTGCTCGTCCTTGCCGGGGTGCTCGTCGGCCTCTGGCTCCGGCGCCGGGGCCGCCGGCCCGCGCCGCCACCCGGTCGCGGCGGTGCGTCCACGGGGCCGACGGGCGGCACCGGCCCTTCGGCGGCGCCGGCACCCGACCTCTCCCGGGCCGGGGCCCTGCCGCGGTTCGCCGACCGCGGTCGCGTCGTCCGGCGCCGTCCCACGCGCACGGCCGTCGCGCTCGCCCTGACGGTCACCGGTCTCGCGTTCGCGGGGCTCGGCGCCGGCGCCGCCCCTGCGAGCGCCGCGGACGGCGGGCTGACCTTCGTGCCCGGCAAGGCCACCATCGGCACCCCGATCTACGCGGTGACGTCGGCCGGCTGCCCCAAGGAGGCGACGAACGTCGTCGGCTACATCTTCGGCCGGGGCTTCCCGAAGGCCGGCAAGATCGTCGTCCCCAACCAGGACGCCCCCGTCCGGCACGACGGCTCCTTCGGTGTCGCGCTGCAGGACAACCTGCGCAACTTCGCGAAGGAGGAGGGCATCAAGCGGCTCAGCGGCCCGTACCGGGTGGAGGTCCGCTGCGCGGACCAGTTCCTCACGAAGACCTCGGCGACCTTCAGCGGCACCGTGACGGTGACCGACGGGGAGAACTTCACCGCGCCGGTACCGAAGAAGCCCCCGGTGGCGGGAGTCCCGGACCTCATGCTCGCCCAGGTCTTCCCGGCCTACGCGGCTGCCGTCAAGGCGCAGGGGGACGCCCGCAACGCCGAGCTCGCGGCGGAGCAGGGCAGGGCGACGGCGTCGCCCGCTCCGAAGGCCCTGGAGACGCTCTCCGCGCCGCAGAAGTCGGTGCAGGAGGCCGCCGCGCGCCGTCCCGTCACGGTCGGGTCGGCGTTCACGGTGCCCGTGCTCGTGCTCCTGGTCGTCGCGGCGCTGAGCGGCGCCGCCTGGCTGTGGACCCGGGGCGGCCGGCCCGACGCCGGCACCCGGACGCGAGGTGCCGCAGCGGTGACCTGGCCCGACGACGACCGGCCCAGGACCGGCGCCGGCCGGGCGGACCGGCGATGACCGTACGCACGGGTGCCACCGCGGCACGGATGCGGTGGCGCAGCTGGGCCGGCGGGGCGACCGCCGGCGTGCTCGTGCTCTCCGGGCTCGTCGCGAGCGCCCCGGCGGACGCGACGCCGAACGAGTACGCGCGCAGCATCGGCACGCTGACGGGCACGCTGACGACGACCGACACCGGGATCCCGGTCGCCGTCCGCACCTCGGCGCCGTGCCCCGCCGGGACGACGACGATCAACGGGTTCTTCGAGAGCGTCGACGCCGGGATCGCCCCGGGGGCGCTCGTCATCTCGGCGAACCAGACCGACGTCAACGCCATCACGACGAGCGGGATCCCGCTCGACAACAACCTCAAGGGGCTCGCCCAGAGCGCCGGCAAGGTGCTCGTCAACGGCTCGTACGACCTCCAGCTCGTCTGCTACCCCGACGCGTTCTCCTCGCCGACGGCGCAGTTCGACGGGACCTTCACGGTGAGCGGCGGGGTCGGCACCGGGCCGGGGCCGACCGCCACCTGGGTCGTCCCGGGTGCGACGGCCACGACGACCGCACTCACGCTGAGCCCCGCGGACTCGGTCGCGGCCGGTGCTCCGCTGACGCTCAGTGCCTCGGTGACCCCTGCGACCGCGGCCGGCAGCGTGCAGTTCGGCGAGGTCGTCGCCGGCCAGGGCACGGTGCCCGTCGGGGCACCGGTCCCCCTCTCGGCCGGGGCGGCGAGCCTGACGACGACCACGCTGGCCGCGGGCACGCACGACCTCGTCGCGACCTTCGTGCCGTCGGGGACGACGTTCCTCACGTCGGTGTCACCGACGCGGGCGGTCACCGTGCTGACCGCCGGCCAGCAGGCGACGACGACGACGCTCGCCGTCAGCCCGTCCGGGACCGCACCGCAGGGCAGCACCGTCACCCTCAGCGCGACGGTCGTCCCGGGGGCCGCGGCCGGGACGGTCACCTTCCTGGCGGACGGTGCCGCGATCGGTACCGGCGCCGTGGCCGCGGGGACCGCGACGTTCTCGACGTCGGCGCTCGACCCCGGGAGCCGTTCCCTGTCGGCGAGGTTCGTGCCCACCGACGCGGCCGCCTTCGCCGGCTCCTCCTCGGCAGCGGTCCCGCTCACCGTCGCCCCGTCCACGGGGGGCGGCGGCGCGTTCGTCGACGACCTGACGGTGGACGGCGCCAACGGCTCCGCGAAGGACTCCCTCGGCATCGTCCTCGCCGCGTCGACACCCTGCCCGGGCGGGGACTCGGTCGTCGCGACCATGAAGGGCCCCGGCGCGTGGGCGGCCGGTCTCGCCGTCCCGGTCGAGGGGGCTCTGACGACGGCCGGGTCGACCGTCTCCCTGAAGCGGGTCGACCTCGTGGCCCCGCTGACCCCGGGGAAGTACTTCGTCTTCGTCACCTGCCAGGACAGCCTGACGCTGCAGTCGTCCGGGTTCTTCGTCGCCCGGCTGTGGTTCTACGACAGCGAGCACTGGCTGAGCCAGGACCCGCTCCTCGTCGGCATCCCGACGGTGAGCTCGATCGTCGTCAAGCCGCAGTTCCGGCAGGACGTCGGGCTGCCGGTCGTCCTCGAGGCGACGCTCGACCAGGTCACGGCGAAGGGCAAGGTGCGCTTCGACGCGGACAAGGACGGGACGGTCACGGCGCTCGGCGAGGCGGCCCTGGCGGCCGGCAGGGCCCAGGTGTCGGTCCCCGCGCTCGAGTTCGGCCTCTACTACGTCACGGCGACGTTCGTGCCGGAGCCCGCGAACAGCCCGCCGTACAACACGTCCGTGTCCCCGGAGACCTTCTTCGTCATGGCGAAGGGGCTCCCGCCGGTCCCGCAGCGCGAGGCCGCCGTGACCGGGAAGGCCGCCGTCGGCTCGACGGTGACGTGCGCGGCGAGGTTCACCGGGGCCACGTCGGTCGGCTACCGGTGGGAGCGCAACCGGGTGCGGATCTCCGGCGCCACCCGGGCGACGTACCGGCCGGTCGCCGCCGACCGCGGGGCCGCCCTGCGCTGCCGCGCCACCGCCGCGAACCCGTCGGGGGTCGTCTACCGCGTGAGCCCACCGGTCCGGGTGGCCCGCTGATGGCGCGCACGGTCGAGGGCACGGCGTCCGCCGTGGACGACACCCGGCCGCTGCCGCCGGTCATCACCGGCGCCGCGCGCCTGGAGGTCCGGCGGACGGACGACGTGGCGCTCGTGGGTGCGTCGCCGCCCGCGGCCCCCACCGGCCCGGGCCGGCCGGCGGCGTCCGCCCAGGACCGTCCGCTCTACGTCGTCTCGTCGGTCCTGACGATCGTCAGCATCATGGCGTTGACGTTCATGGCGACGATCAGCGTCGTCGGTGGTGTCCGCCACGCCCGCGACCAGCAGACGGCGTTCGCCCTCCTGCGCGGGCAGCTGGCCACGGGCACGGCGCCGGTCACCCAGACCGACGCGAAGGGACGGCTGCGTCCGCTCGGCACGCCGGTCGCCGTCCTCGACATCCCCCAGATCGGCCTGCGTGAGGTCGTCCTCGAGGGGACGACGTCCGGCGTGCTCCGCTCAGGGCCGGGCCACCGGCGCGACAGCGCCCTGCCCGGCCAGGAGGGGGTCAGCGTCCTCATGGGCCGGCAGGCCGCCTTCGGCGGGCCGTTCCACGACGTCAAGCGGCTGCGCAAGGGCCAGGTCTTCACGGTGACGACGGGCCAGGGCACGGCGACGTACCGCGTCATCGGGGTCCGGCGGGCAGGGGACCCGGCACCGCCGCTCGTGCAGGCGGGCAAGGGCCGGATGATCCTCATGACCGCGGCGGGCGGCGACTGGGTCCCGCAGGGCACGCTGCGGGTGGACGCCGACCTCGTGAGCACCCAGAAGCCGGGAGAGCGACCCGCGCCGGCCGTGCACGACAGCGGACCGCGCCCGCTCACGGCCGCGTCGCTGCCGCTCCCGGAGCGCCCGCTGCAGGGCGAACCAGGGGTGTGGGTGTGGGTGCTCCTGCTGACCCAGCTCCTCTTCGCCGCCTCCGTCGCCGTCACCTGGGCCCGCTTCCGGTGGGGCGCATGGCAGGCCTGGACCGCAGGCGGCCCCCTGCTGCTCGCGATCGGCGTCGCGCTGAGCGCCCAGGTCGCCCGCCTCCTGCCGAACCTCATGTGAACCCGTTGCCCGAGAACGAGGAGACGACGATGACGAGCCCGACGACGCACCCGCCGACCACCGTCGACCTGACGACCGCGCTCGCCTCGCTCGACGCGCGCAACATCTCCGCGTGGTTCGGCGAGCGCAAGATCCTCGACCGGGTGTCGCTGCTCATGCCGGCCGGCCGGGTCACCGCGCTCATCGGCCCCTCCGGCTGCGGGAAGTCGACCTTCTTGCGGATCCTCAACCGGATGCACGAGCTCGTCCCCTCCGCGTCCCTGGCCGGCGAGGTGCTGCTCGACGGCCAGGACCTCTACGACCGCAACCGGCGCCTCACCGATGCCCGGCGCCAGGTCGGCATGGTCTTCCAGAAGCCCAACCCGTTCCCCGCGATGTCCATCTTCGACAACGTCCTCGCCGGCCTGCGCCTCACCGGGACCAAGGCGCCGCGCAGCACCAAGGACCGGCTCGTCGAGGAGTCGCTCACCAGGGCCGGGCTGTGGAAGGAGGTCCGCGACCGGCTGCACCAGCCCGGGGGCGCGCTCTCCGGCGGCCAGCAGCAACGGCTCTGCATCGCCCGGTCGCTCGCCGTCCGGCCTCGGGTGCTGCTCATGGACGAGCCCTGCTCCGCCCTCGACCCGACGTCGACACGTCGCATCGAGGAGACGATCGAGGAGCTCGCCACCGAGGTGACGATCGTCATCGTCACCCACAACATGCAGCAGGCGGCCCGGGTCTCGCATCAGTGCGCGTTCTTCCTCGCCGAGCACAACGCGCCCGGGGTCATCGTCGAGCACGGCCCCACCGACCTCATGTTCGCGAGCCCGGTCGACGCCAGGACGGCGGACTACGTCAACGGCCGCTTCGGATGACCGTGCCGCACCGGACCTCGGCGCTGCGCCGGTCGGCGCGGGCGGCGGCGGTCGTCACCGGGGTGGTCCTGCTCGGCGGCCAGGCGGTATGGGCGGTGACGATCGCCCGCGGTGCGGCCACGGTGCCGGACCCGCTCGTCGCCGGCGCCGAGGGGGCGCTCCTCGACGACACCGCGACCGCGCCGGTCGCCGGTGCTGCCGCGCCGACGGCTCCGGAGCCCCGTGGCACGGCGGGAGCGGCCGGGCCGCAACGCCTCCGGGGCTGGGCGGAGGGACTCTCCCCCCGGGTGGGCGTGCCGGCCGTGGCCCTGGCCGCCTACGGTGCCGCCGAGGTGCGGCTCGCCGCCGAGGACCCGGCATGCCACCTGTCCTGGGTGGCGCTCGCGGGCATCGGCGCGGTGGAGTCCGACCACGGCCGTTTCCGTGGTGCCGCCCTCGGGGCCGACGGGCGCTCCGACCCGCCGGTCGTCGGGATCCCGTTGGACGGCAACGGGGTCGCCGCCGTCGGTGACAGCGACGGCGGCCGGTTCGACGGTGACGCCGTCCACGACCGTGCGGTCGGGGCGATGCAGTTCATCCCCGGCACCTGGCGCCGTTGGGGGGCCGACGGCGACGGCGACGGCGTCGCCGACCCGTTCGTGCTGTCCGACGCCGCCCTGGCCGCGGGCCGCTACCTGTGCCACGCGGGCGCGGGGGACCTGCGGGACGGCGCCGCCTGGCGGCGTGCCGTCCTGGCCTACAACGCGTCCTCGGCCTACGTGGCCCGCGTGACCCGGGCGAGCAACGGCTACGCCGCCGCGTCCCGGGGCTGACCGGCCCGGGACGCGGCGGCGGCGACGCGGGTTCTCAGCCCTGCGGGTCCAGGGTGACCGACCACAGCGAGGCGCCGGACAGGTCCCGCAGGTCGACGGTGAGCCGCTTGCTGTCGCCGTCGATCGTCACCTCGCCGAAGAACTGGTAGCCCTCCAGCGGCGAGGCGTTGGCCCGCGGCGGGGTGGCCGCGAACACCTGGGTCGGGCCGAAGGTGGCGTCGAGCCGGTTCGGGCCGAAGGCCCCGGCGTGCATCGGGCCGGACACGAACTCCCAGAACGGCGCGAAGTCCGTGAAGGTCGCCTTCGCCGGGTCGTAGAAGTGGGCGGCGGTGTAGTGCACGTCGGCCGTGAGCCACAGGGTGTTCTCGATGCCGCGGCGGTGGATCTGCTGGAGGATCCACGCGATCTGCCGCTCGCGGCCGAGCGGCACCCCGCCGTCGCCCTGGGCGACGGCCTCGATGTCGACCGCCCCGTCGGGCACGATCAGCCCGATCGGCATGTCGGAGGCGATGACCTTCCAGGTGGCCTTCGACTCGGACAGCGACTTCACGAGCCACCGGGCCTGCTCGGTGCCGAGGATGCCGTCGAGCGCGGCCGGTGCCCCGGGCTCGAGGCCGGGGGTGTTCGGGTCCTTGTACGTGCGCATGTCGATGACGAAGACGTCCAGCAGCGGCCCGTGGGAGAGCGTGCGGTACACCCGGCCACGGTTCGCGGTGAGCGGGCCGACGGGGAAGAACTCCGTCCAGGCCCGGAAGGCGCGGGCGGCGAGCACGTCGACGTTCTTCTCTGTGTACCGGGCGTCGCCGAGGATCTGGCCGGGGTACCAGTTGTTGTGGACCTCGTGGTCGTCCCACTGGTTGACGAACGGGACACGTGCGTTGAACCGCTGCATCGCGGCGTCCGCGAGGTTGTACTTGAAGTTGCCGCGGAAGTCGTCGAGGGTCTCGGCGACGTGCGTCTTGGCCTCCTCGACGACGTTGCGGTAGATCCGCCCGTCCGGCAGCGTGATGTCGCCGGTGATGGGGCCGTCGGCGTAGATCGAGTCGCCGCTGTGGAGGAAGAAGTCGGGGTCGCGGGCGAGCATCGCGTCGAAGATCGGGAAGCCGCCGATGTCGGGGTTGCGGCCCCAGCCCTGGCCGGCCTGGTCGCCGCTCCAGAGGAACCGGACGTCGTCGCCGTGCCGCGGCGCGGTGCGGAAGGAGCCCTCGGCGTGGTCGCCGTGCGGCCGCGCGGCGTCCGGGTCGGCGAGGACGACCCGGAACGGGACGTCGCTGCCCGCCGGGAGGCCGCTGAGCACCACCCGGCCGGTGAAGTCGCTGTCGGGCAGCAGGAGCGGGCCGCGGACGGTCCGCACCCGGTCGCGCGCCGAGAACCCGCCGGTCGGCGAGAGCTGGACGAACATCCGGGCCGGCCGGTCGGCGCGGGCCCACACCACACCGCCGGAGCGGGTGACGTCACCGCTCATGACGCCGTGCGTGAGCCGCGGGGCGGCTGACCGGACGAAGGTCGCGGCCCGGGACGGCGCGGCGGTGGTGATCGAGGGGAGGGCGCCGGCCAGTCCGGCGGCACCGAGGAGGAAGCTGCGGCGGGGGAGGGGGGTCGTCGTCATGGGCAGCACGGTGGCGGTGCCAGATGGACGTCGGGCGACCCGGCGGTTGAGCGGCGGATGACGAGCGGCTGACGCGTCCCCGCGGGGCGCGTGGACAGGACGCGGCACCGCGAGTGTTCACCCGGGCGAGACGTCGCCGTGCCCCGGCGGTCATCCCGGCCGTGCACCGTCGGGGTGTGGACACGACCCAGCCCCCGCCGCCCGACCCCTCGGCTGCCGCCGGGCCCGGCCCGGACCAGGGCCGCCGACCGCGCGGCGGCACCTGCGGGTGCGTGCGGACCTGCTGGCACCGGTTCGGTGCGACCGAGGACCCGTACGCCGCGTAGGCCTGCTCCTGCGGGCCGCGACCCGGCCGCGGACGGGACGTTCGTCGTACCGCGCGCCGTCGGCACGGGGTCACGCTTCGAGGATGGACGCTGCAACGCCGCTTGAAGCGAGACCCCAGGTCGTCGCCGCCCTGACCCGCCGGGACCGCTACCTGCCCGTCTGGATCGGCGCCGCGATGGTCGCCGGACTGCTGCTGGGCAGGGCGTTCACCGGGCTCGACGACGCGCTCGACGCCCTGAAGGTCGGCCAGACGTCGCTGCCGATCGCACTCGGTCTGCTGCTCATGATGTACCCGGTCCTCGCCAAGGTCCGGTACGGCGAGATCGGCGTCGTCACCGCCGACCGCCGGATGATGGTGTCGTCGCTCGTCCTCAACTGGGTCGTCGGCCCCGCGGTCATGTTCGCCCTCGCCTGGCTGTTCCTCCCCGACCAGCCCGCCTACCGCACGGGCGTGATCCTCGTCGGTCTGGCCCGTTGCATCGCCATGGTCCTGATCTGGACCGACCTCGCCGGCGGCGACCGGGAAGCGGCCGCCGTCCTGGTCGCCCTCAACGCCGTCTTCCAGGTCCTCGCCTACGCCGCCCTCGGCTACTTCTACCTGCAGACCCTGCCCGGCTGGCTGGGTCTCGGCACGACCTCGCTGCACGTCTCCCTCGGCGAGATCGCCGTCATCGTCGCGATCTTCCTCGGGATCCCGCTCGTGGCCGGCTACCTCAGCCGGGTGCTCGGCGAACGCCTGCGGGGACGCGACTGGTACGAGACCCGTTTCCTGCCGGCGATCTCCCCGGTCGCGCTGTGGGGCCTCCTCTTCACCGTGACCGTCCTGTTCGCGCTGCAGGGCGACACCATCACCGGGCGACCCCTGGACGTCGTCCGGATCGCGCTGCCGCTGCTGGTCTACTTCGCCGTCATGTGGTTCGGCACGTTCGCCCTCGCGTACCGGCTGCACCTCACCTACCCGCGCGCCGCGGCGCTCGCCTTCTCGGCCGCGAGCAACGACTTCGAGCTCGCCATCGCCGTCGCCATCGGTGTGTTCGGGGCCACGTCGGGACAGGCTCTGGCCGGTGTCGTCGGCCCCCTCATCGAGGTGCCCGTGCTCGTCGGGCTCGTCTACGTCGCGCTCGCCGCGCGGCGCTTCTTCCCCCGCGGGGGTCCCGTCGCCGCAGCCGCGACTGCCGGGGCGGGGACGCCGTGAACTGCTACGAGTGCGCCGCCCGCGCCGAGGACACCCCCGCGGTCGCCGTGTGCGTCGACTGCGGGGTCGCTCTCTGCATCGAGCACGCCGAGGTCACCCCGCGCCGGCTCTCCCGGGCGGCGGCGATGAACCGGACGGTCGCCGTCGGGCCGGTGACCCGCACGGTGCGGTGCCACCTGTGCCGGGCGGCCGTGGACGCCGCGGCAGGGCGGCGCGCCCCGGCCCCGGCGCGGGCAGGGTCACCGCCTACGGCCCGTTCGGCCCCGACGGTGTGAGCCGCTCGTTGAGCGCGGCGACCCGGTCGAGGATGTCGTCGCGGACCAGCCGCATGCGCTCGATCCCCTCGATGCCGCGCTCCGACGGTTCGTCGGTCTCCCATCGCTCGACCGGGGTCCCCCGCCCCGGGTCGACCTCGGCGTCCTGACCGAGGACGACCACCAGGTCGCTCGCGTCCACCAGGTCGGCCGTGAGCTGTCGCGGGGTGTTCCCGCGGATGTCGATCCCCAGCTCGAGCAGGGAGTCGGCGGACAGCGTGTTCACCGCCGTACCGGCCCGGGTCCCAGCCGAGGCCGCATCGACGCCGTCACCCGCGACGTGACGCATCAGCGCCTCGGCCATCTGTGACTTGCCGCCGTTCTTGACGCACACGAACAGCACGCGCGGCCGGGCGCGCACCACGTCGTGCTCCGCCGTGATGCTCGGCCGGTCAGGCACGGACCGGCACCTCGAGCTCCGCGAGCAGCCGCCGGACCCGGCGCTCGATGTCGTCCCGGACCGCCCGCACGTCGTCGATCGCGCGGCCGGCCGGGTCGTCGAGGGTCCACTCCTCGTAGCGCTTGCCGGGGAAGATCGGGCAGGCGTCGCCGCAGCCCATGGTGATGACGACGTCGGCGGCGCGGACGGTCTCGTCGGTCCACGGCTTGGGGAACTCCGCGGAGATGTCGATACCGCGCTCGCGCATGGCCTCGACGGCGACCGGGTTGACCTGGGTGCCCGGCTCGGAGCCGCCGGACCAGGCGACGGCGCCGTCCCCGGCGAGGTGGGTGAAGAACCCCATGGCCATCTGGGAGCGGCCCGCGTTGTGCACGCAGAGGAACAGCACCGTCGGCTTGCCGTCGTCGTGCAGGCCCTCGATCTTCGCGAGGGCGCGCAGCCGCTGCCGGGCGAAGCGCTCGGCGATGAGCGGCAGGAACTGCGGGACCGTCGCGCGCCCGGCGAACTGGTCGAACGAGGAGTGCAGGAACCGCTCGATGGTCTCGGTGCCGAAGACGCCCGTGAAGTCGTCGGCGAGACGGCCGGCCGCGGCGCGCAGCGCCACCGTCTGCTCCAGCGGGAGGCTTGCCCAGGAGGGCCGCTCGGTGTCGGGGACGGTCATGCCGGGTGCTCCTGTCTGCCCAGGGTCTCGGCGAGGTGCCGGACCCGGCGGTCGATGTCGTCGTAGGCGGTCTCGAAGGCCGCGTCGGTGTCGACGCGCACCGGGTCGGGGACCGACCAGTGCAGCCGGGCGCCGGGCCGGTCGGGCGCCGGGCCGAGGTCCTCGTAGGCGTTGTCGCACACGGCGACGAGCAGGTCGCCGTGCCGGGCCGTCGCGTCGAGCGGCTGCGGCCGCCGGCCGGCGAGGCGCAGCCCGTGCCGGCGTGCGGTCGACACCGCCCGCGGGTGCACCCTCGCCGCCGGGTGCGTCCCGGCGGACGCGACCGGCAGGTCGCTGACCTGCTCCCACGCCGCCGCGGCGAGCTGGGAGCGGGCGGAGTTGTGCGTGCAGACGAACACCACGCGGGCGGCGCTTCCCGGTTCGCCGAGCCGACCGCCGGCGTCCGCGAGGTGCGGGGCGACCAGGGCGGCGACGGCCGGGTCCTCCAGGCGCAGCCGGACGTACGAGCGGCGCCGGTCGCCCTCGGACCGGATGCGCCGGACGACGCCCGCCTCCTCGAGGACCTTGAGGTGGTGCGCGAGGAGGTTGCTCGGCAGGTCGACCAGTGCGCCCAGCTCGCTCGGTGCCGCGTCGCCGAGCGCGAGGTGCTCCACGATCGCCAGCCGGACCGGTTCGCCCACCGCGGCGAACCGCGCCGCGCGCGCGAGCAGCCGCTGCGACCGGTCCGCGAGGGGCGGTGCGTCCCGCCGTCCGGTGCTGCGTCCAGCCATCTTGCCTCCAACTGTATTGACTCAACTATGATCGAGGCATGGCAGATGTCAACCCTGGCCCCGACCTGGCCCGCCGGCTCCTCGCCGAGTGCGTCGGCACGGCCCTGCTCGTGACGGTGGTCGTCGGGTCCGGGATCGCGGCCCAGCAGCTCTCGCCGGACGACGTGGGGCTGCAGCTGCTCGAGAACAGCACCGCGACCGTGTTCGGGCTCGCCGTGCTGATCCTGCTCTTCGGGCCGGTGTCCGGCGCCCACTTCAACCCCGTGGTGTCCGCGGCGGACTGGCTGCTCGGCCGGCGGACCGGTGCCGGGCTGCCGGGGGCGGACGTCCTCGCGTACACGGTCGCGCAGGTCGTCGGGGCGATCGCGGGCGCGGTGCTCGCCAACATCATGTACGGCCTCGACGCCGCCCAGATCGCCACCCACGAGCGGGTCAGCGGCGGAGTGCTCGTCGGTGAGGTCGTCGCGACCGCCGGTCTCGTCGCGCTGATCTTCGCCCTCGCCCGCACCGGGCGCGCGCCGCTGTCCGCAGCGGCCGTCGGTGCGTACATCGGGTCGGCGTACTGGTTCACCTCGTCGACGTCGTTCGCCAACCCGGCCGTGACGGTCGGCCGGGTCTTCTCCGACACGTTCGCCGGCATCGCCCCGTCGTCCGTGCTGCCGTTCGTCGCCGTCCAGGTCGTCGGCGGCGGCGTCGGGATCGCCCTCGTCCGCGCCCTCTACCCGGACGTCGGGCAGACCGCGGACGACGCCGTCGTCCCGCACCACAGCAGCTGACCCCGGCCCGGACCTCGAAGGAGCACCACGTGACCACCGACAGCACCCCCGCCCCCGCGGAGCGCGCCACGAAGGGCGACAGGCCGTCCGTCCTGTTCGTCTGCATCCACAACGCCGGTCGCTCGCAGATGGCCGCCGGCTGGCTCACCGCGCTCGCCGGCGACCGCGTCGAGGTCCGCTCGGCCGGCACCGCTCCCGGCGACCGGGTCAACCCGGTCGCGGTGGAGGCGATGGCCGAGGTCGGCATCGACATCACCGCCGCCACGCCCAAGGTCCTCACCGGCGAGGCCGTCCAGGCCAGCGACGTCGTCATCACCATGGGGTGCGGCGACGAGTGCCCGTGGTACCCCGGCACCCGGTACCTCGACTGGCCGCTCGAGGACCCGGCCGGCCAGGGCATCGACGCCGTCCGCCCGATCCGCGACCAGATCCGGGCCAACGTCGAGGGCCTCCTCGCCGAGATCCTGCCGGACCCGGCCGGCTGACGACCGGCTGACGACCGGGCGACGAGGGGCCCGGCGCTCACCGGGACTGCCGGGTGCTGACGGCCAACGACGGCACCTTCGCAGGTGAACGACGGGTGCCTAGACTCTGCTGAAGGGTCGTGGAGCCGCCGGAGGCCGAATGGACGTCGATCACGAGGCGCGGCGCCTGGTGGCGCACCTGGCGGCGCGTCACCCGCTCTTCAGGCCCCGGACCATCGAGCGGCTCGTCCGCCGGATCTTCGACGAGTTCGCGGACTCGACGGTCCGGACCTACCTGCCGGTCCTCGTGCAGCGCGAGGCCGAGCGGCAGCTGCGCGACCTCGACCACGACTTCCCGGCCCGCCCGCGGCCCGCGCCCCGCCCCGGGCTGTCCGTCGCGCCCGAGGCCTGACCGCCGCGACGGTGCCGCTCGCGCCCGTCGCTACCGGCGCAGCGCCGGGCCCGGCGACCCGAGCTGCGTGAGCATGTACGCGACGGCGTCGTCCATCTTCGTGTGCCACGTCTGGAGCGCCGACGCCTCGTCGCGCGCCGTGACGTGATGGAGCAGGAGGGTGTCGTCGCGGACCATCTGCGGGACGGAGTACGCGTAGCGCACGCCCATGACGGCGGTGAAGAGGCGGATCTGCGACGACAGGGCCACGAACATCCGTGGCACCCGGCGCATCCCGGTGCTCAGGGCGAGGGCGTCCTGGAACCCGATGTCCGCCTCACCGCTGGCCCGCGCGTCACCGGTCGCGGCGACGGTGACGAGCGCCGTAAGGGCACGCTCGACGGGGGCCAGCGAACCGGGGGCCGACTGCGCCGCACGGCGGACGAGCAGGGCGCCGAGGGCCCGCCGGACGGCGTACGTCTCGACGACGTCGGCCACCTGGGGCGCCGGCACGAGGGCGCCGCGGCGCGGCTCCAGGTCGACGAGCCCGTTGGACGCCAGCACGAGCAGCGCCTCGCGGACGTGTCCGCGCGAGGCGTGCACGGCCCGGGACAGGGACGACTCGGTGATCCGGTCGCCGGCCGTGAGCCGGCCCGCGGTGATCCGCTCGAGGACCGAGGCGAGGACGGCGTCCGCGACCACCTGGCCGGTCGGCCGCGGCTCTCCGCCCGGGGTCGTCGGGCGTCCGGCCCGGTCCGGGGCACCGTCCCCGAGCCATTCGAACGGCCCGCCGTCGCCCTGCGCCCAGGCCATGAGCCGCTGCTGCAGCGCGGCCAGGTGCGGCTGCGGCGTCGCGGTGCAGCGGCGGACGAGGGTCTCCAGGAGGCCCTGCCACGGGTCGTCCGGGGCGAGGTGAAGGTACTCGACCCCGGGTGGTACGGGGTCCGGTGCGGGCAGCGGCCGGCGGGAGAGGACGAACAGCGGGGTGCGGGTACCCAGCCGGCGACGCACGGTCGCCGGCAGGTCCGGCGCCGCCCCGGGGTCCGGCGTGGGGGCGGCGTCCGGCGGGAGGGCCCTCGCGAGCAGGTCGGCGGCGAGCAGCGCCTGCAGCGGCGGCCGCCGCGGCGAGCGCATGAACGGCGTGGTGCTCTCCGGTGGGACGGCGGTCGCGTGCGCGGCGAGGACGAGGACACTGTTCGAGGAGTCGCAGCGGGCCGCGACGAGCGCGAGCCCGCCGGAGGGCAGCGATCCGCCCGGGTGCGCCGCACCTGCTTCGAAGGCCTGGCGCCAGGCGCGGACGACGGCCGTCTGGCTCTGCCCGGTGAGCCGGGCGACGGTGTGCGAGGTCCACCGCGGCGTCGGAGCGAGCAGCGGCGCGACGAGGATGCTGCGCACCGACTCGTCGCCGTGCGTCGGCGGCCGGCCGGTCCGCGGCAGGTCGCGCAGCCCGGCGGCGCCGTGCGCGGCGAACCGCGCGGACCACTTCGCCGCCGTCTGCCGGGAGACCGGTTCCTCACCGAGGAGCACCCGGGCCCGCCGCGCGACGGCTGGTTCCGGGTCCGCCTCGGCGAGCCGCCGCAGCAGCCTCACCTGCGCCGGCGACAGCCCTGTCCTCCGCTGCGCGCGCACTGGTCGAGGGTAAGGCACTTATGCATCGGGGACTCGCGAGCGGGCCGAATCCTCGGTGCCCTCTCGCGCCGGGCGGGAGCCGCACCGCATCGTGGGGGAGGCGCCGCGGACCCGACGCCTTGTGGCCCACAGGAGGCGCTCGTGGCGACCGACCCGCTGCTCACCCCCTTCCGTCTCAAGAGCCTGACTCTGCGCAACCGGATCGTCAGCACTTCGCACGAGCCGGCCTACAGCGACGACGGTCTGCCCAAGGACCGCTACCGGGCGTACCACGTGGAGAAGGCCCGGGGCGGGGTCGGGCTGACCATGATCGGCGGCAGTGCCCTCGTCAGCCGGGACAGCGCCCCGGCGTTCGGCAACCTGCAGGTGTGGAAGGACGAGTCCGTCCCCTGGATGCGCCGCCTCGCCGACGAGGTCCACGAGCACGGCGCCGCCGTCATGATCCAGCTGACCCACCTCGGCCACCGGACGAGCAACTACACCCACGACTGGGTCCCGGCGGTGTCCGCGAGCGCCACCCGGGAACCGGCCCACCGCGCCTTCGCCAAGGCCGCGGAGCAGTGGGACCTCGACCGGATCAAGGACGACTTCGTCCGCGGCGCGCAGGCCTGCCGGGAGGCCGGGCTCGACGGCATCGAGCTCATGCTCTACGGGCACTTCCTCGACTCGTTCTGGACGCCGTTCTGGAACCACCGCGACGACGAGTACGGCGGGTCCTACGAGAACCGGATGCGCTACCCGCTCGAGGTGATCCGCGCCGTCCGGGCCGCCGTCCCCGACGACTTCCTCGTCGGTGCCCGGGTCAGCTTCGACGAGGAGCGCGCACCCGGCGTCGGCCCGCAGGAGGCGCTGCGGATCGGCCGCGACATCGCCGCCGCCGGCATCGACTTCATCAGCCTCGTCAAGGGCTCGATCGAGAGCGACACGGCGCTGTCCCGGATGATCCCTCCGATGGGGACGCCCGCCTCGCCGCACCTGGAGTTCGCCGGCCGGATGAAGCGTGAGCTCACCGTGCCCGTCATGCACGCGGCCCGGATCGCCGACGTCGCGACCGCCCGCTACGCGATCGAGGCGGGTCTGCTCGACCTCGTCGGGATGACGCGTGCGCTGCTCGCCGACCCGTACCTGCCGCTCAAGGTCGCGACCGGCCAGGAGGACCGGATCCGGCCCTGCGTCGGCGCGAACATGTGCATCGACAGCATCTACACCAGCGGTGCGGCCTTCTGCATCCACAACCCGTCGAGCGGGCGCGAGCTCGAGGTGCCGCAGGTCGTCGCCCCGGCGGCGGCGCCGCGCCGGGTGGCGGTCGTCGGCGGCGGCCCCGCCGGGCTCGAGGCCGCCCGGGTCGCCGGTGAGCGCGGCCACGACGTGACCCTCTTCGAGGCGAACTCCGCGCTCGGCGGCCAGCTCGCCCTGGCGTCCCTGTCGCCGCGCCGGCGCGACCTGCAGGGGATCGTCGACTGGCGTGCCCAGGAGCTGGAGCGGCTCGGCGTCAAGGTGCACCTCGACACCTACGCGGAGGCCGACACGCTCGCGGCCGGCGGGTACGACGTCGTCGTCGTCGCCACCGGCGGCCTGCCCGGGCGGCCCGACGTCCCGGGGGCGCAGCTCGTCCTCGACGGGTGGGACGTCGTCTCGGGGGCGAAGCGGCCCACCGGCCGGGTGCTCGTCTACGACGACCACGGCGGCACCCAGGCCCTCGACGTCACCGAGGCGCTGCTGCGTGCGGGTGCCGAGGTCGAGCTCGTCACGCCGGAGCGGACGGTCTCGCCCGAGGTGGGTGCGCTCGTCGGGGCGGGCTACTTCGTCGCCCTCGCCGAGGGGGGCGTCCGGCAGACCGTGCTGCGCCGGCTGCTCTCGGTGGAGCGCGCGCCGGACGGGTTGCTCGTCACGCTCGGCGCCGAGGGGGCGAGTCGCACCGAGACCCGGCTCGTCGACGCCGTCGTCGCCGAGGTCGGCACCGTCGCGGTCACCGACCTCTACGACGAGCTCGTCCCCGGCTCGAGCAACCACGGCGAGGTCCGCGTCGAGGACCTGCTCGCCCTCCGGGCGCAGAGCGCCGTCCGCAACCCCGGCGGTACCTACCAGCTGTTCCGGATCGGGGACGCCGTCGCAGGCCGCAACGTGCACGCGGCCATGCTCGACGCGGCCCGGCTCGCCCGCGCGCTCTGACCCGTCGAACCGGTCAGGAATCGAGAAGCCCTGTCGTGGGGCCCGCACCTAGCCTCGTCGTGAAGGGCCGGTAGGGCATCGGCCGGACGTCACGAGGGGAGTCGACGATGGCAGGGAAGACCGACGGTTTCAGTGCGGCAGAGCGCGCCGCGATGAAGGAGCGCGCGGCCGAGCTGCGTGCCGAGGGCAAGAAGGGCGCGAAGAAGGCCGAGGGCCTGGAGGCCGTTCTCGAGGCCATCGCGAAGATGGCCCCGGACGACCGGGCGCTCGCCGAGCGGGTGCACGCGACGGTCACCGAGGCGGCGCCCGGGCTGTCGCCGAAGACCTGGTACGGGATGCCCGCCTACGCGAACGCTGACGGCAAGGTCGTCGTGTTCTTCCAGGACGCCGGCAAGTTCAAGTACCGCTACTGCACGCTGGGCTTCCAGGACGCCGCGACTCTCGACGACGGCGACATGTGGCCGACGGCGTACGCGCTGAAGGCGTGGAGCCCGGACGTCGAGAAGCAGGTCGCCGAGCTCGTGCGGGCCGCGACGTCCTGACCGGCACCGCCTGCGGCGGTGCCGGCCGGGACGGCCGGTGCGTCACACCGGCTCGGTGTGCCAGATCCGGTCGATGTAGTCGCGCATGGAACGGTCGGACGAGAAGAACCCGCACCGGGCGATGTTGAGGATCGCCGAGCGGCTCCAGGCCTCCTGGTCGCCGTAGGCCGCGTCGACCTTCGCCTGCGCGTCCACGTAGGCGCGGTAGTCCGCGAGGGCCATGAAACGGTCCTCGTGGAGCAGGTTGGAGACGAGCGGCTCGAAGGCCCCGCGGTCGCCGCCCGAGAACGCGCCCGACGAGATGAGGTCGATGGCGCGCTTGAGGTCGTCGTCCGCCTCGTAGAAGCTGCTCGGCACGTAGCCCCGCTCGCCGAGCGCGGCGACCTCGGGCTCGAGCATCCCGAAGAGGAAGAAGTTGTCGTCGCCGACGAGCTGGCGCAGCTCGACGTTCGCGCCGTCGTCCGTGCCGATCGTCAGGGCACCGTTGAGCGCGAACTTCATGTTGCCCGTGCCCGAGGCCTCCTTGCCGGCGAGCGAGATCTGCTCCGACAGGTCCGCCGCCGGGATGAGGGTCTCGGCGAGGGTGACGTTGTAGTTCGCCGGGAACGCGACGGTGAGCACGCCCTTGGCCCGGGGGTCGGCGTTGACCACGGACGCCACCGAGTTGATGAGGTAGATCGTCTCCTTCGCCATCCGGTAGCCGGGGGCGGCCTTGGCGCCGAAGATGAACGTCCGCGGCACGATGTCCGCCGGGTCGACGCGGCCGGAGACGAGCCCCTCGTACAGCGTGACGATGTGCAGCAGCTTGAGCGACTGACGCTTGTACTCGTGCAGCCGCTTGACCATGACGTCGAGCATGCTGCCCTCGGGCAGGTCGTACCCGTCACGACGCTGCAGCAGCTCGAACAGCCGGGTCTTGTTGGCCTGCTTCACCTCCCGGAAGCGGGCCCGGAAGCCGGCGTCGTCGGCGAGCGGCTCGAGGCCGCGCAGCCGGTCGAGGTCGGTGACCCAGCCGTCGCCGACCGCCTCGGTGATGAGCCCGGACAGCCTCGGGTTCGACTGCCGGACGAAACGGCGGGGCGTGACGCCGTTGGTGACGTTGATGAACTTCTCCGGCCACAGCTCGGAGAAGTCCGGGAGCACCTTGTCGCGCAGCAGCTCGGAGTGCAGGGCCGCCACACCGTTGACCTTCGTCGCCGCGACGGTGGCGAGGAACGCCATCCGGACGCCGCGCTCGGGGTAGTCGGAGATGATCGACATCCGGCGCACGCGCATCTCGTCGCCCGGGAACGCCGCGCGGACCTCGTCGAGGAACTCGGCGTTGATCCGCTCGATGATCTCCAGGTGGCGCGGCAGCAGCCGGCCGATGAGCTCGACGGGCCACACCTCGAGGGCCTCGGGCAGCAGCGTGTGGCACGTGTAGGCGAAGCACTGCCGGGTGATGTCCCAGGCCTTGTCCCACGGCTGCTTGAGGACGTCCACGAGCAGGCGCATGAGCTCGGGGACGGCGATCACCGGGTGGGTGTCGTTGAGCTGGAAGATGATCCGCTCCGGCAGCGCGGCCGGGTCGAAGGTGCTGTGCAGCACCTCGAACAAGTAGTCGGCCAGCGAGCAGGCGACGAAGAAGTACTGCTGCTGCAGCCGCAGCTCCTTGCCCTGCGGCGTGGAGTCCTCGGGGTAGAGCACCTTGGAGATGTTCTCCGCGAACGTCTGCGCGCGGACCGCCTCGGCGTAGTCGCCGGCGTTGAAGATCTCCAGGTCGAACGCCTTCGTGGCGCGGGCGCTCCACAGCCGCAGCGTGTTGACCCGGCCGTTGCGGTACCCGGGGACCATGTAGTTGTAGGGCACGCCGAGGACGTTCCAGCCCGGCACCCAGCGGGTGCGCTCCTGCCCGTCCTCGTCCACGTACGTCTCGGTGTGGCCCGCGAAGTTGACGAGCTGCGACGACTCCGGGTGCGGGAACTCCCACGGCCCGCCGAGGGTCAGCCAGGTGTCCGGCTGCTCGACCTGGCGCCCGTCGACGAACGTCTGCCGGAAGATGCCGTACTCGTACCGGATGCCGTAGCCGATGCACGGCACGCTCATCGTCGCGAGGGAGTCGATGAAGCAGGCGGCGAGCCGGCCGAGGCCGCCGTTGCCGAGCCCGGGCTCCACCTCCTGGTCGCGCAGCGTGTCCAGGCTCAGGCCGCAGGCGGCCAGGCCCTCCTCGACGACGTCCACCAGGCCGGTCGCGAGCAGCGCGTTGTCGAGCTGCCGGCCGAGCAGGTACTCGGCCGAGAGGTACCCGACCGCCTTGACCGGGTTCTTCCGCTGCTGGGCGATCGCCTCGAGCCAGCGGGCCATGAGGTACTGCCGCACCGTGCGGGCGAGTGCCAGGTGCTGGTCGTTGACCGAGGCCCGGGCCAGCGACACACCCTGACCGAAGTTGAGCTCACGCAGGAACGCACCGACGAAGCCGTCGACGTCGGTCTCGGGAGACTGGACAGGGGCGAGCGCCCGATCGTGGGTGGGGACCACGCGGGGCCCCTTCACGGGATCGATGACGTAGTCGTTGTCGGTCACCCTGCAAACGTATACACCGTGATCGGCCCTCGGCGGTCAGAGCGACAGACAGGGCCGGTCCGGGAGGGTCCCGACGACCGTCGGGCCGTCGTCCGGCTCCGGGCCGCCGGCGGCGAGGTACCCGACGAGGCAGCCGCCCGGGACCTGCACGGCGTAGACGAGAGAGCCTGCCGGGGCGGGGTCGTCGGTGCGTGCCGTCCGGGCCTGCGACTGCCGGAACCCCGCGGCGCGCAGCGTCACCAGCACGTCCTCGGAGGTGCGCTCCGGAGGCGGCCCGTACGGCGGGGCGAGCAGGGCGGCGACGCGGGCCCGGTCGCGCCGCAGGCCGGCCGCGCGCCCCGGGTCGACGGGCCCGCGGGACAGCCGGTCGGCGGCCACCCGCTCGCAGGAGGGCAGGTCGCCGGCCGGTGCGGGCGTGTCGCCGGCCGCGCACCCCGCGGCCGGGCCGCGGTCGCCGGTGACGCGCGCCGCCGCGGCCGGTGCGGACGCGCCCTGCGGGGGCGGGGCCAGGGTCTGCAGCGTCACGTAGCCGAGGCCGAGAGCGCCGCACAGCAGCACGACGGCGACGGCGCGCTCCGGCCGGCGCGGTGCCGCGGGCCGGCGCTGCACGGGCAGGGACATCGGCGGCGCTCGCAATCGGGCCGGGCGGTGGGTGCGTGGTGCGGCGGACGCCGGCACGTCATCGACGTTAGCCCGCGCCGGGCGGTGCGGCGATCGGTTCCCCGACGCGACGGTGTGACGAAGATCCGGTGGTCCGGGTCCCGCAGCTCCCGCCGGCGTGCGGACGCTCTTCGCGCGCATCACCCTCCCGCCGCTGGGTAACCGGAGGTCATGAGCGAGCTGGAGAAGGGCGACCACGTCACCTGGCGGTCCCACGGCGGGACGGCGGAGGGCGAGGTCGAGAAGAAGATCACGTCGGACACCGAGGCGGCGGGCCGCACCGTGCGGGCGTCGACGGACGACCCGCAGTACCTGGTGCGCAGCGACACGTCGGGCGGCGAGGCGGTGCACAAGCCGTCGGCGCTGCACAAGACGTCGGCGCCGCACGAGGACGACTGATGCAGGGACGCCGGGCAGGCCTGCCCGACCTGGGGTCGGCGCAGGGCTGGGCCGGCCGGATCCTCGTCGACCGTGACGGCATGGAGATCGGGATCTGCCGCACGATCTTCACGGACGACGACACCGGCCTGCCGGAGTGGGCGACGGCCGACGTCCGCGGGCGACCGGTCCTCGTGCCGCTCGTCGACGCCGTGGAGTCCGGCCCGCGCGTGCGGGTCGTCGTCCGGGGCGTCGACGTCGCCGGCGCCCCGCAGGCCCAGGACGACCGGCACGTGTCCGTCGAGGAGGAGGAACGTCTCTACCGGCACTACGGCATCGCGTACTCGCGCGCCGGCTCCGGCAGCGGCCTCCCGGTGGGCCCCGCCGAGGCGCAGCGTGCTCGCCACCTGGCGGCGACGCGGGAGGCGCGCCGTCGCCGCACCCTCGTGCTGGCCCTGGAGGCGGCGGTCGTCCTCGCCGCAGTGGTCGGTGCGGTCGTGGTGCGGCGGCACGGCGCGGCCGCGGGCGCCGGGCGCGCGCGACACCCCTGAGCCGTCGGCCCACCGGAGCCGTCAGCCCACCGGGAGCACGCACCACACGGCCTTGCCGCGGTCCGTCGGCCGGGTGCCCCACCGCTCGGTGACGCGGGAGACGAGAACGAGACCGCGGCCGTGCTCGTCGTCGGTGGTGGGCCGCTGCTTGCGCGGCAGGTAGGCGGCCGCGTCGTGCACCTCGACGACGACCCGTCGGCCGTCGTGGCGCAGTCGCAGCTCGACGGGCGGGCGCCCGTGGACGATCGCGTTGGTGGTCAGCTCGGTCACGACGAGCAGGACGTCGTCCGCGCGCCCCGGCGGGAGCGACCAGCGGCGGAGGACGTCGGCCACGGCGTGCCGGATCCCTTGGACCGCAACGGCTGCGTCGGCCACCGGCCAGCTGTGCGTCATCGTGCCGGCGGACTCGCCCAGGAAGTCCGCGAGGAGGATCGCCACGTCGTCGTCCGCGCCGTCCGGCAGCAGCTCCGCGACGAGCTGGTCCGGGGTGACGGCGTCCACGCCCGCGCGTCCCAGCACCGCGGCGAGCGCGTCGACGCCGGCGTCGATGTCGCTGTCGCGGCGCTCGACGAGACCGTCGGTGTAGAGCGCCACCGTCGCCGGACCGGTGAGCAGGACGGTCTCCTCCTCCAACGTGAAGGGTCCGGTGCCGAGCGGCTGCCCAGCGGTGTCGGCGAGGCGCCGGACGTGCGAGCCGCCGCTGACGAGCAGCGGGGGCAGGTGCCCGGCGTTCGCGAAGGTGAAGGTCCGGTCGCCCGGGTCGTACACGGCGTAGAGGCACGTGACGATCTGGTCGTCGCCGAGGTCGCGGACGACGCCGTCGAGCAGCTCGAGGACGTCCGCGGGCCGCAGGTCCAGCCGGGCGTAGGCGCGCGCCGAGGCCCGCAGCTGCGCCATGATCGCGGCCGCCCGGACACCCCGGCCCATGACGTCACCGATGACGAGCGCGGCCCGGCCGGCGCCCAGCTCGATGACGTCGTACCAGTCACCACCGATGTGAGCGCCCTCGACACCTGCCCGGTAGAACGTCGCGATCCTCAGGTGGTCCGGGGTGATCCAGCGCTCCGGCAGCAGGCTCAGCTGGAGCTCCCGGGCGATCTCGTGCTCCCGGGCGGCCGCCTCCCGCGCGGCCGCGGCGGCGGCCTGCAGCTCGACGGCCCTCAGCTGCTCGGTGACGTCCTGCGAGCTGCCGCGCAACCGGGTCCGGTCACCGGTCACCGACTCCACGAGCTCGCCGAGCACCCGGTTGGTGCGCACCTCGCCGTCCGGCCGCACGAACCGCACCTGGAGGTCGAGCGGCTCCCCCCGTGCGGCCCTGGCCAGTGCGGCGCGGACGAGGCCGGAGTCCTCGGGGTGGATAACCTGGCTCAGCGCGCCCTCGAGCCCGAGCTCGCTCAGCTCCGCGGCCGACAGACCGGTCTGCCGGACGAGCTCGTCGCACGCCGACAGCGCGCCGGTCGCGAGGTCCAGCTCCCAGCTGCCGACGGCGGCCAGCCGTTGCGCCTGGTCGAGGAGGCTCCGGTTGTGCTCGAGCTCGACCGCGTTGCGGCGGCTGCGGTCCAGCTCGAGGTTCGACCGGACCCGCGCCGTCAGCTCACGGGCGGAGAACGGTTTGACGAGGTAGTCGTCCGCCCCCGCGTCGAGGCCCTCGACGGTCGCCTCGTCGCCGGCCCGGGCGGAGAGCAGGATGACCGGGATGTCGGCGGTCGCGTCGTCCCCGCGCAGCTTCTGGAGCAGGCCGAAACCGTCGAGCCCCGGCATCATGACGTCGGAGACCACGATGTCGGGACGGCGCTCGCGGACGCGATCGAGGGCGGCGAGCCCGTCACCGGCGACGGTGAGGTCGTACGTCGGCGACAGCAGCGACACCAGGTAGTCGCGCATGTCGGCGTTGTCGTCGACGACGAGCACGTGCGGTGCGTCCGGGTCGGCCGCGCGGTGCCGCGCCGGGTCGTCCGGGGCCTGCGACCAGCGCAGCGCCTCGGTGAGGAAACCCTCCACCTGCCGGTCCGCGGTGCCGCTCCGCGGCGGGCCGGCCGGCCGGACGACCTGCTCGGGAGGCAGGTGCTCGGTGCCGCGGCGGACCCGGACCCGGAAGGTGCTGCCCTGGCCCGGGGTGCTCTCCACCCCGACGCTCCCGCCGTGCAGCTCCGCCAGCTCGGCGACGAGGGCGAGCCCGATGCCCGACCCCTCGTGGCTGCGCGAGCGCGCCCCGAGGACGCGGTGGAACCGTTCGAAGAGGCGCTTCTGCTCGTCGGCGTCGACGCCGATACCGGTGTCGGCCACGGCGAGCTCCACCGTCTGGTCGTCCCCCGACACCGTGACCCGGACCCCGCCGGCGAACGTGTGCTTGAGCGCGTTGGACAACAGGTTGAGGACGATCTTCGACCACATCTCGTGGTCGACGTGGGCGACCACGTCGGCCCCGGCGCCTACCTCGGTGTCCCCCTCGACCTCGACGACGAGGTCCAGCCCGGCCGCCTCGAACGCCGGCCGGAACATCCCGGCGAGCTCCTGCGTCGCGCCGCCCAGGTCGAGCGGCTCGTAGCGGGCCGCCATCCGCCCCGACCCGAGCCGGGAGAAGTCCAGGAGCATGTTGACGAGCTTGAGCAGCCGGACGGCGTTGCGGCGCATGACCTCGAGCCGCTCGCGCTGCGTCGCGTCGAGCGGGTGCGCGGTGTCGGCGAGCGCGTCCTCGGCCGGGCCGAGCAGGAGCGTCAGCGGGGTCCGGAACTCGTGGCTGACGTTGGTGAAGAAGCTCGTCTTCGCGCGGTCCAGCTCGGCGAGGGCCTCCGCGCGGGCCCGCTCGGCCTGGTAGGCGCGCGCCGCGGCGACCCCGGTGCCGAGGTGCCCGGCCACGAGGCGCAGGAAGCCCGCGTACTCCTCGTCGTACGGCCGGTACCGGTTGAGGCCCACGACGACGAAGCCGCTCACGGCGTCCGTCGCGGTCTGCCCGAGCGGCAGGACGGCGGCCCGGTCGGGCGGCTGCGGCCACGCGCCCGAGGGGATGTCGGGGAAGCGGGACCGCAGGTCGACGACGCACTCCCGGCCCGCCGCCGCGCTCGCGAGCGGCCAGACCGGATCCGTCGCCGTGGCCCGGAGGACGCGCGGCGCGACCGGGTCGCCGGCCGCGGTCCCCGTCGCGGACACCAGGCGGGCGTCGCCGTCGGCGTCGAAGAGGTACGTCGCCGTGAAGGGCAGGCACCACGGGTTGGCCGCGAGATGAACCCGTGCGGAGGTGAAGACGTCCGCCTCCTCGCGGACGACCGACCGGTCGGTGCCCAGGTCCCGCAGCGTCCGCATCCGCCGCTCGCCGATGACCCGCTCGGTCTCCTCGCTGACGACGCAGAGCATCCCTGCCGCCGCGCCCTCGTCGTCCACGAGAGGGCTGTACGAGAACGTGTGGTAGCTCTCCTCGACGTACCCGTTGCGCTCGAGGAAGAGCAGCAGGTCCTCGTCCCACGTGGCCTCACCGGTGCTCACGACGTGCTCGATCCGCGGGCCGATGTCGGGCCAGATCTCCTTCCACACCTCGCGTGCGCTGCGGCCCAGGGCCCAGGGGTACTTCGAGCCGAGGGTGTCGCGCCGGTACGCGTCGTTGCAGAAGAAGGTCAGCTCGGGGCCCCACGCCATCCACATGGAGAACCGCGAGGAGAGCATGGTGCGGACGGCGTTCGCGAGGGCGTGCGGCCAGCGTCCGGGCGGGCCCAGGGCATGCTGCTCCCAGGGCACCTCGAGGAGGTCCGCGCCCACGGTGCCGGCACGGGACAGCGCGTGCTCGATCACCGACGGGGTCCTGTCACGCGTCCGGTCCTCTCGCGGGTCCTTGGAGGATTAGACACGGTTCGGCGGTACGCGCATGTCGATCTTGGAGTGTGCTCCGCCGGTCGTAACCGCAGCGCCGGGCCGCCTTGCCCCGGCGACCAGGTCGACGACGGCGTCCACCGCCCGCAGCAGGTGCGGCTCGGCGCGGTCCCGCAGCCGCGCGAGGGCCAGCTCGACGGTCCCGGCCCCGCGCAGCGGCAGGTGCACCACCCCTGGTAGCCCGAGCGTGGTCGCCGGTTCCGGGACGACGGCGACGCCGAGCCCGCCCGACACCAGCGTGAGCAGGGTCGACGTCTCGGCCGCCTCGTGCCGCACCCGCGGCTCGAAGCCGGCGTCCCGGCACAGGCCCACGACCCGGTCGAACATCACCGAACCGCCACCTCCGGTGTGGACGAGCAGGTCGACGTCGCGCAGGTCCCGGACGGCGAGCCGGCGCCGCGCGGCGAGGGCGTGGTCGGCCGGCAGGGCGACGACGAGCCGGTCCTGACGCAGCGGGAGGACGACGACCGAGGGCTCGTGGACCGGCGTGCGCAGCAGCGCGAGGTCGATGTCGCCCGAGCGCAGCGCCGTGAGCTGGTCCGGCACGAGCATCTCGCCCCGGAACGAGAACTCGACGCCGGGCAGCGCCGCCGTCAGGCCACGGGCGAGCCGGGGGAGCAGGCTGTAGGTGACCGAGCCGACGCACCCGACGGTCAGCGTCCCGACGCTGCCCGTGGCCACCAGGCGGGCCTCCTGCGCGGCGTCGTCCAGGTCGGCGAGCACCCGACGGACCCGCTCCAGGTACGCCGACCCGGCCGCCGTCAGGTCCACCCGCCGGGTCGTCCGCCGCAGCAGCTCGACCCCGAGCTCGCGCTCCAGGGCGCGGATCTGCTGGGACAGCGGGGGCTGCGCCATGTGCAGGCGCTCGGCGGCCCGGCCGAAGTGACGCTCCTGCGCGACCATCGCGAAGTAGCGCAGGTGGCGCAGCTCCATAGATACCTCGTAGGTCTCAATCGCACGTGATACCGGTCTTGGAGAATATCGGTGCCGCCGCGTAGCGTCGCACCTGTGACCGACTCCTACCTCTACGCCGCCGTCCGGACGCCGTTCGGCCGCTTCGGCGGGGCGCTGGCCGGCGTCCGGCCGGACGACCTCGCCGCCACCGCGCTCGACGCCGTGCTGCGCCGGGTCCCCGCCCTCGACCGCGCCGAGGTCGACGAGGTCGTGTGGGGCTGCGCCAACCAGGCGGGCGAGGACAACCGCAACGTCGGCCGGATGGCCGTGCTGCTCGCCGGCCTGCCGACCTCGGTGCCCGCGACGACGGTGAACCGGCTCTGCGGTTCCTCGCTGGACGCCGTGCTGCAGGCCTCCCGGCTGGTCGAGACCGGCGACGCCGAGGTCGTCGTCGCGGGCGGCGTGGAGTCGATGACACGGGCGCCGTGGGTGCTGCCCAAGCCGGACCGGGCGTTCCCCGCCGGCAACGTCACCGGGGCCTCGACGACGCTCGGCTGGCGGCTCGTCAACGAGCGGATGCCGGCCGGGTGGACGGCGTCGCTCGGGGAGTGCAACGAGCAGGTCGCACAGAGCACCGGCATCACCCGGCAGCAGCAGGACGAGTTCGCCGCCCGGTCGCACCGGCTCGCCGCGCAGGCCTGGGCGGAGGGCTTCTACGACGACCTCGTCGTCCCGGTGCCGGGGGTCGACCTCGCCCGCGACGAGAGCATCCGCGACGGCACCACCCCGGAGAAGCTCGCGGGACTCAAGCCGTCCTTCCGGCCCGACGGCACGATCACCGCCGGCAACGCGTCGCCGCTCAACGACGGCGCCAGCGCCCTGGTCCTCGGGACGGCGTCCGCCGCGGACCGGCTCGGCACCGCACCGCTGGCCCGGGTCGCGGGCCGCGGGGCCACGGCGAACGACCCGAACCTGTTCGGCCTGGCCCCGATCGAGGCCGCGGGTGCGGCGCTGCGCCGGGCCGGGGTCACCTGGTCCCAGGTCGGCGCGGTCGAGCTCAACGAGGCCTTCGCCGTCCAGTCGCTGGCCTGCGTCGACGCCTGGCTGAAGGACGGCCTGCGCGACCCGGAGCTGGTCAACGCCAAGGGCGGCGCGATCGCGATCGGCCACCCGCTCGGAGCGTCCGGCGGGCGGGTCGTCGCCACCCTCGCGGCCCGGCTGCGCGCCGACGGCGAACGGTACGGCGTCGCGGCGATCTGCATCGGCGTCGGCCAGGCGCTCGCCGTCGTCCTGGAGAACGAGGACGCGGCATGACCGTCCTGGTCTGCGCCGACGCCGACGAGGCGGTCGCCGGCGTCCGCGACGGCTCGACCGTGCTCGTCGGGGGGTTCGGGATGGCCGGGATGCCGGTCGCCCTCATCGACGCGCTGATCCGGCAGGGCGCCACCGACCTCACGGTCGTCTCGAACAACGCCGGCAACGGGGACACCGGGCTGGCCGCGCTGCTCGCCGCCGGCCGGGTCCGCAAGGTGGTCTGCTCCTTCCCGCGCCAGTCCGACTCCTGGGTCTTCGACGGCCTCTACCGGCAGGGCCGCGTCGAGCTCGAGCTCGTGCCGCAGGGCACGCTCGCCGAGCGGATGCGGGCCGCCGGTGCGGGGATCGGCGCGTTCTACTGCCCGACGGGCGTGGGCACGCCGCTCGCCGAGGGCAGGGAGACCCGCGAGATCGACGGGCGTGTCCACGTGCTGGAGTACCCGTTGCACGGCGACGTCGCGCTCGTCGGTGCCTACCGCGCCGACCGGATGGGCAACCTCGTCTACCGCAAGACCGCGCGCAACTTCGGCCCCGTGATGGCCACCGCCGCGACGACCGTCGTCGCCCAGGTCCGGGAGGTGGTCGACGTCGGCGCCCTCGACCCGGAGGCGGTCGTCACCCCGGGCATCTACGTCGACCGGGTCGTGGAGGTGGGGTCGTGAGCGCGCAGTCCCTCGTCGCCGGCGTCCTGGCCGGCCCGGCCGACCTGGACGCCGTCCCGATGACGGCCCCCGGCCCGCTCGACAAGCACGCGATGGCGGCGCTGGTGGCCCGCGACATCCCGGCCGGGTCCTTCGTCAACCTCGGGATCGGGCAGCCCACCCTCGTCGCCGACCATCTCGCGGCGGACTCCGGTGTCGTCCTGCACACCGAGAACGGCATGCTCAACATGGGCCCGGCCGCCGTGGGCGACGAGATCGACCCGGACCTGACGAACGCCGGCAAGATCCCGGTCACCGAGCTGCCGGGTGCCGCCTACTTCCACCACGCGGACTCCTTCGCGATGATGCGCGGCGGTCATCTCGACGTCTGCGTCCTCGGGGCCTTCCAGGTCTCCGCCCGGGGAGACCTCGCCAACTGGCACACCGGTGCACCCGACGCGATCCCGGCGGTGGGCGGTGCGATGGACCTCGCGACCGGGGCCCGGCAGGTGTTCGTCATGATGACCCTGTTCGCCAAGGACGGGACACCCAAGCTCGTGCCGTCGTGCACCTATCCGCTCACCGGGCTCGCCTGCGTCTCCCGGCTCTACACCGAGCACGCGGTGCTCGACCTCGGGCCGGACGGTGCGGTGCTGCGCGAGACGTTCGGCTGCAGCGCCCGCGCGCTCGTCGAGCGGCTCGGGCGGGGGTAGCCCGCAGCGGGCGCCCGCAGTCGGACGACCGCGGCCGGGCCGGGTCAGGCCGTCGGCAGGGTCGCGGCCCTGCCCGAGGCGAAGACGTCGTCGATCCGGCGCATCGCCGTCGTCAGGTGGGCGCGCATGGCCTCCGCCGCGGCGTCGGGGTCGCGCTGGGCGATCGCCTTGGCGATCGCGAGATGCTCGGGCTTGGTGGCCGCGGCCTGCTGCGCGTGGTGGTAGAGCCGGTACATGTGCAGGTGGCTGCGCAGGTGCCCGAGCGACTCGCGCAGCCACGGGTTGCCGGACAGCTCCGCGACCCGGTCGTGGAACGTCGCGTCGTACAGCATGTCGAGCCGGTTGGCCGCCGCGTCGTTGTTGCCGCCGCTGCCCCCGGTGCGGGCGAACGCGCGCAGCGCGGCGGCCTGCTCGGCGGTCACGGCGCGCGCCGCGGCCGCCGCGGCGGCGGGTTCGACGATGAGCCGGAAGTCGATGAGCAACCGCAGCTCCTCCACCCCGATGAGCGGCGCCACGGTGTAGCTGCGGCGCGGCTCCTTCACGACCAGACCGCCGGCCTCCATGCGCGCGAGCGCCTCCCGGACCGGGGTCGGCGAGACACCCAGCGCGCGGGCGAGCGCCTCGATGTTCAGCCGGGCGCCGGGCTCGAACGCGTGGTTCATGAGCATGTCGACGAGGACGTCGTGGACGTCGTCGACGAGCGGCTGGCGCCGTGCGAGGCGCTCGACGAACGCCGGGGCGTCCGCGGTCGGTGCGAGGTCGGGGTGCTCCACGGGTCTCCATGCTGTCGTCGCTCAGCGCATCATAGAGGACTTCTCCAGGTGGAATCCTATAGGAAATTGTCTGTTGACTGTATGTGATCGGCTCGCTAACGTTCCGGCGCACCAGCACAGGAAGGGGGCGACGTGGCCCGACAAGCTCCGCAGCCGGCGCTCGCCGTGGCCGCCGGCAGCGCTCCCGAGGAACCGCCCCGGGCCGCAGCGGCAGGACGCGGGCTGACCCTCGCGCTGGCGGTCCTGCGCGCCGGACCGGTGGCGATCCTCGGCCTGCTCGTCCTCCTGCTCGGCCTGGTCTCGGACGTGTTCTGGTCGCTGGAGAACATCGGCAACGTCCTGAACCAGTCGGCGGTGATCTGCGTCCTGGCCCTCGGCCAGCTGCTCGTCGTCGTGACCCGTGGCATCGACCTGTCGGTCGGGTCGAACCTGTCGCTGAGCGCCGTCGTGGGGGCGCTCGTGTGGCAGCACCAGTCGTCCACGGTGCTCGCCGTCGCCGCGGCGCTCGCGACCGGCACGGCCGTCGGGCTGGTGAACGGCCTGCTGTTCGTCAAGGGCCGGCTGCCGCACCCGTTCATCCCCACGCTCGCGATGCTCACCGCGGCGAGCGGGCTGGCCCTGTACCTCTCCCACAGCGAGACCATCCAGGGGGCACCGCCGCTGGTGGACGAGGTCGGCGCCGGCCGGATCGCCGCCGTCCCCGGCGGCGGCGACATCGGGTGGTTCCCGACGGCGACCTTCGTCGTCGTCGCGGTCGCCGCCCTGCTGGTCCTCGCGACCCGCGGGCTCGTCTGGGGGCGCTGGGTCTACGCGGTCGGCGGCAACCCCGAGGCCGCGGTCCGCAACGGGATCCCGGTGCCCTCGGTCCTCGTCTCCGTCTACGCCGTGTGCGGCCTGCTCGCCGGGGTCGCCGCGCTGCTCACGATGGGCCGGGCGGACGCCGGGTCGCCGACGGCCGGCGCCCTCGCCGAGCTCGACGCGATCGCGGCGGTCATCATCGGCGGCGCGAGCTTCCTCGGCGGCCGTGGGACGGTGCTCAACGCGCTGACCGGCGCCTTCGTCATCGCGGTGATGCGCAACGGGCTCAACCTGCTCGGCATCGACCCGAACTGGCAGTACATGGCCACCGGCGTCGTCATCGTCGTCGCGGTCGAGCTCGACGTCGTCCGGGGCCACCTCGAGAGCCGGTTCCGCAGCCTGCAGGCGGTGAGCGCGCCGTGACCGCGACCTCCTCGACCTCGCCGACCTCCCCGACCCCCGTCCTGCAGGTCCGGGACGCCGCCAAGCGCTTCGGCGCGGTCCGCGCCCTCGACGGGGTCTCGTTCGACGTCGGCCGCGGCGAGGTGGTCGCCCTGCTCGGTGACAACGGCGCCGGGAAGTCCACGCTCATCAAGGCCATCAGCGGGGTCCACCGCCTCGACGCCGGGTCCGTCGTGCTCGACGGCGTCGACATCACCGCGGCAGGGGCGATGGCGGTGCGGGCGCACGGGGTCGAGACCGTCTACCAGGACCTCGCGCTCTTCGACAACCTCGACCCGGCGGCCAACTTCTTCGCGGGCCGCGAGCTGGCCGGGCCGTCCCGGCTTCCGCGTGCGCTGCGGCTCATGCGGCACCGGCAGATGACCGACCGCACCCGCGAGCTGCTCGACCGGCTCCAGGTCAGCCTGCCGGACCTCGACGCCCCGGTCGCGCTCATGTCCGGCGGCCAGCGCCAGGCCGTGGCGGTCGCCCGGGCCGTGGCGTTCTCCTCGAAGCTCGTCATCCTCGACGAGCCGACGGCGGCGCTCGGCCTGCGGGAGTCGGCGCGGGTCCTCGACCTCGTCCGGCGCCTCAAGGACGACGGCGTCGCCGTGATCCTCATCTCGCACAGCATGGACCAGGTGATGGCGGTCGCCGACCGGGCCATCGTCCTGCGCCGCGGCCGGTCGGTCGGGGAGACGGCCCCCACGGCCGACAACCACGAGCGCCTGGTGGCGTGGATCGTCGGCGCCGCCGGCCACCAGACCATCTGACCGCACCGTCCGACGCGCACCCGCTGACCCGCAACGGTTCCACCTCCACCCTGTTCGCGATCACCCCGCCCGCCCATCACCCAGCAGGGAGTTCATCATGAGAAGCCGGAAGATCCTCGTCTCGGTGGGCGGCGCGCTCGCGCTGGTCACCGCCGGGTGCGGAGGCGGCAGCAGCGGTGCGACGCCCGCCGCCTCGTCGCAGGCCCCGTCGTCCGCCTCGCCCGCGGCGACGACCTCGACCGACGCCGCGGCCGGCCCGGTGAAGGTCGCCTTCATCACCAAGTTCCCCGTCGCCTTCTTCACCGCGATGGACGACGCGGCGAAGGCCTGGTCCGAGCAGAACCCCGGTGTCGCGGACATCTCGTACTTCTCCTGCAAGTCCCCGTCGGACGTCCCGTGCCAGACGGCACAGATCGAGGACGCCGTGGCCAAGGGCTTCCAGGCGATCGTCATCACCCCGATGGGCCCGGAGGTCGTGCCGGCGATGAACGCCGCCGCGGACAAGGGCCTCAAGGTGATCCTCGTCGACAACAACCTCGAGGCCTTCACCAAGCGGACCGCCGTCGCCGCGACGGACAACGTCAAGGGCGGCGAGGCCGCGGGCGCCTACCTGAAGTCGGTGCTCAAGTCCGGCGACACGATCGGTCTCATGGAGGGCGTCCGTGGCGTCCCCGCCCTCGACGCCCGGATCCAGGGCGTCAAGGACGCCCTGGAAGGCACCGGGGTCAAGGTCATCATCGGTGGCGCGGAGACCAAGTGCGACGCCGCGAAGGGGGCCACGGTCGCCCAGGACCTCCTGACCCGTGCCCCGAAGCTCACGGCCATCTACTCGGCCTGCGACGACCCGGCGATCGCCGCGGCGAAGGTGGCCAAGCAGAAGGGCAAGAAGGTCCTCGTCATGGGCTACGACGGTCTGCCGGACGCGGCCAAGGCGATCCAGGCCGGTGACATGCGGGCCACCATCGCGCAGTTCCCCGGGAAGATGGCGTCCCTCGGGGTCGAGGCGGCCGTCAACGCGGTCCAGGGCAAGCCCGTCGAGGCGTTCATCGACACCGGCACGGCGCTGGTGACGACGGACAACGCCGCGGACTTCCTGAAGTTCCAGTGAGCCGGAGCGGGCCCGCGGCGGTCGCCGCCACGGCTGCGGCGGGCCCGCTCCTTCGACGTCCCCCGGGGGGACCGGACGAGAGGTACGGCTCGTGCTCGCGGCAGTGCTGACAGGACCGGGACGGCTCGAGCTCGTCGAACGACCGGAGGAGCCGGACCCTGGGCCGGGCGAGGTGCTCGTCGCCGTCCGCCGGGTCGGGATCTGCGGGACGGACTACCACGCCTACGACGGCACGCAGAACTTCATCGAGTACCCGTGCGTCCTCGGGCACGAGCTCGCCGTCGAGGTCCTGGCCGTCGGCCGTGACGTCACGCGGGTCGCTCCCGGTGACCGGTGCGCCGTGATGCCCTACCTGTCGTGCGGTGCGTGCGTCGCCTGCCGGCGAGGCCGCAGCAACTGCTGCGAACGCATCGAGGTGCTCGGCGTGACCCGTCCCGGCGGTCTGCGCGAGCGGATGCTGCTGCCGGCGGCGCAGCTCTTCCCGGGCGACGGGCTCGCGCTGGAGCAGCTCGTCCTCGTCGAGACGCTCGGGATCGGCTGGCACGCCGTGCGACGGGCGGCCCCCGGCCCCGACGACACGGTGCTGGTCCTCGGCGCGGGACCGGTCGGGCTCGCGGTCGCGCAGGCCGCGCGGCGGACGGCGGCGCGGGTCCTGCTGGCAGACCCCGTGCCCCGGCGGGTCGGCTTCGCGGCAGGCGCCGGGCTGCACGCCTTCGTCGTCGGCGGCGACCTCGTCGCGCGGGTCCGGGAGCACGCCGCCGGTGAGCTGCCCTCCGTGGTGTTCGACGCCAGCGGGAACCACGCCTCGATGGAGCGGGCGTTCGAGCTCGTCGGCCCGGGCGGCCGGCTCGTCTTCGTCGGGCACACCCGGGGCGTCGTCACCTTCGCCAACCCGCGCTTCCACGCGAGCGAGGTGACGCTGCACGCGTCCCGCAACGCGACGGCGCAGGACTGGGAGCAGGTGCTCGCCGCCGTCCGCGACGGGTCGCTGGACGCCACCGCCTGGGTCAACCACCGCAGCACGCTGACTTCCGTCGTCGACGACCTGCCCCGGCTCGCGTCCTCGCCGGGCCACGTCGTCAAGGCGGTCGTCGACCTCGGCCCCGAGGAGGAGCGACCGTGACCGGGTCGCCGGCCGCCGACGGCCCCTACGACCTGCTGCTGCTCGCGACCGGCGACGACGTGGCGGTCGCCGTCCGGGACCTCGCCGCGGGCCCGTGGCGGACGTCGGACGGCCGGGTGCTGCGCACGACCGGGCCGCTGCGCCTGGGCCACAAGGTCGCGGTGCGGGCCATCGCCGCCGGCGAGCACGTCGTCCGGTCGGGGATGTCCATCGGCTCGACGACCGCCCCGGTGGCCGCCGGGGACTGGGTCCACACCCACAACCTCAGGAGCGACTACATCGTGACCTTCGCGCACCGCGGCGGTGAGGAGTGACCACGCCCCCCGCGCCGTTGCTCGGCTACCCCCGGACCGACGGCCGGGTCGGCATCCGCGACGTCGTCGCCGTCGTCTACCTCGTCGAGTGCGCGCGCGCCGTCGCGGACGCCATCGCCGCCGGCCGCGACGACGTCCACGTCATCGGCTTCGGGGGCTGCTACCCGAGCAGCTACGCCCACCGGATGCTCGAGCTGCTCTGCACCCACCCGAACGTCGGTGCCGTGGCACTCGTCTCGCTGGGCTGCGAGGGGTTCGACCGGGAGGGGCTCGCGTACGCCGTGGCCGCCTCCGGCCGACCGGTGGCGACGTTCGTCATCCAGGCCGAGGGCGGCACCCGGGCCACCGTGGCCCGCGGCCGGGCCTGGGTCGACGAGACCCGGGCCCGGTCCGCGGACGCCCGGACGGTGCCGTTCACCCTGGCGGACCTCGTGGTCGGGACCATCTGCGGCGGCTCGGACGGCACGAGCGGGATCACCGCGAACCCCGTGGTCGGCCGGGTCTTCGACCGGCTCGTCGCCGCCGGCGGGACGGCGGTCTTCGAGGAGACCGGCGAGCTCATCGGGTGCGAGCAGCACATGGCCGAGCGGGCCGTCACCGCGGAGCTCGGCGCGCAGATCGTCGCCCGGGTCGAGAAGGCGGCCGCCTACTACACGGCGATGGGGCACGGCAGCTTCTCGCCCGGCAACGCCGAGGGCGGGCTCACGACGCTCGAGGAGAAGTCGCTCGGGGCGTACTCGAAGTCCGGCAGCGGGCCGATCCACGGTGTCGTCACGCCCGGGCAACGGGTCCCGGCGCCCGGGCTGTACCTGCTCGACGTCGTCCCCGAGGGCCCGCCGCGATGGGGGTTCCCGAACATCAACGACAACGCCGAGATCGCCGAGCTCGTCGCCGCCGGGTCGCACGTGGTGCTGTTCACGACCGGGCGCGGGTCGGTGGTGGGTTCGGCGGTGTCGCCGGTGCTCAAGATCTGCGCCAACCCCGAGACCTACCGCCGGATGAGCGACGACATGGACGTCGACGCCGGCCGGATCCTCGAAGGCCGCGAGGGGATCGACGACGTCGCCGACGAGGTCCTCGGCCTGCTGCACGCGGTCGCCGCCGGCCGGCCCACCGCGAGCGAGGAGCTGGGCCACCGGGAGTTCGTGCTCACCTACAAGTCGAGCGAGCCGACCGGGCCGGCGTGCCTGCCGACGGTGCGATGACCCGCCCCCCGCGGTGGACCGGATACGACCGCAGCCGGCTCCGGCCGACCGTCGTCCACATCGGGCCGGGGGTCTTCCACCGCGCGCACCAGGCGGTCTACTGCGACACCGTGCTGCGCACCGGCGAGCGGACCGGCGCCGTGCAAGGCATCTCGCTGCGCTCGCCCGCTGTGCGGGACGCGCTGGCGCCCGACGGTTTCGTCTACCACGTGGTGGAGCGCGGCACGGTGGAGCGGGTCCGGCCCGTCGGGTCGGTCCTCGACATCGCCGTCGCGTCCGAGGACGTCGGGGCGGCCCTGGCCGCGCTGACCGACCCCGCCGTGACGGTCGTGACGGTGACGGTCACCGAGCACGGGTACTGCGCGGTCGCGCCGGGCGGCCCGCTCGACGTCGACCGGCCGGAGGTCCGGCACGACCTCGGCGCGCCCACGGCACCCCGCTCGCTGCCCGGGCTGCTCGTCGAGGCCCTGCGCCTGCGGCGGGCGGCCGGCACGGCGCCGTTCACCGTGGCCTCCTGCGACAACCTGCCCGGCAACGGCGCAGCGGTCGCCCGGGTCCTCGAGGGGTTCGCGGAGTGCCTCGACCCCCGGCTGGCGGAGTGGATCCGTGGCGGGGTGGCCTTCCCGTCGTCCATGGTCGACCGGATGGTGCCGGCGACGACCGACGCCGACCGGGTCCGGCTCGCCGCCGCGGGCGTGGACGACGCCTGGCCCGTCGTCACCGAGCCGTTCTCGCAGTGGGTGCTCGAGGACGTGTTCCCGACCGGCCGGCCGCGGTGGGAGCTCGCCGGCGTCGAGCTCGTCGCCGACGTCACGGCCTACGAGCACGCGAAGCTGCGCGTCCTCAACGCCGCGCACTCGGCGTTCGCCTACTGGGGGCTGCTCGCCGGGCACCGGTTCGTGGCGCAGGCCGCCCGGGACCCGGCGCTGCTGGCCGCCGTCGAGGACCTGCTCGCCCGTGAGGTGCTCCCGACGCTGGAGTGCCCACCGGGCTGGGACCTCCCGACCTACGCCGAGGACGTGCTGCGCCGCTTCTCGAACGCGGCGCTGCCCTACACGACCGCGAAGGTGGCCGGGGACGGCTCGCAGAAGCTCGCCGTGCGGGTGCTGCCGACGGTCCGGGCGCGCCTCGCCGCCGGGCTGGCGGCACCGGTCTGCGCCCGGCTGCTCGCCGCCTGGGTGGTGTGCGTGGCGGGCCCCCGGGCGCCCGGCCTCGGCGTCGTGGACGCCGCCCTCAGGGCCGCCGGGCACCCGCCGGGCGCAGCGCCCTCCCCGGACGTCGCGGCCGACCGGCTCCTCACCCTGCCGGGTCTGCTCGACCCCGCCGACCCGCTCGAGCGGGCGTACCTCGCGCACGTGCGTAACGCCGTCCGCACGCTCTGGGACGGCGCCCCGGCGCCCGTCCCGACGGCACCCGGACCCTCGACCGTGGAAGGAAGGTAGCGCCATCACCGGTCACACCAGCCCCTCCGTCGCCCCCGTCCCGCCGGGCGCCGCCGGCGGCCCGATCACCGACCTGCTCGCCGGCATCCCCGTGGTGCCCGTCGTCGTCCTCGACTCGGCCCGCGAGGTCCCCGAGCTGGCCGCCGCGCTGCGCGACGGCGGGCTGCCGTGCGCCGAGGTCACCCTGCGCACCCCCGGTGCGCTGGACGCCCTGCGCGCCTTCGCCCGCGAGCCCGGCACGGTCGTGGGCGCCGGCAGCGTCCGGACCGGCGCCCAGGTCGACGAGGTGGTCGACGCGGGGGCGCGGTTCGTCGTCAGCCCCGGTCTGAGCGAGCAGGTCCTCGCCCGCTGCCGCGCGCGTGGCGTGCCCGTCCTGCCGGGGGTGGCCACGGCCACCGAGATCATGCGGGCGCTCGACGCCGGCGTCGACGTCGTCAAGGTGTTTCCCGCGGGCCGGCTCGGAGGCCCGGGCGGTGTGCGCGACCTCGCTGCACCGTTCCCGGGCCTGCAGGTCCTGCCGACCGGCGGCGTCCGGGCGGCCGACCTCGCCGAGTACCTCGCGGTCGACGCGGTGGCCGCGGTGGGCGGCAGCTGGATGGTGGCGGCCCCGCTGGTCCGGGCCGGCCGCTACGACGAGGTCCGGCGGCTGACGCAGGAGTGCGTCGCCATCGCCCGCGAGGTCCGGCCGTGACCGGCGGACCGGTCGTCACGACCCGGCCGCCGGACGGGTGCCGTTGGGACGCCGTGGCTCTCGGCGAGGTGATGCTCCGCCTCGACCCGGGCGAGGGCCGGATCCGGACCGCGCGGCAGCTGCGGGTCTGGGAGGGTGGCGGCGAGTACAACGTCGCCCGCGGGCTGCGCAAGTGCTTCGGGCTGCGGACGGCGGTCGTCACCGCGCTGGCGGACAACGAGGTGGGCCGCCTCGTCGAGGACCTCATCTGCACCGGAGGGGTCGACACCGCGCTGGTGCGGTGGGTGCCGTACGACGGGCTGGGGCGCTCGGTGCGCAACGGCCTGAACTTCACCGAGCGCGGCTTCGGCGTGCGGGGTGCCGTCGGCGTCTCCGACCGCGGGCACACCGCGGCCTCCCTCATGCGGCCCGACGACGTCGACTGGGACCACCTGTTCGGCGTCGACAGGGTCCGCTGGCTGCACACCGGGGGCATCTTCGCCGCCCTCGGCGAGCGCACCGCGGACGTCGCCGAGGCGGCCATGTCCGCCGCCCGCCGGCACGGCACCGTCGTCTCCTTCGACCTCAACTACCGGCCGAGCCTGTGGCGCGACTTCGGCGGGCCCGCGCGGGCCCGTGAGGTCAACCGGCGTCTCGTGGAGCACGTCGACGTCCTCATCGGCAACGAGGAGGACTTCAGCGCGGCCCTCGGGTTCGAGGTGCCCGGCCTGGACGCGAGCCTCACCGGCCTCGACGTCGACGCGTTCGCGACGATGATCGACGGCGTCGTCGCCGAGCTGCCGCACCTGTCCGTCGTCGCGACGACGTTGCGGGAGGTGCGGTCGGCGACCCGGAACGACTGGGGCGCGGTCGCCTGGGCCGGCGGCCGGCTGCACCGGGCCACGCCGCGGCCCGACCTGGAGATCCTCGACCGCGTCGGGGGCGGCGACAGCTTCGCCTCCGGGCTCGTCTACGGGCTGCTCGGCGGGCTGGACGTCGCGCAGGCGGTCGAGTACGGCGCCGCGCACGGCGCGCTCGCGATGACGACGCCGGGGGACACCTCGATGGCCACGCTCGCGGAGGTCCGGCGGCTCGTCGACGGCGGGGGTGCCCGGGTCGTCCGGTGAGGCGGCCGGTCGGGCCGCAGGATCCGGAACTGACTGTTGACGCAGGGCTGTTAGCGCTAACTATGCTTTCGCGTGCATCGTCGCCCGCGCCGACCGGAAGAGGCTGCCCCGTGCCGCACCGAGACGAGAACGAGATCGTGACCTGCTCCGCGGGCGGCGTCCTCCTGGAGACCCTGGCGACCGGGGCCCGGGTCCGGCGGCTGCGGGTCGAGGCCGGCACGGGCCCCCGCGAGGTCGTCCTGGGGCACCGGGAGGTGGCCGAGTACGCGGCGGCGGGCGACCACATGGGCGCGACGGTGGGGCGGTTCGCGAACCGGATCTCGGGGGCCCGCCTCGAGCTGGGCGGTCGCTCGTACCCCCTGTCCGCCAACGAGAACGGCAACACGCTCCACGGCGGCGCGGCCGGCTTCGGGGCCCGGGTCTGGACGGTCGTGTCGTCCACGGCGGACCGGGTGGAGTACGCGCTGACGAGCCCGGACGGCGACCAGGGCTTCCCCGGTACGGTGCACGCGACGTCCGTCTACCAGGTGCACCCGGACGGCGTCGGGCTCGAGCTGCGGGCCACCTGCGACGCGCCCACGGTCGTGAGCCTCACCAACCACGCCTACTTCAACCTGGCCGGTCGCGGCTCGATCGACGACCATCTGCTGACGGTCCCGGCCGACTCGTACACGCCCACGGACGACCTACTCATCCCGACCGGCGAGGTCGCCCCCGTCGCCGGGACGGCGCTCGACCTGCGCGTGCCGACGCGGATCGGCACGGCGGTCCGGCGACCGGACGACGACGTGCTCACCGCCCCCCGGGGGATCGACCACAACCTCGTCCCCGACGGCACGGGGCTGCGGGTGGTGGCCGTGCTCGAGGTGCCGGACCTGCGCCTGACCGTCCACAGCGACGCACCGGGGCTGCAGGTCTACACGGGCAACTTCCTCGACGGGTCCACCCGCGGGCTCGACGGTGCGCCGATCCGCCAGGGCGACGGGCTCTGCCTGGAGCCGCAGGACTTCCCGGACACGCCGAACAAGCCGGCCTTCGGGTCGTGCGAGCTGCTCCCCGGGCAGACGTGGCTGCGCCGGATCCGGTGGACCTTCGAACCGCTCGTCCCCGGCGCGTAGCGGGCGTCAGCCCCGGGGCGGCGGAGCCGTCGAGGCCCGGACGACGAGCTCGGGGCGGATCGTCGTCCGGTGCGGCCCGGTGGGCTCGTGGACGTGGCCCAGCAGGACGTCGAGCGCCGTCCGGGCCAGGGCCGCGAAGTCCTGCCGGACCGTCGTCAGCGGCGGGCGGAAGTAGGCCGACTCCGGGACGTCGTCGAAGCCGACCACGCTGACGTCCTCGGGGACCCGCCGACCGTGCTCCCCGAGCGCCCGCAGGATGCCCAGGGCCAGGTGGTCGTTCGCGGCGAACACGGCCGTCACGTCGGGCATGCGCGCGATGACCTGGCCGGCCTCGTAGCCCGCGGCCGCCGTCCAGTCCGCCGGCAGCAGCGGAGGCACCTCGCGGCCCGCCTCCTCGAGCGTGCGCCGCCAGCCCTCGATCCGGCCCGTGCTGTCGAACCAGCCGGCGGGGCCGCTGACGTGCCACACGGTCTGGTGCCCGAGCCCGAGCAGGTGCTCGGTCGCGAGCCGGGCGCCGAGCGCCTGGTCGACCGAGACGACGCTGCGGTCGACGTCCGGGCCGGCGTCGATGAGGACCAGCGGCAGGTCCCGCGCGATCGACGCCAGCGCGAGGTCCGGCGTCGCCACCGGGGCGAGGATCGCGATCCCGCAGACCTGCTGCGCCAGCAGGCTGTCGATCCCCTGCGAGATCGACGCGCCGTCGAGCTCGCGCAGGCTCGCCACGCTCACCGCGAACCCGGCGTCCGCCGCGGCCTGGCCGAAGGCGGTCTGCATGGAGGCCGGGCCGTAGAGGGTCGACCCCTGGGCGATGATCCCGACCGTGTCCGAGCGCCCGGTCGCCAGTGCCCGGGCGGCCCGGTTGGGCCGGTACCCGAGCTCCTGGATCGCCGCGAGCACCCGCAGCCGGGTGCGGTCGCTGACGTTCGGGTGGTCGTTGAGCACCCGGGACACCGTCTGGTGGGAGACCCCCGCCAGCCCTGCGACGTCGGCCATGGACGGGTCGCGCGTCTGCTTGCCGCCGGTCATGCCGGACGGCCCGGGGCGGCTCTGGGTCACGGCTGCATGATAGCCAGCCGCCTGTTAGTGCTCACTACGAGACCCGGACCGTCGTCCTGGTCCGGCCTCCGACGGCTCGCGAAGCGTTGACCGGTCGGCGATTGCTTCTTGACGACGGAATTGTCGAGCGCTAACAATCTGCGCAGGACGACCGACGCGGGACGGAGTGGCATGAGCGTGATCGCGGACGTCGCGGCGACGGTGGCGCGACTGCGGGCCGAGGTGTCGGCGCTGCACGCGGAGCTGACGCGCTACGGGCTCGTCGTGTGGACGGCCGGCAACGTGTCGGCCCGGGTGCCCGGCGCCGACCTGCTCGTCATCAAGCCCTCCGGGGTGTCGTACGACGAGCTCTCGCCGGACGCGATGGTCGTCACCGACCTCGACGGCGTCCTCGTCGACGGCGGGCGGACGCCGTCCTCCGACACCGCGGCGCACGCCTACGTCTACAAGCACCTGCCGCAGGTCGGCGGCGTCGTCCACACGCACTCGACGTACGCGACCGCCTGGGCCGCGCGCGGCGAACCCGTGCCGTGCGTCCTCACGATGGCGGCGGACGAGTTCGGCGGCGACATCCCGGTCGGGCCCTTCGCGCTCATCGGCGACGACTCGATCGGGCGCGGCATCGTCGAGACCCTGCGCGCGAGCCGCTCCCCGGCCGTCCTCATGCGCAACCACGGCGTCTTCACCGTCGGCGCGACCGCGAGGGCCGCGGTCAAGGCCGCCGTGATGTGCGAGGACGTGGCCCGCACCGTGCACGTCGCACGACAGCTCGGCGACCCGCTGCCGATCGACCAGAGCGACATCGACTCGCTGTACACCCGCTATCAGAACGTCTACGGACGCTAGGAGCCGTCGTGTCCCAGGCAAAGACGCCGAACAAGACCGTGTGGTTCGTGACCGGCAGCCAGGCGCTGTACGGGCCCGAGACGCTCGAGCAGGTCGCCGAGCAGTCGCGGCAGGTGGTCGGGCAGCTCGCGGACGGGCTGCAGGCTCCCGTCGAGCTGGTCTGGAAGCCTGTCGTCCTCACCGCTGACCAGATCCGGCGCACGCTGCTCGACGCGACGTCGGACGACGACTGCGTCGGGGTCGTCGTCTGGATGCACACCTTCTCGCCGGCGAAGATGTGGATCGCCGGGTTCGAGGTGCTGCACAAGCCGCTGCTGCACCTGCACACCCAGGCCAACCAGTCCCTGCCGTGGTCGACCATCGACATGGACTTCATGAACCTCAACCAGGCGGCCCACGGCGACCGCGAGCTGGCGCACCTCGCGGCCCGCGCCAACGTCGCCCGGACGATCGTCGTGGGGCACCCGACGAGTCCTGCGGTGGCGGCCAAGGTCACCGACTGGGCCCGGGCCGCCCTGGGCTGGCACACGATGCGCACCCTGCGGCTGGCCCGGTTCGGCGACAACATGCGCTTCGTCGCCGTCACCGACGGGGACAAGACCGGCGCCCAGCTCGCGCTCGGGATGTCGATCGAGCAGTACGGCGTCAACAGCCTCGTCGACGCCGTCGCCGAGGTGACCGACGCCGACGCCGAAGCCCTCACCGGGGAGTACGAGGAGCTGTACGACGTCGCACCCGAGCTGCGCCGCGGCGGGGACCGGCACGAGAGCCTCGTCTACGGCGCGAAGATCGAGATCGCCCTGCGCCACCTGCTCACCGCCGGCGGCTTCGGTGCCTTCACCAGCAACTTCGAGGACCTCGGCGGCCTGCGCCAGCTCCCGGGCCTGGCCGTGCAGCGGCTGATGGCCGACGGGTACGGCTTCGGCGGCGAGGGCGACTGGAAAACCTCCGCGCTGCTCGCGACGATGAAGGCGATGACCACGCCCGGCGGCGGCACGTCCTTCATGGAGGACTACACGTACCACTTCGGGCCGGGGCCGGAGCGCGTCCTCGGCGCCCACATGCTCGAGGTCTGCCCGAGCATCGCCGACGGCACGCCCCGCATCGAGATCCATCCCCTGGGCATCGGCGGCCGTGAGGACCCGGTCCGGATGGTCTTCACCGGGCGGCCGGGCCCCGGCCGGGTCGTGTGCCTCGTCGACCTGGGCGACCGCTTCCGGTTCGTCGCCAACGAGATCACCGTCGTCGCGCCGGACGAGGCGCTGCCGAACCTGCCCGTGGCCCGCGCGGTCTGGGAGCCGGCGCCGGACCTCGCCACCTCCGCCGAGGCCTGGATGCTCGCCGCGGGCAGCCATCACACGGTCCTCACGACGGACGTCCCGCTCGCGGCGGTGGAGCACCTGGCGCGGATGGCCGCCTCCGAGCTCGTGGTCATCGACAGCGGGACGACGATCCGTCGGCACCGCGCCGACCTCGAGGCGGGCGCGGCCTACCACCGGCTCGCGGCCGGGCTCACCGGGGGCCGCTGACATGTCCCGCGACGTGATCGCCGGCGGTCGCGCGGTCCTCGGCATCGAGCTCGGCTCCACCCGCATCAAGGCCTGCCTGGTCGACGGCGGAGGCGCCGTGCTGGCCACCGGGAGCCACCAGTGGGAGAGCAGCCTCGTCGAGGGCGTGTGGAGCTACTCCCTCGACGAGGTCTGGGCGGGCCTGCAGGACTGCTACGCCTCGCTCGTCTCCGAGACCGAGCGCCGGTACGGCGTCCGCCCGTCGAGCTACCGGGCGATCGGCGTCTCGGCCATGATGCACGGCTACCTGGCGTTCGGGCCCGACGACGAGCTCCTCGTGCCGTTCCGCACCTGGCGCAACACCTCGACCGCGGCCGCCTCGGCCCTGCTCACGCAGACCCTCGGGCAGAACATCCCGATGCGCTGGTCGGTGGCGCACCTGTTCCAGGCGGTCCTGGACGACGAGCCGCACGTCGCGCACCTGGCCCGTCTGACGACCCTGGCCGGCTACGTGCACGAGCGGCTGACCGGGCGCAGGGTCCTCGGGGTCGGCGACGCCTCGGGGATGTTCCCGGTGGACCCGGTCACGTGCACCTACGACGCCGGCATGCTCGCGGTCACGGACCGCCTGCTGGCCGCCCACGGGGACCTGCCGCCGCTCGCCGACCTGCTGCCCGAGGTCCTCCCGGCGGGCCGGCAGGCGGGCACGCTCACCGCTGAGGGAGCCCGGCTCCTCGACCCCGGCGGCACGCTGCGGCCGGGTGCCCCGCTGTGCCCGCCGGAAGGCGACGCAGGCACGGGCATGGTCGCCACCAACGCCGTGAACCCCCGGACGGCCAACGTGTCGGTGGGGACGAGCATCTTCGCCATGGTCGTCCTCGACGACCTCCTGACCGGCGCCGACGCCGCGATCGACCTCGTCACCACCCCGGCGGGCCTGCCTGTCGCGATGGTGCACTGCAACAACGGTGCGCACGAGATCGGTGTCTGGACCGGGCTGTTCACCGACTTCGCCGCGGCCCTGGGGCTCGACGTCGACGCGGACCGGACCTACGCCGCCCTGCTGCGCGCGGCGCTCGACGGCGAGCCCGACGCAGGTGGCGTGCTGTCGTACAACTATCTCGCCGGTGAGCCGGTCACGGGCCTGGCGGCGGGCCGGCCACTGGTCGTCCGGACGCCCGACGCGCGGTTCACCCTGGCCAACGTCATGCGTTCCCAGGTGTACGCGTCGTTCGCCACCCTCGCCCTCGGGATGCGCCTGTTGCGCAGCCGGGGTGTCAAGGTCGCCGTGATGCACGCCCACGGCGGCCTGTTCCGGACCGAGGGCGTCGCGCAGCGGCTGCTCGCCGCCTCGATCGACACCCCCGTGTCCGTCGCCCGGACCTCGGGCGAGGGCGGGGCGTGGGGGATCGCGCTCCTCGCCGGCTACCTGTCGCACGCGGCGGCGGCCGACCTCGGGACGTACCTCGACGAGCAGGTCTTCGCCGCGTCCGCCGGCAGCGTCGTCGCGCCCGACCCGTCGGACGTCGCCGGGTTCGGCGCGTTCCTCACGCGCTTCGAGGCGGGCCTGGAGGTCGAGCGCGCCGCCGTCAGGGCGCTCTAGGCACCGCCACGGTCGGCCCCGACGGCTGCCCGACGGCTGCCCGGCGGAGCGGGGTCAGGTGAGCCATCACATCGCTGATGTGATGGCTCACAAGCGATGCTCCAGCACGCGTTTGTGGCAGCGACGAGCACGAAGGTGTTACCGAAGTGTTACCGCGCACAATCTGCCGCGGGGCCAAATGTGAGGGCTAACATTCGGCAGGCGCCGAGCGCGTCAGACCCTCTTCCAGAAGGCAGTCCGGCATCGAGGCCGGTGTGACCAGGAGGTTCCACAATGAAGGTGAAGCTCTTGTCGGGAGTCGCGACCGTGGCCGTCCTGGCCATGGCGTTGACGGGCTGCGGCGGCGGGTCCTCCAGCGGCGGCGCGTCCGGCGGCGGTGCGTCCGAGGGTGGCGCGGGGGCGGCCAAGACCATCAAGGTCGGGTTCGCGCAGACCGGCTCCGAGTCGGGGTGGCGGGCCGCGAACACCAAGTCCATGAAGGAGGCCTTCTCGAAGGAGAAGGGCTTCGACCTCGTCTTCAACGCGGCCGACAACGACCCTGCGGCGCAGATCGCCGCCGTCCGCAGCTTCATCAGCCAGGGCGTCGACGCGATCGTCATCGCGCCGATCGTCTCGGACGGCTGGGACGACGTCCTCAAGGAGGCGCAGTCGGCCAAGATCCCGGTGATCCTCGAGGACCGCACGGTGAGTGCCTCGGAGGACCTCTACGCGGCGTGGGTCGGTGACGACTTCAAGAAGGAGGGCGAGACGGCCGGCAAGTGGGCCGCCGAGAACCTCGGCACGGCCGACACGAACATGGTCGTCCTCGAGGGCACGACCGGCTCCGCGCCCGCCAACGACCGCGCCGAGGGCTTCTCGTCCGCGATCGCCGGCACGAAGATCAAGACCGTCGCGAGCCAGACCGGCGACTTCACCCGGGACGGCGGCAAGAAGGTGATGGAGGGCTTCCTGCAGAAGTTCGGCGCCGACGGCATCGACCTCGTCTTCGCCCACAACGACGACATGGCGCTGGGTGCGATCGAGGCGATCGAGGCGGCCGGTGCGAAGCCGGGCACCGACATCAAGATCGTGTCCATCGATGCGGTCAAGGACGGCATGCAGGCCCTGGCCGACGGCAAGATCAACTACATCGTCGAGTGCAACCCGCTGCTCGGCGACCAGGCGGCCGAGCTCGTCAAGAAGGTCGTCGCGGGCCAGCCGGTCGAGAAGACCACGTACGCCGTGGACGGTGCGTTCGACCAGGAGGCCGCCAAGGCCGCCCTGCCGACCCGGGCCTACTGAGCCACCCGCCGAAGGCACCCCGCCCCTGCGACGAGCGGCCCGCCCGATCCAGGAAGAGGTTCCCACCGATGAACCCGGCGAACCCGACGGCTCCGGCCGCCCCCGCCGTCGCTGCGCGGCCCGTGGTCGAGATGCGCGGTATCACCGTGCGCTTCCCGGGCGTCCTCGCGCTCGACGAGGTGGACCTGCGACTGCGTCGAGGCGAGGTCCACGCGCTGCTCGGCGAGAACGGCGCCGGCAAGTCGACGCTGGTCAAGGCGCTCACCGGCGTCCACGGCATCGACGGCGGGAGCATCACCGTCGACGGCGTCGAGCGGACCTTCGCCTCCACGGCGGACGCGCAGGCGGCCGGCATCGCGACCGTCTACCAGGAGGTCAACCTCTGCCCGAACCTGTCGGTCGGGGAGAACATCACCCTGGGCCACGAGCCGCGCCGGCGCGGTCTCATCGACTGGCGGGCCGCGCACGAGCAGGCCGCCGGCCACCTGCGCCGCTTCGGCCTCGACATCGACCCGCGATCGGCCCTGAGCAGCCACCCGCTCGCCGTCCGCCAGCTTGTCGCCATCTGCCGCGCCATGGTCCTCGACGCCGGTGTGCTCATCCTCGACGAGCCGACGTCGAGCCTGGACCGCAGCGAGGTCGAGCGGTTGTTCGCGGTCGTCCGCGACCTGCGCGACCAGGGCGTCGCCATCGTCTTCATCAGTCACTTCCTCGACCAGGTCTACGAGATCTCCGACCGGATCACGGTGCTGCGCAACGGTCGCCTCGTCGGCGAGCACGTCGCCGCCGACCTGCCGCGCGGCGAGCTCGTCAGTGCGATGATCGGCCGCGAGCTCGAGGAGCTCGAGACGATCGGGCGCAGCGCCGCCCGTAGCGTCGACCGGACGACGACGCCGGTCCTGCGGGCCAGCGGCATCGCGCGCTCGCGGGCCCTCGAGCCGGTCGACGTCGACGTCTACGCCGGCGAGGTCGTCGGCCTCGCCGGGCTGCTCGGGTCCGGCCGCACCGAGCTCGCGCGACTGCTCGCCGGCGCGGACGCCGCGGACGCCGGGACCGTCGCGGTGCACGGCACGCCCGTCCGGCTGACGACCCCGCACCGCGCGCTCGCACGCCGGATCGCCTTCTCCTCGGAGGACCGCCGCGGCGAGGGGGTCGTCGGCGACCTCACGGTCGCGGAGAACATCCTGCTCGGGCTGCAGGCCCGGCGCGGCTGGCTGCGCCCCATCCGCAGGGCCGAGCGGGCCGCCGTCGTCGCCGAGTACGTCAGTGCCCTCGGCGTCCGGCCTGCGGACCCGGACATGCTCGTGCGCAACCTGTCGGGGGGCAACCAGCAGAAGGTGCTCCTGGGCCGGTGGCTCGCCACCGCCCCCGAGCTGCTCATCCTCGACGAGCCCACCCGCGGCATCGACGTCGGCGCCAAGGCCGACATCCAGCGCAAGGTGGCCGATCTCGCCGAGAAGGGCCTGTCGGTCCTGTTCATCTCCTCCGAGCTCGAGGAAGTGCTTCGATTGGCCCAGCGCATCGTCATCCTGCGCGACCGCCGCCGCGTCGGCGAGGTGGAGTCCCGCGAGACCGACCTCGACGGGCTCGTCGGTGTCATGGCCCAGACCCCGGGTGCCACCGCGGGTGTCACGAGGGAGGTGCTGTGATGGCCGGCGTCGTCCGGCACCGGCTGTTCTGGCCGGTGGTCTCGTTGCTCGCGCTCGTCGTCGTCAACGCCGCCGCGCGGCCCGGCTTCGTCAGGGTGACCGTCCGGGACGGGCACCTCTACGGCGCTCTCGTCGACATCCTGCGGCAGAGCGCGCCGCTCATGATGGTCGCCCTCGGCATGACGCTCGTCATCGCCACCCGGGGCATCGACCTGTCGGTCGGAGCCGTCATGGCCGTCTCCGGCGCGGTGGCGCTCACGCTCATCGACCGCTCGGCCGACCCCGGAGCGGTCGGCACGGTGCTCGTCGCGATCGCCGCAGGCGTCGGGATCGGCGTCGTCCTCGGCATGTGGAACGGGTTCCTCGTCACGGTGCTGCGCGTGCAGCCCATCGTCGCCACGCTCGTCCTCATGCTCGCCGGCCGCGGCGTCGCGTTGCTCGTCACGGGCGGCTTCATCACCACGGTGACGAGCCCGCCGTTGAAGTTCGTCGCCAGCGGTTACGTGTTCGGCCTGCCGTTCGCGCTGTGGCTGTCGGCGACCGCGGTGGCGGTCGTCGCCGTCGTCCAGCGCCGCACGGCCCTGGGCCTGCTCACCGAGGCGGTCGGGATCAACCCCGAGGCCAGCCGGCTCGCCGGCGTCCGGTCGCGCGGCATCGTCTTCACCGCGTACGTCGCGAGCGGTGGCCTCGCGGGGCTGGCGGGCATCCTCTACAGCTCGAACATCATGGCCGCCGACGCGAACGCCGCCGGGGAGTTCATCGAGCTCTACGCGATCGTCGCCGTCGTCCTGGGCCGCACCTCGCTGCTCGGCGGCAAGTTCAGCATCGCGGGCACCGCGGTCGGGGTGCTCGTCATCCAGACCCTGCAGTCCACCGTGCTGTTCCTCGGGGTGCCGTCGGCGCAGAGCCCGGTCTTCTTCGCGTTCGTCGTCGCCGTCGTCGTCCTCGTCCAGTCCCCGCAGCTGCACCGCCGCCTCGGGCGGCTCTCGCGCCGGCACCGCGGACCGGCGCCGGCGACCGCGCAGCAGCCCGCCCGTGACATGGAGGTGTCCGCGTGACCGTGATCGAGGCCCCCGCACCCGCCGGCCGCGCCGGCACCGTCAACCGGTTGCTCGACAGGCACGCGTCCGCGCTGCCGAGCGCGGCCGCCGTCGTCATCCTCCTGCTGCTGCTGGCCGGTGCGCAGGCGTACTTCGGCAACTTCGTCACCCCGCGCGTGCTGTCGGCACTTCTGCTCGACAACGCCTACCTCGTCATCCTCGCCGTCGGGATGACGATGGTCATCCTCACCGGCGGCATCGACCTGTCCGTCGGGTCGGTGCTGGCCTTCACCGGGATCCTCGGCGCGAGGATGCTCGCGGGCGGTACCTCCCCGCTGCTCGTGGTGGCCGTCATGGTGCTCGGCGGTGCGGCGATCGGGCTCATGATCGGCGTCCTCGTCCAGTACTTCGACGTCCAGCCATTCATCGCCTCGCTCGCCGGCCTGTTCCTCGCGCGCGGCCTGGCGTTCGTCGTCAGCCTGCAGTCGGTCAAGGTGACCAGCCCCGGCATCCTGTGGCTGCAGTCGACCCGGTTCCAGGCGGGCGACTGGTACGTCACCCCGACCGGTCTGCTGGCGCTCGCCGTCCTGCTGATCGGGGCCTTCACGCTGGCGTACACCCGGTTCGGCCGGACCGTCTACGCGATCGGCGGCGACGAGCAGTCCGCCCGGCTCATGGGCCTGGACGTCGCGCGCACACGGGTGCTCGTCTACGTCGTCAGCGGCGTGTGCAGCGGCCTCGGCGGGCTCGTGCTCACCGCCTACTCTGGTGCGGGGTACCCGCGCAACGGCATCGGCACCGAGCTCGACGTCATCGCCGCGGTGGTCATCGGCGGGACGCTGCTGAGCGGCGGTGTCGGGTACGTCCTCGGTTCGCTGGTCGGTGTGCTCGTGTATGGCACCATCAAGACCATCATCTCGTTCAAGGGGGCCGAGCAATCCTGGACCCAGATCACCATCGGGATGCTGCTGCTGGTCTTCATCGTGGTCCAGCAGGTGATCGTCGTGCGATCGGCCCGGCGACGCTAGCGACCAGCCCCTCCGCGTCGGCAGCGGCCGCGCAACCCCTGCTGGAACTGGCGGGCGCCTGCGTGGCGCTCGGCGGCGAGCTGGTCCTCCAGGACGTCGACTTCCGGCTCCTGCCCGGCGAGATCCACTCGCTCATGGGCGAGAACGGGGCCGGCAAGTCGACGCTCGTCAAGGCGGTCACGGGCGCGCTGCCGCTCGCGGCCGGCGTCATGACCCTCGACGGCCGGCCCCGCACGTTCCGCAGCCCGCAGCAGGCGCAGCAGGCCGGCATCTCCGCGGTGTACCAGGAGATCGACCTGCTGCCGAACCTCACCGTCGCGGAGAACATCTGCCTCGGCAGGGAGCCGCGGCGGTTCGGGCTCGTCGACTGGCGGGCCATGCGAGAGCGGGCCCGCGAGGCGTTGGACACCCTGGGCGTCGGGATCGACGTCACGTCGAGGCTCGGGACGCACTCCCTCGCCGTCCAGCAGCTCGTCGCGATCGCCCGGGCCGTCTCCGCCGATGTCCGGGTGCTCGTCCTCGACGAGCCGACGTCGAGCCTGGACGCCGACGAGTGCGCCGAGCTGTTCCGGGTCGTGCGGCAGTTCCGGTCCCGCGGCGCGGCCGTGCTGTTCGTGTCGCACTTCCTCGAGCAGGTGTACGACCTGTGCGACCGGGTCACCGTCCTGCGCGACGGCCGGTTCGTCGGGGAGTACCTGACCCGCGAGCTGCTCCGCAGGGACCTCGTGCAGGCGATGCTCGGCGACCGGCACATCCCGCGGCGGATGGCGCCCGCCCTGCGGGTGGCCGGCCCGCAGGAGCCGCCCTGGCTCAGCGTCCGCGGCCTCGTGGTTCCGGGCGTCGCCGGTGCCGACCTCGACCTGCTGCCGGGGGAGGTCCTCGGCGTCGCCGGCCTCCTCGGCTCTGGTCGCTCCGAGCTCGCGCGGGCGGTGACCGGCGTCGACCGGGTGCTCGACGGCACCCTGCAGGTCCGCGGGGAGGAACGGTCCTTCACCGGGCCGCGCGAGGCGATGGCCCTGGGCGTCGTCTACTCCTCGGAGAACCGTCGGACCGAGGGGATCATCGGCGACCTGAGCGTGCTCGACAACATCACCCTGGCGCTGCAGGCCGAGCAGGGCGTGCTGCGCCGCCTGCCCGAGGAGCGGCGCCGCGAGCTCGCGGCCAGCTGGGTCGAGGCGCTCGGGATCCGCCCCGCGGACCTGGACCGTCCGGCCGGCACGCTCTCCGGCGGCAACCAGCAGAAGGTCCTCCTGGCCAGGCTCCTCGCGCTCGCACCCCGGGTGCTCGTCCTCGACGAGCCCACCCGCGGCATCGACGTCGGCTCCAAGGTCGAGGTGCAGAACCTCGTCCGCGAGCTGGCCGACAACGGGGTCGCGGTGATGTTCATCTCGGTCGAGCTCGACGAGGTGCTCCGGGTCGGCAACCGGGTCGCGATCCTGCAGAGTGGGCGGGTGCTGGAGACGCTGGCGGCGGAGGACCTCACGGTCGACTCGTTGACGGCGCTCGTCACGGGAGCCGACGAGGTCGATGGCTGAGCCCGACGCGACCGCGGTGCCCGGACGCCGGGAGCGCGACGCCAACATCTTCGACGTCGCGCGCCTCGCAGGCGTGTCGCACCAGACCGTCTCGCGTGTCATCAACGACCATCCGAGCGTCCGGCCGGCGACGCGGGCCCGGGTGCAGAAGGCCATCGCCCAGCTCCAGTACAGCCCCTCGCCGGCAGCGCGGGCCCTGGTCACCCGGCGCACCCGGACGATCGGGCTCGTCACGCCCGGGGTGTCCGACTACGGGCCGACGTCGATCGCCGTGCACTTCAGCTTCGCGGCCCGGGCCGCGCGCTACCACGTGCAGTCGGTGAGCGCGCCGGACGACCCGCAGGCGGTGCGCGAGGTCATCGACGGGCTGCTGCGCCAGCGGGTCGACGGCCTCGTCCTCGTCGTGGCCGACGTCTCGGTGCTCGAGGCCGTCAAGGGTCTCGACCTGGCGGTCCCGCTCGTCGCGGCGGCGTCCACCGCCCGGCGCGGACCGCTCGTCGTGTCGATCGACCAGTACCGGGGGGCGCGGTCCGCCGTGCGTCACCTCGCCGAGCTCGGCTACGAGCGGATCCTGCACCTGGCCGGCCCGCCCACGGCGCTGGACGCCATCGAGCGCGTCCGCGGCTGGCGGGACGAGCTCGGCTCCCGCCGCCTCGAGGTGGTCGAGCCCGAGCACGGCGACTGGAGCGCCGAGAGCGGCTACCGCCTGGGCCTGCAGCAGCCGCTCGGGCCGGGGGACGCGGTCTTCGTGGGCAACGACCACATGGCCATCGGCCTGCTGTCGGCGTTGCGGGAGCGTGGGCTCGCGGTCCCGGAGGACGTCGCCGTCGTCGGGTTCGACGACGTGCCGGAGGCCGGGTACCTGTACCCGGCACTGACGACCGTGCGGCAGGACTTCGAGCAGCTGGGCCGGCTCATCATGCAGAAGGTGCTGCTGGCGGTCGAGGAACCGCTCACGGTGACCGAGGACACGCCGATCCCGACCCGCCTCGTCCTGCGGGCGTCCACCCCGGCACCGGCGCGCGGCGCTCGCTGAACCTCGCGGTCGCGTGCACCGCGCTCGTCAGTGCTCGCCCTTGATGACGAAGAACGAGCCGCGGATGGTGCCGGCCAACGTGGACCTCTGGGTCGCGAACTTGAACCGGGAGGCGAGCTCGTCGGGGACCGGCATGCCCTCGGACAGCTTGAACCCGACCGCGCGCTTGGCGCCGTCCTCGAGCCCGTACATGACGTTGACCGCGAGCCCCGACTCGTAGAAGACGTACGCGAAGCGGGTCCCGCCGGTGACGAAGGCGGAGGCCTCGAGCGGGCGCGACGCGATGACGATGTCGCGCTCGGTCTCGAGGACGCCGTGCACCCAGGCGACCGTCTCCGCCGCGTCACCCGCGGCCTCGACGGTGAAGACGTGGTCGTACTTGTTCTTGAAGTACCGGGCCTCGTTGGCCCGCAGCCCGGCGAGCGCGTCCGCGACGGGGGAGGACTCCAGGCCGGCCGTGGAGACCGCCTTGAAGTCGACGACATGCGGCACAGGGCACCTCCGAGGTCCCGGCGGCGGAGCCGGGCTCGTTCCGGGGACACGACCGCACAGATGGTAGTGGCGGCGGCTGGTGGTGGCGGCTGCGCGACGCTCTGCGGCGGACCTGTGCATCGGGGCCTGCCGGGACACCTGCCGTGGGATGCTTAACACGACGCCCCGCCGGACCCCGGGGGCGCAGCGATCTGCGAGGTGCGCGGGCGTGGACGCAACGGACAGCAGGCCCGACTTCCGGACGGTTCCCCGCGGCTACGACCGCGGTGAGGTGGACGCCGCCGTGGCCCGTCTCGAGGCGGCCGTCGCGGACGCCCGGGCGCGGGTCGAGGCGATCGACCACCGGGCCGAGGGTCTCGCCGACCAGGTGGCCCAGGCCCGCGGCCAGGTGCTCGAGGTGCAGCGGGTCTCGCGCAGCAGCGGCCTCGGCGCCGGGGTGGACCGGCTCCTGCGGCTGACCCAGGAGCAGGCCTGGGACGTCGTCCAGCTCGCTGCCGCGGACGCCGCCCAGATCGAGGGGGACGCCGCCGTCCGGGCCCGTGCCCTGCGCGACACGGCCCGCAGCGAGTCCGCGGACCTCAGGGTCGCGGCCCACCGGGAGGCCGAGCAGCTGCGCCGGTCAGCCGCCGAGCACGCCGAGCAGGTCGTCGCCGCTGCGAACCGGGAGGCGGCCGGGCTTCTCGCGGGCGCCGAGCGGGACGCGGCAGCGCTCCGGTCCGCCGCGGAGCAAGAGGCAGCCGCGCTGCGGACCGCGGTGAAGCGTGAGCTCGCCCCGCTGCGCGCCGCCGCCGAGCGCGACGTCGCCGAGCTGCGGGCGGCAGCACGCCGCGACGTCGACGCGCTGCGGACCGCGGCCGCCGCGGAGGCCGCCGAGCTGCGGGCCGCCGCCACCGCGCACCACGAGCAGACCCTCGCCGACGCGGCCCGGACGACCGCCGACCTGGAGGCCGACCTCGCCGCGCGCGAGGCGGAGGCCGACCGGCTCGCACGCGAGCGCCAGGAGCAGTCCGTCGCCGGGACGACCCGGCAGCTCGCGGACGCGACGGCGCGGCGGGAGACGGCCGAGCAGGAGGAGGCGACGGCGATCGCGCGGGCGGAGAAGGCCCGCCGGGACGCCGAGGAGTACGCGACGACCCTCGTCGCCGACGCGCAGCAGACGGCGGACCAGCTCCTCGCCGAGGCCCGTGCGCTCGCCGACCGGACGACGACCGAGGCCGACACCGAGGCCGGGTCGGTCCGCGGTACGGCCGAGGACGAGGTCGAGGCGCTGGTCCGGCAGCGGGACGAGATCGCGACGCAGATCGACCAGCTCCGCGGGATCCTCGGCCCGGCGGCGACGGTGGGTGCCGACGCGGGTGACGACGCGGGTGCCGACCCCGGTGCGGGCGGCGCCGTCGTCCTCGATCAGGAGCAGGCGGGGTCCACGGCGTAGCCGGGCCGGCGCGGCGTCACCGGGCCAGCAGCCGGGCCAGCGGACGTGGCTGCGCGAGCGCCGCGCAGTGCCCGGCGTCGAGCTCCTCCGGGACGACGCCGAGCCGCTCGCGGACGACGCGACGCTGGAAGGCCGCCGGGAAGAGGCGGTCCTGCGTGCAGAGCACGAACCGGGTCGGCACGTCCGGCCAGGCGTCGAGCGGCCAGGGCTGCGCGCAGGCGGCGGGCGACGGGTGCGCGCGCTCGCGAGCGAGCGCCTCGGTCGCGACGGCGTGCGGGACGTCGTGGTAGTAGCAGACCCGCGGGTCCTCGTGCCCGGTGAGGCCGCCGTCGGCCGCTGCCTGCTCGCGGGCTGCGTGCGCCCAGCCGGTGGCCGTCCACCAGTCGTCGGGCGGTTCACCGGGCGCGGGCACCATCCCGGCCAGCAGGACGAGCCCCCGGACCGGCAGCGCGGCCGCGACGAGCGGTGCCGTGAACGCCCCGAAGGAGTGGCCGACGACGACGACGTCCTCGCGGTCGCGTACCGCGTCGACGACGACGTCGGCGTAGTCGCTCAGCGTCGCCGTCGCGGCGTCCGCCGGGAGGTCCGGGGCCACGGCGTCGTGTCCCAGGGCCCGCAGCTCGGCCTCGAGGAGGTGCCAGTCCCAGCCGCTGCCGCCGGCGCCGTGCACGAGCGCGAAGGTGGTCATGGTCCGGCAGCCTCCTCCCGGGGGCGGTCCCCGTCGAGGGTCCGATCGTTCCTGCGCCTGCACGGACGGGCATCTCGATCACCCGGCCGCGGGCCGGCCATTGCCGCGGAGCCGCCGGCCCGGCACGATCAGGGCACGCCTCGACGGTGAGGAGGTGCCGGTGGCCGCCGCGACCCGCGTGCTCGTCGTGGACGACGACGAGCGGATCCGCACGCTCCTGTCCTGGAAGCTCGAGGACGAGGGCTACGCCGTGGTCTGCGCGGCGGACGGCGCCGCGGCGCTCGAGCGTCTCGGCGCGGACCGGCCCGACCTCGTCGTCCTGGACCTGTCGCTGCCGCGTCTGGGCGGCCTCGACGTCCTGCGTCGGGTCCGTGCCGGGCAGGACGGCGGCCCGCCCGTCATCATCCTGTCGGGGCGCAACGGCGAGACGGACCGGATCATCGGGCTGGACCTCGGGGCCGACGACTACCTCGTCAAGCCGTTCTCGCCCGCCGAGCTCGCGGCCCGGGTCCGGTCGGTGCTGCGCCGGGCCGCCCGCCCCGCACCGGCGGCGGTGCCCGCGCCGGATCCCGGTGTGGGGCTGCGGGTCGACGTCCAGAGCCGTGAGGTCTTCGTCGACGGCCGGGCCGTCGAGCTGACCGCCCGTGAGTTCGACCTGCTCGCCTTCCTCGTCGCGCACCCCCGGGAGGTCTTCACCCGGGCCCAGCTGCTGACCCGGGTCTGGGCCAGCGACGCGGGCTGGCAGGGCGAGGCGACGGTGACCGAGCACGTCCACCGGATCCGGTCGAAGGTCGAGCCCGACCCGTCCAGACCCCGCTGGCTGCGCACGGTCCGCGGGGTCGGCTACCGGGCGGAGCCCTGACGGTGACGCCCGCGGAGACCGTGCGCGTCACCGCCGCCGCGCCGGGCGGGCTGGCGCGGGACGACACGCTGCGCCTGCTCGACTCCCAGACCCGGGTCCTCGAGCTCATGGCCGGCGGCGCGGCCCTGGCCGAGGTGCTGTCGGCGGTCGTCACCGCGCTCGAGGACCTGCTCGACGGCGCGCGCTGCTCCGTCCTGCTGCTCGACCCGGCGACCCGGACGCTGCGGCACGGCGCCGCCCCGAGCCTGCCGGCGCAGTACGTCGCGGCCATCGACGGCCTGGGCATCGGCGCCGACGCCGGGTCCTGCGGGACCGCGGCCCACCTGGGGCACCCCGTCGTCGCCGAGGACGTCCTCACCGACCCGCGCTGGCAGCGCTACCGCGAGGCCGCGCGCCCGCACGGGCTGCGTTCGTGCTGGTCGACACCGATCCGGGCCCGCTCGGGCATCGTCGGCACGTTCGCCGTCTACACCGGGCAGCCGCACCGGCCGGGGCCGCGCGAGGAGCTCCTCGTCGAACGGCTCACCCACCTCGCGTCCGTCGCCATCGACCACGCCGGCCTGTTCGGCGCGCTCGCGGAGAGCGAGGAACGGTTCCGGCACGCGTTCGAGGACAACGCCGTCGGGATGGCGCTCAGCGACCTCGACGGCCGCTTCGTCAAGGTCAACGCCGCGCTCGCCAGGATGCTGGGCCGCACCGAGGGCGAGCTGCTCGGCACGGCGCTCGCGGACGTCGTGTCGCCCGTCCCCGCGGGCGAGCCCGGTGCGGCGGCCCCGGTCGCCGGGATCGTCGCGGCGGCCACGCAGGGGAGCGTGCACCTCGAGGCGCTGGCCCGCCGTCCGGACGGGAGCGTGCTGCGGCTGGCGGTCACGGCGTCCGCGGTCCGGGCGGCGGACGGTGCCCCGCGGCTGGTGAGCCTCAACCTCCTCGACGTCACCCAGCGGGAGATCGCCGAGGCCGAGCGCCGCGGCCGCCGTGAGGCCGAGGTGGCCCGCAGCGTCGCCGAGGCGGCCAGCCGGGCCAAGACGGACTTCCTCTCCGCGATGAGCCACGAGATCCGCACGCCGCTGCAGGCCATCCGCGGCTTCACCGAGCTGCTGCGCACCCTGGACCTGCCGCCGGAGCGGCGGGCCGCCGCGCTCGAGCACATCGAGGGGGCGTCCGCGCACGTCACCGCGCTCGTCGACGACGTCCTCGACATCTCCCGGATCGAGGCCGGTGCGCTGCCCGTGGAACAGGTCCGGGTCGACGTGGGACGGCTGTTCCACGAGGTGGTCGAGCTGCTCGCCCCGGTCGCCGCGGCGGCCACCGTCACGCTCGTCGTCGGGCCGGGCCCGCGCGGGCACGCCCGCGCGGACGAACGCCGGCTCCGCCAGGTGCTCATCAACCTGGTGTCGAACGGGATCCGCTACAACCGGGCGGGCGGAGCGGTGACGCTCATGGCCGCCGGGCCGGACGACGCGGGGTGCGTCGTCCTTCGGGTCGAGGACACCGGCCGCGGCATCCCCGAGGAGCTGCGCGAACGGCTCTTCGTCCCGTTCGACCGGCTCGGCAGCGAGCTGGCCGCGGACGGCGGGATCGGGCTCGGGCTCTCGCTCGCCCACGGCCTCACGACGACGATGGGCGGCCGGCTCGGGATCGACAGCGTCGTCGGCGTCGGGACGACGGTCACCCTCACGCTGCCGGCGGGCTGAGGCCCGCGACGTCTCGGCTCGGTCTACTGCGGACGGCGGACCGGGGCGAACACGTCGAGCACGTGCTCGGCGTGGTCGAGCGACGCGTGCTCGTCGGCGTCCGCGGCGCTGACCCGGGGCGAGAGGTTGAGGTCGAGGAAGACCTCGGTGACGCCCCGCGCGCGCAGGGCGGCGAGGTCGTCGAGCACCTGCTCGCGCGTCCCCTGCAGCGGTCGGCGGGTGCCGCCGGGGTCGCGGTCGACGAGGTCGACGACGCCGCGCACGACGATCCGCACCGCGCCCGGGTCCCGGCCCGCCTCGCGCGCGCCGTCGCGGACGGCCGCGACGCAGTCCGCGATCGTGGCGGGGTCGTGCCGGCTGCTGCCGATCCAGCCCTGGGCGAGCCGGCCCGCGCGGCGCAGCGCCGGCGCCGCGGTGCCACCGAGCAGCACCGGCGGGTGCGGGCGCTGCACCGGCGGCGGTCCCGTGCGCGAGCGGGGGACCGTGTAGAACTCCCCGGAGAACTCCACCGGGTCCTGCGTCCACAGCGCGAGGAGGCAGCGCAGGTACTCCTCCATCCGCGCGCCGCGGCGCTCGAACGGCACGCCGGCCGCGGCGTACTCCTGCGGCAGCCAACCGATCCCGAGCCCTGCGGTGAGCCGGCCGCCGGACACGACGTCGAGCGACGTCAGCGTCTTGGCCAGCACGACCGGCGGTGTGAACGGCGCGCAGATCGTCGCCGTCCCGAGCCCGATCCGCGTCGTCCGCGCGGCCGCGAGCGTCAGCGCGACGACGGGGTCGAGCACGGCGCGGTGCGCCGGCTCGAGGTCCGCGTCGTCCGGGCGGAGCAGACGCTGGAAGGTCCACAGCGCCGCGTACCCGAGCGCCTCGGCCCGCCGGGCGACCCGGCCGATCGTGGCCGGGGTCGCCCAGCTGCCCGCGACGGGGAGCCCGAACCCCAGCAGGGGCAGGGCATCCGTCACGCGCGTGGCCCGGTGCGGGTCAGCTCGCCTCGACCTTCGGCATGATCTCCTCGGTGAGGCGCTTGAGGTCGTCGAGCGTCTTGGAGACGGGCACGTCCTGGAACGGCGGCCACAGCAGCGGCATCGTCAGGCCCGCCTCCTTGTAGCGCTTGAGGGTGTCGGTGATCTGCGCCGCGGTGCCGGCGAGCAGGTTCGTGCCCTTGCCGGCCGGGGTCTGGTCGGTCTCGGTGTCGGTGATGACGAACCAGATCATGCTGCAGATGTCGAGGTCCTCGACCGACCGTGCGCTGCCGATGTCCTCGAGCTCGCGGTGGATCGCCGTCCGCCAGTTCGCGAGCTCCTCGGGCGTGTCCTGGATGCCGATCCAGCCCGCCAGGTCGTACTTGGCGATCCGGGCCGCCGAGCGCTTGGGGTCCTTGAGCCCGCTGAAGTAGATCGGCGGGTGCGGGTCCTGCAACGGCTTGGCGCCGAAGCCGCAGCGCTCGAAGTCGGCGAACTCGCCGTGGTACTCGAAGAGGTCGTTGCCCCAGATGCCCTGCATGATCTCGATGGTCTCCCGCACGTGCGCGTGCCGGCGGGGGAACAGGTGCGCGGCGCTGGACGCCGCGAACTCCTCGGGCATCCAGCCGGAGCCGATCCCGACGTTGAGCCGCCCGTTCGACAGGTGGTCGACGGTCGCGAGCTCGGCCGCGAGGACGCCGGGGGCGCGGTAGGGCGTGTCGATGATGCTCATGCCGATCCGCACCTTCGACGTCTTCGCCGCCAGCCAGGGGATCAGCGGCCAGCCCTGGTACCACTCGCCGCGCGAGGACACCGGCAGGGCCTTGGGGAACTCGGTCATCATCCCGAACGGGAACTGCAGCTCCCCGCGGTCCGAGGCCTCCGGGACGACGATCCGGTCGAGGGTCCAGACGGAGTCGAAGTCGAGCTCCTCGGCGAGGGCGGTCAGGTCCTCGAGCTCGGAGACCGTGACCTTGTCGCGGAAGTTGGGCAGGTACAGGGCGAGCTTCATGACGACCTCCGGACGGCGCTGTACGGGATCTCACGGCCCGGTGCTGCCACGGGCGCGACGCCCGGCGACCTGGCCTGCTGCCGGGGACATTAACAGCGCGCCCGGTGCAGCGGAACGGCCCGCGGCAGCGTTGTTCAACCGTTGAGGAAAGCGCCGCCGGCCTCGTCCCGGAGCTGCTGCCGCAGCTCCCGTTTGACCACCTTGCCGTAGTTGTTCGTCGGGAGGGCGTCGACGAAGCGGTACTCCTTGGGGCGCTTGTAGCGGGCGATCCGGTCCAGGCAGGTCCGGTCGAGGTCGGCGGGCGGCGGCGCGGCGCCGCCGTCGCTCACGACGAAGGCGACGACGGCCTCGCCCCACTCGGGGTCCGGCCGGCCGACGACCGCGGCCGCGCGCACGCCCGGGTGGGTGAGCAGCGCCTCCTCGACCTCGCGCGGGTAGATGTTCATGCCGCCGCTGATGATGAGGTCCTTGGACCGGTCGCGCAGGGTGAGGTAACCGTCGGCGTCGAAGCTGCCGACGTCCCCGGTGTGCAACCAGCCGCCCCGCAGCGTCTCGGCCGTCGCCGCGGGGTCCTCCCAGTAGCCGGCCATGACGACGTCGCCGCGGACGACGATCTCGCCGGGCTCGCCGGCAGGCAGCTCACGGTCCTCGTCGTCGACGACCCGGACCTCGACGTCGGTGCGCGGGGTGCCGACGCTCTGCATCCGCGTGCGCCAGCGCGGGTCCTCCCGGTCGGCGTGGTCGGCCTTCGAGAGCGCGGTGATCGTCATCGGGGTCTCGCCCTGCCCGTAGATCTGGGCCAGCCGCGGGCCGAAGACCTCCAGGGCGTCCTCGAGGTCGGCCAGGTACATCGGCGCCCCGCCGTAGATGATCGTCTTGAGGTGGTCCCGGGCGACGGCGGCCACGGCCGGGTCGCCGGCCAGCCGCTTGACCATCGTCGGGGCGGCGAAGAACGACGTGCCCGGCCAGCGCTGCAGCAGGGCCGCGATCTCCGCGCCGTCGACGCCGCCCGACCTCGGGACGACGCTCACGGCGCCCCGGGCCACGTGCGGCAGGCCGTACAGGCCGGAGCCGTGCGACAGCGGCGCCGCGTGCAGGACGGCGTCCTGCGCCGAGACGGGGTCGATGTCGGCGAAGTAGCTGAGGGAGGCCATGAGCAGGTTGCGCGCCGTGAGCGTGGCTCCCTTGGGCCGCCCGGTGGTGCCGCTGGTGTAGAAGAGCCACGCCGGGTCCTGCGGCCGCAGCGTCGCCGGCGGGACCGCGGACGCGGCGGTGAGCCGGGTCCATGCCTCGCCGGGGGCCACCACCCCCGCCCGCAGGGACGCGACCTCACCGACCAGCGAGCGGACGTCGTCCGCGTGCTCCTCGTCGGTCAGCACGACGGCCGCGGCGCTGTGCCCGAGGATGTACGCGAGCTCGTCGCGGTGGAGCCGGGCGTTGACCGGCACGGCGGCCAGACCCGCGTGCCAGACGGCGAACAGCGCCTCGAGGTACTCCGGCCGGTTGCGCATGACGATGGCGACCCGGTCGCCGGGCGCGAGGCCGAACCCGGTCCGCAGACCGCCGGCGACGGCGGCCACGGTCGACGCCCAGCCGGCCCACGTGGAGTGCACCTGCTCGCCCTCGGCGAGCGCCGGGCGGTCCGGCCGCTGCCGGGCGTGCCGCTCCACCCAGGAGGCCGGGTTCACCGCCGGCCCCCGGCCCCGACGGTGCAGCCCGGACGCGCATGCTGAGGTCGCCGCTCCACGAGGGGATGGTAGGGCCGCCTGTCGGCGCGCGGGAGACCCCGGGCGACGGGCGGGCGGCTACCCGGAGACCTCGGCCCCGGCGTCGGTGCCGCCGGGCCCGGGCAGGACGGTCCGGTTGCGGCCGGCCCGCTTCGCCTCGTACATGCGGGCGTCCGCCAGACGGACCAGCGTGTCGAGCAGCTCGTGGTCGTCGAGGTCGGGGGCGGCCCAGGCCGCCCCGATGCTCACGGTCACCGGGCGCAGGGCGTCCGCCTGCTCGACCGTGCGCCGGACGCGCTCGGCAGCCGCCCGTACCTGTTCCACGGGGGCGACGAGGACGACGGCCAGCTCCTCGCCCCCGAAGCGGACGACGACGTCCTCGGCCCGTACGGCAGCGGCCGTCGCCGCTGCCACCGAGCGGAGCACCTCGTCACCGGCCAGGTGCCCGAGCTCGTCGTTGATGCGTTTGAAGTGGTCGACGTCGGCCAGCAGGACGGTGACGGGCATGCCCGCCCTGCGCGCCCGGGCCACGGCCGACGGGAAGGCGGCGTCCAGCCCCCGCCGGTTGAGCAGCCCGGTCAGGGGATCGGTGACGACGGCCCGGTCCAGCTGCCGGCGTAGCAGGACCACGATGACGGCGGGGCACGAGCACGCGACGACCAGGACGGCCGTGCGGATGAGGTGGACCTCGGGCCGGGCGGGGACCAGCGCGTTGATCGCCCAGGCACTGCCCGTGGCGATCGCGATCTGGACCTTGAGCCACCGCGGTGGGAGGAACGTGCCGGTGAACAGCGTCGGCAGGCTCAGCAGGGCGCCGGCGGTCGTGCCGTTGCGGTCGGTCGACGCGTAGCCGGACAGGACGATCGCGATGTCGCCGAACAGCACGATGCCGACCATCCCCGCGCGGCCGAGGCGACCACGGCGCACGAGCAGCGCGCCCAGGACGATGCACGGCACGCCCGTCAGGCCGAAGGCCAGGGCCCAGTCACGGCGGATGTAGTCGGGGACCGCGAGGGAGAGGTAGATCAGAGCGGCCGAGGAGAACAGGAACGCGGCGGCAGCGAGCGGCGCGGCGTCCGCGTGGACGGTGCGCCGGGGCTGTCGCCGCCTCGTCGTGCTCGCCAGACCCGGCACCGTAGAGGGATCGGCGAGGTCGTGCAAGGGCTTGAGCAGGTCGCGGCCGTTCCCGCCGGTCAGGCGTACACCCCAGGTCGCGGTCGGCCGCCCCGACGGGCCCTTCCGGGGCCCGGACGGCCGACGCCGTCAGCTGATGCCCTCCTGCAGGTAGCGCGGCGCGGCGACGACGCGTCGCAGCACCGGCTCGAAGTGCTCGACGGGCAGCGTGTCGTAGTCCGGGTCGAAGCAGTTCTGGTCGTACTTCTCGCAGAACTCGGCGCACGCGTCGAAGTGCGGCGAGTCCCGGAACCGGTCGCGGGCGTTCCGGTCGGCCCCGACGTGGTGGCCGTAGTAGAAGAGCTGGAACACCCCGTGGTGCTTGACGACCCAGGTCAGCTCGGGGCGGACGTACGGCTTCAGCACGGCCGCGGCGAGCTCGCCGTGGGTGTACGGCGCGAGGTCGTCGCCGATGTCGTGCAGGAGCGCGGCGACGACGTACTCCTCGTCGCGGCCGTCGCGCTCGGCCCGCGTCGCCGCCTGCAGCGAGTGCTCGAGCCGGGTGATCCGGTACCCGCCGAGCGAGGACCTCAGCGCGTCGAGGGCTTCGAGCAACCGGTCCGGCAGGGCGGCGACGAAGCCGTCCTCGTGCTTCTTGAGCAGGGCGTAGTCCTCCTGCGTGCCGTCGGCCATGGCGGTGAACGAGACGGTCTCCATGCGCCCAGCCTGTGCCCCCGACCGGCCCGGCACAAGGTGTCGGCCCGCGCGGCCGCCGTCCGCCTCAGCGGGCCAGCCTGGTCGCGTCCCCGCGGCCTTCGCGCCGGACGAGCCAGGCCTCGGTGATGTGGGTGAACATCGCCTCGGACGCCTGCTCCGACCGGTGGGCGGCGATGGTCTCGTAGATCCGGCGGTGGCCGCGGTTCGAGGCGACGCACTGCTCGCGGTACGGGTGGCCCATGTAGCGCACGGTGTTGACGACCTGGCTCTCCAGCGCGCGCACGACCGCCCGGGCGATCCGGTTGCCGGACGTCTGCATCACCAGGTCGTGGAAGGCGCGGTCGTGCTCGGCGTAGGCCACGTGGTCGTCGACCAGCTCGTCCATCCGGTCGACGAGGGCCCGCAGCCGGTCGACGACGTCGTCGTCGGCCAGACGCGCGGCCACGAACGCCATGTCGGACTCCAGCAGCCGCCGGGTGACCACGAGGTCGTCCAGCGCCGCCAGCCCGTCCTCCTGGCCGATCGTCGCCGCGAGCACCAGCTCGTCGAGGAGGTTCCACAGCGCAGGCTGGGTCACGGTCGTCCCGGACCCCTGACGGACCTGGACCAGGCCTTTCTCCTGCAGCATCTTCACCGCCTCGCGGACGACGGTGCGGCTCACCGAGAACGTCTCGCACAGCACGGGTTCGGTCGGCAGCGGTGAGCCCGGCGGGTGCGCGCCGCCGACGATCCTGGCGACGAGCTCCGCGGCCACCGCGCTGGCGAGGTTCGCCGGACGGCGGGCCCACGGCGGCGCGGCGCCCGCGGTCGCGGGTGCCTGGTCCGATGCCGTCATGGTCCCTCCGGTCGTGCCGCCGGACACCCGAGTCCGGTCGCGCCGAGTATAGCCACCCCGGGCGTTGACATCATTCGTCATACGACTTACGTTTACCGCCGATGTCGGCGGCGCGCCGTCGCCGGCATCCGGGCACGACGTCGACGGAGCAGGAGGGACGCCATGCGGGTCACGGGCTACCGGGCCCTGACGACGCTCCAGCGCTGGGGCCGTCCCGTCGGGGACGCCAACGGGGCGTTCGCCGACGGCCTCGTCCCGGTGCCGCTCGTGCTCGTCGACACCGACGAGGGCGTCACCGGGGTCGGGCTCGGCCCGCACGTCGAGCTCGACGGCGTGTTCGCGGCGATCGAGGGCGAGGACCCGCGCTGCGTCACGGCGCTCTACGACCGGATGCTGCGCCGCACCTTCAAGGCCGGGCACGCCGGAGCGGTCTTCGGCACGATCGGCGCCCTCGACACGGCCCTGTGGGACATCAAGGCCCAGCTCGCCGGCGAGCCGCTGTGGCGCCTGCTCGGTGGTCGGGACCGCACCGTCACCGCCTACGCGTCCGGCCTCGACATGGGGCTGCCGGACGACGCCCTCGTCGAGGTCTACCGGGCGTACGCGGAGCGGGGCGTCCGGGCCGCCAAGCTCAAGGGCGGCCTCGACGTCGACGAGGACCGGCGCCGGCTCGGCCTCGTCCGCGACGTGCTCGCGGACGCGTCCGGCGGCGCGCGCCCCGGGCTCATGCTCGACGCCAACGAGTCCTGGACGCGCAAGCAGGCCGTGCGGCACGTCCACGAGCTCGAGCGCACGCTCGACCTCATCTGGGTGGAGGAGCCCGTACGGCGCTGGGACGCCGAAGGGCTGGCCACCGTCGGGCGCGGGATCAGGGCGTCGGTCGCGACCGGCGAGAACCTCACCGGGCTCGAGCAGTTCCGCCCGCTGCTCGCGGCCGGGGCCGTCGACATCGTGCAGACCGCGGCGGTCTGGGGCGTCACGCACTTCCTGCGCGTCGCGGCCCTCGCACAGGCGCACGACCTGCCGGTGAGCCCGATCGGGACGACGCCGACGGGTCTGCTGCACGCCGCCACCGCGGTGCCGAACCACATCGCCAGCGAGCTGCAGGACCTCGTGCCGCCGGTCGGGCTGCTCGTCGACGTCCGGGTCGAGGACGGCGCCTTCGTCCTCGGCGACAGCCCGGGCCTCGGGATCGTCGTCGACGAGGCCGCCGTGGCGGCCGTCGCCGCCGGTGAAGGGCCGCGCCCGTCCGGCCCGCACGTCCGGCCGGCCCGTGCCGGTCACCGCCTCGTCCCGGACCGGACGTCGTGAGCGCCGCCCCGACCGGCCCCCCGGGGCGCGGCGCCCGGGACGGCGCGCGCCCCGGCTACGTCGACGCGCACGTCCACCTGTGGGACCCCGGGCTCCTCACGTACCCGTGGCTCACCGGCACCGCTGGGCTGGACCGGCCGTTCCACGCCCCCGACCTGCTCGCCGCCGCCCGGTCCGCCGGTGCCCCGCCGGCCGGGGTCGTCGTCGTCGAGGCCGACCGGCTGCCCCGGCAGGCGCTCGCCGAGGCGCGGTGGGTGCTCGCGGCGTCGACCCCGGAGCTGCCCGTCGTCGGTGCCGTGGCGCACGTCCCGTTCGGGCCCGGCACCGGTCCTGCCACCACCGCCGCGGCGCTGGACGACCTGGCGGGCCTGGACGGCCTCGCCGGGGCCCGTCGGCTGCTCCAGGACGAACCGCCGGGCTTCCTGGCCCGGCCGGAGGTCGTCGCCGGGGTCGCGGCGATCGGTGCGCGCGGGCTGCCGTTCGACCTGTGCGTGCGCAGCCGGCAGCTGCCGGAGGCGGTCGACCTGGTCCGGCGCCTGCCGGCCGTCGAGTTCGTGCTCGACCACCTGGGCAAACCGCGGATCAGCGCGGACACCTACGGCCCGTGGGCGGATGACCTGCGGCGGCTGGCGGCCCTGCCGAACGTGCGGTGCAAGCTCTCCGGTCTCGCGACGGAGGCCGACCCGGACCACCGGGCGGCGTCCGACCTGCTGCCCTTCCTCCGTCACGCGCTCGACGTCTTCGGCCCCGGGCGCTGCCTGTTCGGCAGCGACTGGCCGGTGCTGACGCTCGCGACCACGTACGACCACTGGCTCGACGTCGTGCTGCAGGCGGTCGACGACCTCGACGCCGCGGAGCGCGACCTCGTCCTGCGGGGCAACGCGGTCGCCACGTACACCCGCCCCCTCGTCACGGCCCCAGGACGGAGGTGCTCGTGATGCGCGCCGTGCACTACACCGGAGCCGGTGCCCTCGAGGTCGCGGACGTCGAGGACCGCCCGCCCGGCCCCGGGCAGGTCACGGTCGACGTGGCCTACACCGGGATCTGCGGGACCGACCTGCACGTGCTCCACGGCGAGATGGACGCCAGGGTCACGACCCCCGCCGTCCTCGGGCACGAGATGTCCGGCCGGGTCCGGTCGGTCGGGACCGGTGTCGCCGGGTGGGCGACGGGCGACCCCGTCACGGTGATGCCGCTGCGCTGGTGCGGCAGCTGTCCCGCCTGCCGCCGCGGGTTCAGCCATGTCTGCCAACGGCTCGACTTCGTCGGGATCGACTCCCCGGGCTCTCTCCAGGAGCGCTGGACGGTGCCCGCCGAGCTGCTCGTCCGGCTGCCGGACGGCCTCGCGCTGCGGGCCGCCGCGCTCGTCGAGCCGACCGCCGTCGCCGTCCACGACGTCCGGCGCGCCGCGCCGCGGCCTGGGGAGCGCGCCCTCGTCGTCGGAGCCGGGCCGGTGGGTCTGCTCGTCGCGCTCGTCGCCAGGGCCGCGGGCGCCGAGCCCCTCGTCGCCGAGGTGGACGCCGTCCGCCGTCACCAGGCGCAGGCGCTCGGTCTGCAGGTCGTCGACCCGGGGGCGGCGTCCGTCCCGGAGGTCGTCGCGCAGTGGTCGGCGGGTGCGGGGGCGGACCTGGCGTTCGAGGTCTCGGGCTCGGGCCCCGGTCTCGACGACGCGGTGCAGTCCCTCGCGGTCCGCGGCCGGCTGGTCGTCGTGGGCATCCACCCGCAGCCGCGGCCCGTGGACCTGTTCCGGGTGTTCTGGCGCGAGCTCACCCTGCTCGGCGCGCGGGTGTACGAGCGGGCGGACGTCGAACGTGCCGTCGGGCTCGTCGCCGACGGCGTCGTCCCCGCCGACCGACTGGTCACCCGGGTCGTGCCCCTGGAGGAGGCGCCGGACGCCTTCGCCCGGCTCGATGCGGGCGGGGAGCTCAAGGTCCTCGTGAGGTGCGGGTCCGATGGCTGAGCCGACCACGAACCCCTTCGACCTCACCGGTCGGCTGGCCGTCGTCACGGGCGCGCGCCGCGGGCTCGGGCTCGCCATGGCCACGGCCCTCGCCGCGGCCGGCGCCGACGTCGTGGGGGTCTCGGCCCACCTCGAGCCGCAGGGCAGCGACGTCGGGCGCGCGGTCGAGGCGCTCGGCCGGACCTTCACCGGCTACCAGGTCGACCTCGCGGACCGGGCAGCCGTGGCCGACCTCGCCGAGACGCTCTGCGCCGGGGACCGCCCCGTCGACGTGCTCGTCAACAACGCCGGGACGATCGAACGGGCCCCGGCCGTCGACCACACCGACGAGATGTGGGACCGCGTGCTCGAGGTCGACCTGTCCAGCCAGTTCGTCCTCACCCGACGGGTCGGCCGGGAGATGGTGCGCCGGGGCCGCGGCAAGGTGCTCTTCACCGCCTCGCTGCTCAGCTTCCAGGGCGGGCTGAACGTCGCGGCGTACACCGCGGCCAAGTCCGCGCTCGCCGGGCTGACCAAGGCGCTCGCGAACGAGTGGGCACCGCACGGCGTCAACGTCAACGCCGTCGCCCCCGGGTACGTCGCGACCGACAACACCCGGGCCCTGCGGGACGACCCGGCCCGCGCCCGGTCGATCCTCGACCGGATCCCGGCCGGGCGCTGGGGCACCCCCGCAGACCTCGCCGGCGCGACCGTCTTCCTCGCGTCGGCCGCCTCCGACTACGTCCACGGGGTCGTGCTCCCCGTGGACGGCGGGTGGCTGGGGCGATGAGCGCCCCGGCCGCCGCGCCCCACCGCCGGCCCGCCCGGCTCGCTCCCCCACCGCCGTCGCGAGACGGCACTCACGAGAGGAACACCCAGATGCCCACACCTCGAAAGCGCGTCCGCGTCCGGCAGGTCCTCGCCGGTGCCTGCGCGGTGCCGCTGGCGCTGTCGGCCTGCGGGGGAGGCAGTGACGCCCCGGCCGGCGGCAGCAGCGGCGGGGCGGCGGTGACCGCCCTGCGCGTCCTGGACTACTACGCCAACGAACCCGACAACACCGTCGTCCAGCAGACCGTGGAGGCCTGCGGCACCCAGATCGGCGTGAAGATCGAGCGCGAGGCGGTGCCCGGCGACAAGCTCATCGCCAAGGTGCTCCAGCAGAGCTCGTCGAAGACGCTCCCCGACGTCCTCATGCTCGACAACCCCGACCTGCAGCAGATCGCGGCCTCCGGCGCGCTCGCCCCGCTGGACGACTTCGGGCTGAAGGCCGACGGCTACCAGCAGGGTGTCGTGGACGCCTCGACCTACGAGGGCAAGCTGTACGGGCTGCAGCCGGTGACCAACACGATCGCCCTCATCTACAACAAGGACATCCTCGCCGAGGCGGGCGTGAGCGTCCCGACGACGTGGGAGGAGCTCGAGGCGGCCTCGAAGCAGCTCACGAAGGGCGACCGCTACGGCGTCGCGTTCTCCGCGATCAACACCTTCGAGGGGACTTGGCAGTTCCTGCCCTTCATGTGGTCGAACGGCGGTGAGGAGAAGGACATCGCGACCCAGCAGACCGCGGACGCCCTCCAGCTGTGGGTCGACCTCGTCAAGGACGGGTCCGCCTCCAAGTCGGTCGTCACGTGGTCCCAGGCCGACGTGAACGACCAGTTCAAGGCCGGCAAGGCCGCCATGATGGTCAACGGGCCGTGGCAGTTCCCGGTGCTCGACTCGGTGGCCGGCCTGAACTACGACGTCGTGCCGATCCCCGTGCCCAAGGCCGGGATGACGTCGGTCGCGCCGCTCGGCGGCGAGACCTGGACCGTGCCGCAGACGGGTGACAAGGCCCGTCAGGCGGCGGCCGCCAAGGTCGTGGCGTGCCTCAACTCCGACGCCAACCAGCTCGCGCTCGCCAAGGCCCGGCAGACCGTGCCCACCAAGACGAGCCTGCTCGCCGAGTTCGTGGCGCAGAACCCGAAGATGAAGGGCTTCACCGACGCGGTGCAGACGGCCCGCTCCCGGACCGGCCAGCTCGGCCCGGACTGGCCGAAGGCCGCGACGAAGATCTACACCGCGATGCAGGCGGCGATGACGAGCGGCGAGGCTCCGCTGTCGGCGCTGCAGCAGGCACAGGCGGGCTGACGGCCCGGGCATGAACGCGCTGGAGACGCCGGTGGGCGGGAGAACGGCCCCCGCCCACCGGCCGCCCCTCAGGACCGGTCGCAGGGCGCAGCACCTGGGGCGGGTGCTGTTCGTCGCGCCCGCCGCGCTGTACATGCTGGCCTTCTACGGGTACCCGCTCGTGAAGAACCTCGTCATGGGCTTCCAGGAGTACACGACGCGCACGTTCTTCACCGGCGAGGCGCCCTGGGTGGGCCTGGCGAACTACGAGCAGGTCATGGGCTCGCCGATCTTCGGCAAGTCGCTCGTCAACACCCTCCTGTTCACCGCGGGCTCGATCCTCGGGCAGTTCACGATCGGCCTGGCGCTCGCGGTGTTCTTCCGGCGCACGTTCCCGGGCGCCGGGATGCTCCGCTCCCTGCTGCTGCTGCCGTGGCTCATACCGCTCATCGTGTCCGGCGCGGTGTGGAAATGGATCCTCGACCAGGACAACGGGGCGCTGAACCGGGTGCTCCGGGCCACGCCGCTGACCGACGCCCGCCCCGGCTGGCTGACCAGCACCACCCTCGCGCTCGCCGCGGTCGTCATGGTGAACATCTGGATCGGCATCCCGTTCAACGCCACGATCCTCTACGGCGGCCTGCAGGACATCCCCGACGAGCTCTACGAGGCCGCCGCGCTGGACGGCGCGACCGGGTGGCGGGCGTTCCGTCACATCACCTGGCCGCTGCTGCGCCCGGTCGTCAACGTCGTGCTCGTGCTCGGCGTGGTCTACACGCTCAAGGTCCTGGACATCATCCTCGGCCTGACCAAGGGCGGGCCGGCCAACGCGACGCAGACCCTGGCCACGCAGGCCTACCAGCTGTCCTTCGTCGAGTTCGACTTCGGGCAGGGGGCCGCGACGGGGAACCTGCTCATCGTCGTGTCGCTCCTCTTCGCGCTGCTCTACCTGCGCCTGAGCCGGCAGCGGGCGGAGGGCTGACGCCATGGCGACCGCGATGACGACCACCACGACGACCGCGACGACGCCGACGACGTCCGCATCCTCCGTGGGCCGGGGCCGTGGCGGCTGGGGGTCGACCGCCGTGGCGGTGCTGCTCGTCTCGGTGATGCTCTTCCCGGTCTACTGGATGCTCAACGTGTCGCTGCAGCCCGGTGGCGGCGGTGCCGTCGCGAGCCCGTGGCTGCCCCTGCACCCGGACGTGTCCGGCTACGCCAAGGCGCTGCGGGACCAGGGCCCGCACCTGCTGACCAGCCTGGTGGTGTCGCTCGGCAGCGTCGTCGTGAGCCTCGTCCTGGCGACGCCCGCCGCGTACGCCCTCGCCCAGTTCCGGCTGCGGTTCACCGACGCGTTCCTGCTGGGGATCCTCGTCAGCCAGATGGTGCCCGGCATCGTCGTGGCCAACGCGCTCTACGGCGTCTACAGCGACCTGGGCCTGCTGAACTCGTTGCCCGGGCTGGTGCTCGCCGACTCCAGCGCCGGGATCCCGTTCGCCGTGCTCGTGCTGCGGGCCTTCATGGCCACGGTGCCGGGCGAGGTCGTCGAGGCCGCACGGGTGGACGGCGCGGGCGAGCTGAGGACGTTCTGGTCCGTCGTCGTCCCGATGAGCCGCAACGCGCTCGTCACGGCGGGGCTGTTCACGTTCCTCTTCACGTGGAGCGACTTCCTCTTCGCACTGACGCTCACCACGACGGACGACGTGCGGCCCGTGACCCTGGGGCTCTACCAGTACATCGGGTCGTACGTGCAGGACTGGAGCGCCGTCATGGCGACCGCCGTCCTCGCGTCCCTGCCTGCCGTCGTCCTGCTTCTCGTGGCGCAGAAGTACGTCGCCGCCGGCGCGACGGCGGGGGCGCTCAAGTAGCCCGACGCCCCGGCGCGGGTGCGCCGGGGTCACGTTCCGACCGGAGGATGACGATGTCCCAGCCAAGCGCACCCACCCCCTACCCGAACGGCACGTACCCGGCCGAGGACCTCACCGGGAGGGCCGCGGTGATCAGCGGAGCGAGCTCGGGCATCGGGGAGGCTCTCGCGCACGCGCTCGCCGCCCGTGGTGCCCGGGTCGCCCTCCTCAGCCGCAGCGGCGGCGGGCCGGACCTGCCGGGTGCGCTCCGGCTGGCCGTCGACGTCACGGACTCCGCGGCGGTGGACGCCGCCGTGGGCGCTGCCGCCGCCGAGTTCGGGGGCCTCGACATCGCCGTGGCGAACGCCGGGGTGGGCTCGTACGGCGGCTTCCTCGACGTCCCGCGGCGTCACGACACCGAGATGGTCGCCACGAACGTGACGGGCACGATCAACCTCTACCGAGCGGCGGTCCCCTTCCTGCTGGAGCGCGGCCGCGGAGACCTCGTCACCGTGACGAGCGAGGCGGGCCGGCGAGGGTTCCCTGGCGAAGCGGTCTACTGCGCGACCAAGTTCGCCCAGGTGGGGCTGACCCGGGCGCTCGACGGGGAGCTGCGCGAGCACGGGATCCGAGCGACGAACATCTGCCCGGGCGGCGTCTGGACGAACTTCGCCATGGGGGACGGGCGGGGTCGTCAGCACGGCAGCACCCAGGTCGAGGACATGATGCGCGCGGACGACGTCGCCGAGCTCATCGTCTTCGTGCTCACGCGCCCGCGGCACATGCGCATCCTCGAGAGCGCGCTGCGGCCGATGTCGGAGCAGCAGTGGGGATGACCCCGGACGCGCAGCGGACCTGACGGTGGTCGGGGGCCGCCTCACGGCGACCCCCGACCACGGCCCTGCGAGGAGCCGCCGGGAGCCGGCTACTCGGAGGAGAAGGCGGCGTCGAACGCGGCGGACGGCGGGTCGAACGCGAGCCGGCGGACGAACTCCAGCGCCTCGGGGGCGCCGACGAGCCGGTCCATCCCGGCGTCCTCCCACTCGACCGAGATCGGGCCGGTGTACCCGATCGTGTTGAGCATCCGGAAGCACGCCTCCCACGGCACGTCGCCGTGACCGGTGGACACGAAGTCCCAGCCGCGGCGGGGGTCCGCCCAGGCGAGGTGCGACCCCATCCGGCCGTTGCGCCCGTTGCCGACCTGGCGCTTCGCGTCCTTGCAGTCCACGTGGTAGATCCGGTCGCGGAAGTCCCACAGGAAGCCCACCGGGTCGAGGTCCTGCCAGACGAAGTGGCTGGGGTCCCAGTTGAGGCCGAACGCCGGGCGGTGCCCGATCGCCTCCAGGGTGCGGACCGTCGTCCAGTAGTCGTAGGCGATCTCCGACGGGTGCACCTCGTGGGCGAACCGGACCCCGGCCGCGTCGAACGCGTCGAGGACCGGGTTCCACCGGTCGGCGAAGTCGGTGTACCCGCGGTCGACGAACTCCTGGGTCGCGGGCGGGAACATCGCGACGGCCTTCCAGATGCTGGAGCCCGTGAAGCCCACCACGACGTCGACGCCGAGCGCCTTCGCCGCGTGCGCGGTGGCCTCCATCTCCCGGGCGGCGCGCCCGCGCACGCACTCGGGGTCGCCGTCGCCCCAGATCCGGGCGGAGACGATGCCCCGGTGCCGCTCGTCGATCGGGTCGTCGCAGACGAGCTGACCGGCCAGGTGGTTGGAGATCGCCCACGTCCGCAGCCCGTGACGCTCGAGCACGTCGCGCCGGCTCCGGACGTAGGCGTCGTCCTCGGTGGCCCGGACGACGTCCAGATGGTCGCCCCAGCAGGCGATCTCGAGCCCGTCGTACCCCCATCCGGAGGCGAGCCGGGCCACCTCCTCGAAGGGCAGGTCCGCCCACTGGCCGGTGAAGAGCGTGACAGGTCGAGCCATCTCACAACCTCCTGTTCGTCGCTGCGGTGCCCGCTGCGGGGTCGTCGCCGCACCCGGTCCACCGACCCTCGTCCGCCGCGGACTCCTCGACCGCGGCGAGCACGCGCTGCACCTGGAGCCCGTCGGCGAACGACGGCTCCGGGTCACGGCCGGCGGCGATGTCGCCCAGCAGGTCGACGACCTCGTGCGTGAACGTGTGCTCGTAGCCGATGAGGTGACCGGGCGGCCACCAGGCCGCCATGTACGGATGCGTCGGCTCGGTGACCTGGATCCGGGTGAACCCCGCCTCGTCGGCCGGCGCGGAGCCGTCGTACACCTGCAGCTCGTTCATCGCGTCGAAGTCGAACACCAGCGAGCCCTTGCTGCCGTTGACCTCCAGCCGCAGTGCGTTCTTGCGGCCGGTGGCGAAGCGGGTGGCCTCGAAAGAGCCGAGCGCACCGCCGTCGAAGCGGGCGAGGAACAGCGCGGCGTCGTCGACGGTGACCGGGCCGGTGGCGTCGGACCCGGCGGACGCCGACAGGCCGGCGGAGGCGGTCGGCAGCGGTCGCCGCCGGACGAACGTCTCCGTCATCGCGTTGACGCCCCGGATCCGCTGCCCGATGACGAACTGGGCCGCGTCGACGATGTGCGCACCGATGTCGCCGAGCGCGCCCGAGCCGGCGCGTTCCTTCTGGAGACGCCACACCAGCGGGAACGTCGGGTCGACGATCCAGTCCTGCAGGTACTGCGCGCGCACGTGCCGGATCTCGCCGAGCCTGCCGGCCGCGACCAGCTTCCGGGCCAGGGCGAGGGCCGGCACCCGCCGGTAGTTGAAGCCCACCATGGACCGCACCCCGCGGCCGGCGGCCCGCGCCGCGGTCGCGGCCATCCGCTCCGCCTCGGCGACGGTGTTCGCGAGCGGCTTCTCGCAGAGCACGTGCTTGCCGGCCTCGAGCGCGGCCACCGCGATCTCGGCGTGGCTGTCCCCCGGGGTGCAGATGTCGACGAGCTGGACGTCGTCCCGGTCCAGGAGGGCGCGCCAGTCGGTGACGACCTCCGTCCACCCGAGCCGGGAGGCCGCCGCGGTGGCGGCCTCCCGGTCCCGGCCGCACAGCACGCGCCGGTCCACCTCGTAGGGCAGGTCGAAGAACCGGCCCGCGGTGCGCCAGGCCTGGGAGTGCGCGGCCCCCATGAAGGCGTAGCCGACGAGCGCCACCCCGAGCCGGGAAGGCGGCGCGCTCACGACGCGAAGCCGAGGGGGAGGTACTTGTCCACGTTCTCCTTCGTCACGGTGGCGCTGGCGAGCGTGATGGATGCGGGGATCTCGTTCTCCACGAGGTCGCCCATACCGTTGCCCTGGGCCACGAGACGCGCCAGGTTGATCGCCGAGGACGCCATCGTCGGCGGGTACGTCACGGTGCACTTGAGCACGCCGGAGTCGGCCTTGATGAGGTCCATGGCGTTGCGCGAGCCGGCGCCGCCGACCATGAAGAACTCCTTGCGGCCGGCCTGGTCGATCGCCGCGAGCACACCGATGCCCTGGTCGTCGTCGTGGTTCCACACGGCGTCCAGCTTCGGGGCCGCCTGGAGCAGGTCGGCGGTCACCTTCTGCCCGGACTCGACGGTGAACTCGGCCGAGACCTGGCGCGAGACCTTGAACCCGAACGTTCCCAGCGCGTCCGCGAAGCCCTTGGAACGCTCCTGGGTCAGCTGGAGGTTCGCGATACCCTGGATCTCCCCGATCACGGGGTTGCTGACGCCCTTGGCCTTGAGCTGCTCGCCGATGTAGCGGCCGGCGGCAACACCCATGCCGTAGTTGTCCCCGCCGATCCACGTCCGGGAACCGCGCGGCGAGGCGAAGATCCGGTCCAGGTTGATGACCGGGATCCCGGCCTCCATCGCCGTGATGCCGATCTCGGTGAGGGCGTTGCCGTCGAACGGCAGGATCACCAGCGCGTCGACCTTCTTGTCGATGAGGGTCTGGACCTGGCTGATCTGCTGGTTGACGTCGTTGCTGCCCTCGACCGCCTCGAGCGTCACGTCGCCGAACGTGGCGGCCTGGCTCTTCGCGTTCGTCGTGATCGCGGCGATCCAGCCGTGGTCGGCCGCCGGCGCCGAGAACCCGATCGTGACGGGGGTTCCGGCCGCGGCCGCGGACGTGGTGGCTGCCGCCGCGGCGGTCGTCGCGCTCTCGGCAGGGCTGTTGCTCGTGCAGGCCGCGAGCGCGGCACCGGCACCGAGCGCGCCGGCGCCGAACAGGAGGCGGCGTCGGTCGATCAGGGGCTGGGCGGGGTTCTCGGACATGGCGGGACACACCTTTCGCGTGGATGGGGACACGGGGAACAGGCAGTGCCGTGCGGGACGGGACAGGACGTGACGCGACGGGAAGGACGGGATTCCGTTGAGCCTCAGGTGGTCACGGGGGCCGACCGGGTCGGCGTGCGGCGCTGGATCAGCACGGCGGCGACGATGATCGCTCCCTTGGCGATGTTCTGGACGTCGGTCGAGAGGTTGTTGAGGATGAAGATGTTCGTGATCGTCGTGAAGACGAGCACGCCGAGGAGGGCGCCGACGATGGTGCCGCGACCACCGGTCAGCAGGGTGCCGCCGATGATGGCCGCCGCGATGGCGTCGAGCTCGTAGAGCGAGCCGTGGGTGCTGGAACCGGTCGTGGTGCGCGCCATGATCATCACTGCGGCGATGCCGCAGCAGACGCCGGAGATGACGTACAGGCTCGCCGTGACGCGCCGCACGTCGATCCCGGCCAGCCGGGCCGCCTCGCTGTTGCCGCCCACCGCGATCACCCGGCGCCCGAAGGTCGTGCGCTCGAGGATGAACCAGCCGACGAGGCCGGTGGCGAGCAGCACCAGGACGAGCGCGGGGACGCCGAGGACGTCGGTCGTCGCGATCCGCTTGATCGCGTCCTGGGTCACGAGCTGGGTGCGGTTCTCGGCCATCCGCGCGGCGAGCCCCCGGGCCGCGACGAGCATCGCCAACGTGGCGATGAACGGCACCAGGCGGCCGTAGGAGATGAGCACCCCGTTGACCAGACCGGCCCCGGCACCGACCAGGACGGCGCACAGGACCATCACCACCGGCCCGTACGACTGCGTCTGCAGGGTCGTCGCCCACACGGAGGCCAGCGCCACGATCGCACCGACGGACAGGTCGATGCCGCCGCCGATGATGACGAGCGTCGCCCCGACCGTGACGACGCCGATGACCGAGGAGCTGACCAGGATGTTGCGCAGGTTGCTGCCGGTGAGGAAGGCGTCGCTCGTCACCGTGCCGGCCACGACGAGCAGGACGAGGACGACGACCAGGCCCGCGTCGGCGAACCTCAGGCTCCGCACCAGGCCGCCGCGAGCGGGACGCGCCGTGACCTCGTCCCGGGCGGGACCGGGAGGGGACCCGGCGGCCCCGACGCCCTCTGCGACGGTCGGTCCCGTGACTCCTGCGTCGTTCACACCGGGCTCCCTTCCATGAGGAGGTTGAGGACCGCGTCCTCGTCGAGGTCGGCCGCGGGCGCGTCGTGCACGATGTGCCCGTCACGCATGACGAGGACCCGGTCCGACAGCCCCAGGACCTCGGTGACGTCGCTCGACACGAGCAGGACGCCCATACCGTCGTCGGCGAGCCGGCGGATGAGCTCGTAGAGCTCGAGCCGGGCGCCGACGTCCACGCCACGCGTGGGTTCGTCGAGCAGCAGCAGGCGTGTGGACCCCAGCAGCCAGCGGGCGAGCACGACCTTCTGCTGGTTGCCGCCGGACAGGTTCCGGGCGGGCCGGGTCACCGCGGGCGGGCGGATCTCCAGGTCCGCCACGGACCTCGCCGCCTGCAGGCGCTCGGCGCGACGGTCGAACCAGCCTGCGCGGGCGAAGCGGGACAGCGACGCGAGGGTGATGTTCCGGGAGACGGGCTGGTCGAGCAGCAACGCCTGCGCCTTGCGCTCCTCGGGGGCCAGCCCGAGACCGGCCCGCACGGCCGCCGTGACCGCTCCGGGGCGCAGCGGCCGGCCGTCGACGAGCACCTGCCCCGCGGTGCGCCGTCGCGCGCCGTAGATGGTCTCCAGCAGTTCGGAGCGCCCGGAGCCGACGAGCCCGGCGATGCCGACGACCTCACCGGCGGCGACGGTCAGGTCGACGTCGCGGAGCACGCCGTCCAGGGCGAGGCCGTGGACCTCCAGCAGCGTCGTGCCGGGCGCCGCCGGGGCGTCCGGCCGGTCGTCGCCGGCCGCCGGACGCCGCTGCGGGAAGGCCCGCTCCATCGTGCGGCCCGTCATGAGGCCGACGATCTGCCGCGTCGGCGTGGTCCGGGCCGGCAGGTCCGTCGCGACGGTGCGGCCGTCCTTGAGGACCGTCACGACGTCCCCGACCCGGCGGATCTCCTCGAGCCGGTGCGAGATGTACACGACGGCGACACCGGCCGCGGTGAGCTCGCCGATGACCCGGAAGAGGTTGTCGACCTCGGCCTGCGCCAGCGCGGCCGTCGGCTCGTCCATGACGATCAGGCGTGCGTCGTGGACGAGTGCGCGGGCGATGCTGACGATCTGCCGGCTCGCGGGGGACAGGTCGACGACCTCGCTGTCGGGGTCGATGTCCTGGTGCCCGAGCCGGCGCAGGGCCTGCGCGGTCGCGCGTCGCTGCGGGCGGCGGTCGAGCACACCGCCGCGGGACCGCTCCTGGCCCAGGTAGACGTTGTCGGCGACCGTGAGGCCGTCGACGAGGTCGAGCTCCTGGTAGATGGTGGCGATCCCCTGCCGCAGGGCGTCGCTCGGTCGGGCCAGCACGAGCTCCGAGCCCCGCCAGAGGATCTCGCCCGCGTCGGGCCGCTGCGCACCGGAGAGGATCTTGATGAGGGTCGACTTGCCCGCGCCGTTCTGCCCGAGCAGGCAGTGCACCTCGCCGGGGTGCACCGTCAGGTCGATCCCGTCGAGGGCCCGGACGCCGGGGAACTGCTTGACGATGCCCCGCATCTGCAGCAGGGGCCCCGCTTCCGCGACCCCGGGCTCGGTCACGGGACGGCTCCGGGGGTGCGGCGCGGTCGCGGGTCCGCCTCCGCCAGGGTGCTGAACGCAGAGTCGGAGACGAACCGCGCCGCGCCGACGACGCCCGCCGTGCCGCCCAGCTCGGAGAGCACGATGGGCAGGTTCCCGGTGGCCAGCGGCAGGGACCTGCGGTAGACGACGCTGCGGATCTCGGCGAGGAGCCGGTGCCCGAGCCCGGCGACGCCCCCGCCGATGACGACCATGGCCGGGTTGAAGAAGCTGACCAGCGTGGCGAGGGCCGCACCCAGCCGGGCGCCGCCGTCCCGGATCAGGGCGACCGCGGCCGGGTCGCCGGCCGCTGCGGCCTCCCCGACGTCCCGCGCCGTCAGCCGGCCGGTGGCACGCAGGCGTTCGGCGAGCATGTCGGAGCGCCCGGACCGGGCGGTCGCCTCGGCGTCGCGCGCGAGCGCGGCGCCTCCGAAGTAGGCCTCGAGGCAGCCGGTGTTGCCGCAGCTGCACGTCGGGCCCGACTCGTCGACGGCGATGTGGCCGATGTCCCCGGCGCAGCCGCCGACGCCCCGGTAGACCTCCCCGTGGACGACGATGCCGCAGCCGATCCCCGTGCCGACCTTGACGAACAGGAAGTCCCGGACGCTTCGGGCCGTGCCGGCGTGGAGCTCGCCGAGCGCCATGATGTTGACGTCGTTGTCGACGAGCACCGGTGCGCCGAGCCGCGCCGACAACGTGTCGCGGACGGGGAAGTGGTTCCAGCCCGGCATGATCGGCGGGAACACCGGAGCGCCCTCGCGCTGGCTCACAGGGCCGGGCACGCCGACGCCGATGCCGTGCAGCTGCGGGGCGGCCCCGTCGGCCCGTAGCTTCTCGACGAGGCTGACCGCGTGCTGCAGGACGGCGACGGGCCCCTGCCGGATGTCGATCTCGTCCGCCGCGTGGGCCAGGATCCGCAGCTCGCCGTCGGTGATCGCGACGTCGACCGACGTCGCCCCGATGTCGATGCCCACGAACCGCAGCCCGGCGCTCAGGGACACCAGATGGGACCGGCGCCCGCCGCGCGACCTCGCCAGCCCTGGCGTCTCGACCAGACCGAGGTCGGTGAGCCGGTCCAGCTCCAGGGCCACCTTCGAGCGGGACAGGCCCACCCCCGGGCGACGGCACCTCCCCGACGGTCGCGGTGCTGGCTCGCGCCTTTACGATAACGTTATCGATAACGATTGACGAGACGATCGCCGCAGTGTCACGGTGGCGGCGTCAACTCACTCAAGGACGAGGAGCGTCACGATGAGGCGGACTTCGGTCACGCGGGCCCTGGCGTTCGGAGCTGCGGTGGCGGTACTCGCCGCATGCGGCACCGGCGGCGAAGAATCTCCTGCCGACGCACCCGCGTCGAGCGGTGCGGCGACCACCATCACGTGGTGGCACAACTCCAACACCGACCCCGGCAAGGGCTACTACGCCGAGGTCGCGAAGAAGTTCGAGGCGGCGAACCCGGGCGTGACCGTCGAGGTCAGCGCCCTCCAGCACGAGGACATGCTCACCAAGCTCGACGCGGCCTTCCAGAGCGGCGACGTCCCGGACGTCTACATGGAGCGGGGCGGCGGCGAGCTCGCCGACCACGTCGAGGCGAACCTGGTCAAGGACATCTCGGCCCCCGCCGCCGACGTCATCTCGACCCTCGGTGGCTCCGTGGCCGGCTGGCAGGTGGACGGCAAGACGTACGCCCTGCCGTTCTCCGTCGGGGTGGTGGGCTTCTGGTACAACAAGGACCTCTTCGAGAAGGCCGGGATCACCACGCCCCCGGCGACGATGGACGACCTGCTCGCGGCCTCGGACAAGCTCCGGGCAGCAGGTGTCGACCCCATCTCGGTCGGCGCGGGTGACAAGTGGCCCGCCGCCCACTACTGGTACTACCTGGCGCTGCGGGCGTGCCCGCAGCAGGTGCTCCAGGACGCCGTGAAGAGCCTGGACTTCTCGAACCCGTGCTTCGTCACGGCGGGCCAGGAGCTCGAGAAGGTCGTCAAGGCGAAGCCCTTCAACCGCGGCTTCCTGTCGACCCCGGCCCAGACCGGCCCGACGAGCGCCTCCGGCCTGCTGGCCACGGGCAAGGTGGCGATGGAGATGCAGGGCCACTGGGAGCCGGGCGTCATGCAGGGCCTGACGGCCGACAAGAAGGGCCTGGGCGACAAGCTCGGCTGGTTCCCGTTCCCGTCGGTCGCAGGCGGTCAGGGTGACCCGGCGGCGGCTCTCGGCGGCGGCGACGCGTGGGCCGTGTCCAAGAACGCCCCGGACGCTGCGGTCGACTTCGTCAAGTACCTGCTGTCCGACGAGGTCCAGAAGGGCTTCGCGGAGCGTGACATGGGTCTGCCGACGAACCCGTCGGCCTCGGGGTCGGTGAAGGACCCGGCGCTGGCCGGCCTGCTCAAGGTCCGTGACGACTCGCCCTTCGTCCAGCTGTACTTCGACACCGCGTTCGGTCAGGCGGTCGGTGGCGTGATGAACGACCAGATCGCCCTGCTGTTCGCGGGCAAGGCCACCCCGCAGGACATCGTCGCGAAGACCCAGACCGCGGCGGACGCCGAGAAGTGACGTCCGTCGTCCGCCGCTCCGACGCCGCCCCGCACACGGGGACCGGCGTGAGCAACGGTGCCGCCGACCGCGCTCCCGCGCGGTCGGCGGCCCGCCGCAACGCGTCCGCCCGCAGCGGGTCCGGCCTGCGGACGGCGCTGGAGGTGCTGTTCTTCGTGGGGCCGGCCCTGGCCCTGTTCGTCGTCTTCGTCGTGTGGCCGGTGGCCCGGGCCGTGCAGTTCTCGTTCTACCGCTGGAAGGGCTTCGGTCCGCTGGAGGACTTCGTCGGCCTGCGGAACTACGTGACGGTGCTCCAGGACGACGTGTTCGTCGCGGCCTTCACCCACAACATGGTCATCATCGTGCTGTCGATCCTCGTCCAGCTGCCGCTGGGGCTCGCCATCGCGTTGCTGCTCAACCGGAAGATCCGCGGCCAGGGTGTGCTGCGCACCGTCATCTTCGTCCCCTACGTCCTCTCCGAGGTCATCGCGGGCGTGGTCTGGTTCCAGCTGCTCCAGCCGCAGTACGGAGTCATCGAGGGGATCCTCGGCGTCGTCGGCATCCCCGGCCCGGAGCAGGGCTGGCTCGGGACGCCCGACATCGCGCTGTTCACAGTCTTCGGGGTGCTCACGTGGAAGTACCTCGGGCTCGCGGTGCTGCTGTTCCTCGCCGGCCTGCAGGGAGTCCCCGACGAGCTGATCGAGGCCGCGCAGATGGACGGCGCGTCGTGGTGGCAGGTGCAGCGGCGGATCACCGTCCCGCTGCTCGGCCCGACCGTCCGCACCTGGGCGTTCCTGTCGATGATCGGTTCCATCCAGCTCTTCGACATGGTGTGGATCCTCACCGGCGGAGGGCCGGCCAACGCCACCACGACGATGGCGACCTACCTCATCAACGAGGGCACCAAGCGCTACAACTACGGCATCGCGACCGCCGCCTCGGTGATCCTCTTCGCCGTCGCGCTCGTCTTCGCCCTGCTCTACCAGTTCCTCGTCCTGCGGCGTGACGTGGCCGAGGCCGACGCGAGCGCCCGGAGGGGAGTCCGATGACCAGCGCGACCGCCGTCCGGGGCGGGGATGCCGGCATCGGCGCGCCCCGGCCCCGCAAGGCCTCCGGGCCGTCCCGCGGTGCCTCCCCGCTGGTGTACCTCGTCGCGCTCGTCGTCGTGGGGTTCACCCTCGGCCCCGTGCTCTACGCCGTCCTCGGCGGGTTCCGGACGAACGCCCAGCTCGCCGAGTCACCGGCGGGCCTGCCGAACCCCTGGGTCCTGGACAACTACATCCGGGTGCTGACCGACTCGTCGTTCTGGTCGTACGCACTGAACTCGACCGTGATCGCGGTCGTCACCACGGTCGTCGCCGTGACGTTCGGCCTGATGGCCGCATATCCGTTGGCGCGGTACCAGTTCCGTTGGCGCGAGCCGCTCTACACGGTCTTCGTCCTCGGTCTGCTGTTCCCGGCGACGGTCGCGATCATCCCGCTGTTCGTCATCATCACCCGCCAGCTCCAGCTCGGGAACACCTGGTGGGGGGTGGCGCTGCCGCAGGCCGCGTTCGCGCTGCCGACGACGATCATCATCCTGCGGCCGGTGCTCATGGCCATCCCGACCGAGCTCGAGGAGGCGGCCGTCCTCGACGGGGCCAGCCGGATCCAGTTCTTCTGGCGGATCGTGGTGCCGCTGTCGGGGCCCGGTGTCGTCACCGTCGGGGTGCTCGCGTTCGTCGCGTCGTGGAACGCGTACCTCCTGCCGCTGCTGCTGCTGCAGGAGGACCGCAAGACCCTGCCGCTCGGGGTCGCGGACTTCTCGTCGCAGTACTCCTCCGACACGGCGGGAGTGTTCGCGTTCACGACGCTCGCCATGGTCCCCGCACTCGTCTTCTTCCTCGCCATGCAGCGCCGCATCGTCAGCGGGCTGCAGGGCGCCGTCAAGGGCTGAGCCCGAACCGTCGGAAGGTTGCACCGTGACCCAGCTGCACCACGCCCCGGGGGCGTCCGCACCCGACCGCGGCCCTGCTCCCGCTCCCACCGACCGCATCGGCGACCTCGTCGCCCGGATGACGCTCGAGGAGAAGCTGGCGCAGATCGTCGGCTTCTGGGACAAGGGCACGGGCGAGGCCGTCGCACCGATGCAGGACGACTTCGCGGCCCCGGCGCTGCTGGACGACGTCGCCCGCGAAGGTCTCGGACACCTCACACGGGTCTACGGCACCCGCCCCGTGGACCCCGACGAGAGGCTGCGCTGGCTGTGGGACCGGCAGCGCCGCTTCGTCACCGGGACCCGGCTCGGCATCCCGGCGATCGTCCACGAGGAGTGCCTGACCGGGCTCGCCGCCTGGGGGGCGGCGACCTTCCCGGCGCCCACGGCCTGGGGTGCGGCCTTCGACCACGAGCTCGTCGAGCGGATGGGTGCGTCGATCGGTCGCGTCATGCGCGCCCTCGGCGTCCACGTCGGCCTGGGGCCGGTCCTCGACGTCGTCCGCGACCCGCGGTGGGGACGGGTCGAGGAGTGCGTCTCCGAGGACCCCTACCTCGTCGGCACGGTCACCACCTCCTACGTCCGCGGCCTGCAGTCCGAGGGCGTCCACGCCACCCTCAAGCACTTCGCCGGTCACTCCGGTCCCCAGTCCGGACGCAACTTCGCGCCGGTCCACGCCGGGCCGCGGGAGCTCCGGGACGTGTTCCTGGTGCCGTTCGAGATGGCCGTGCTGGACGGCGGCGCCCGCTCGGTGATGCCGGCGTACAACGAGATCGACGGGGTCCCGGTGTCCGCCGACAAGGGGCTGCTCACCGACGTCCTGCGCGGTGAGTGGGGCTTCGACGGGACCGTGCTCGCCGACTACTTCGCCGTCGCCTTCCTCCACGTGCTGCACAAGGTCGCGGCCGACCTCGGCGACGCGGCGGGCCAGGCCCTGGAGGCCGGTATCGACGTCGAGCTCCCGACGGGCGACGCGTACCTCGCTCCGCTGGCCGCCGCGGTGCGCAGCGGCGCCGTCGACGAGGCGCTCGTGGACCGGGCGGTCCGCCGGGCCCTGCGGCAGAAGCAGGAGCTCGGGCTGCTCGACGCGACCTTCGAGGGCGAACCCCCTGCGGCGCCGGACCTCGACGACGCCGAGCACCGTGAGATCGCCCGCCGGCTCGCCGAGGAGTCCGTGGTGCTCCTCGCCAACGACGGCACGCTCCCGCTCGCCGGCCCCCGTCGGGTCGCCGTCCTCGGCCCCAACGCGGACCGGCTCGAGGCGATGTTCGGCTGCTACTCCTTCGTCAACCACGTGCTGCCGCACCACCCCGGGACCCGGACCGGCCTCGTCGTCGCGACCGTGCTCGACGCGCTGCGCACCGAGCTGGCCGGGTCCGACGTCGTGCACGTCGCCGGCTGCGACGTCGAGGGCGACGACACCTCGGGTCTGGCGGCCGCGCGGGCCGCGGCGCAGGACGCCGACGTGGCCGTGGTCGTCGTCGGCGACCAGGCCGGGCTCTTCGGCCGCGGGACGGTCGGCGAGGGCAACGACCGGGAGGACCTCGAGCTGCCGGGCGTGCAGCGCCTCCTCGTCGAGGAGGTCCTGGAGTCCGGCACCCCGGTCGTGCTCGTGATGCTGACCGGCCGCCCCTACGCGGTCGGCTGGGCCCTCGAGCGGTGCGCCGCCGTCGTCCAGGCGTTCTTCCCCGGCGAGGAGGGCGGTCCGGCCGTCGCCGGCGTCCTCACGGGGCGGGTCAACCCTTCCGGCCGCCTACCCGTGAGCATGCCCCGGCCTGCCGGGGGGCAGCCCTTCTCGTACCTGCGCCCGCGGCTGGGCACCGACAGCGAGGTGACCAGCCTGTCCAGCGCTCCCGCCCTGCCCTTCGGGCACGGCCTGTCGTACACGCAGTTCCGGTACGAGGAGCTCACGGTCCTCGGTGAGCCGACGACGGACGCCGGTGTGGTCGTCTCGGTGCGGGTCTGCAACGCGGGGGCGGTGCCCGGCGACGACGTCGTCCAGCTCTACGGCCACGACGTCTACGCGAGCGTCACCCGGCCGGTCGCCCAGCTGCTCGGCTACCGGCGGGTCCACCTCGGGCCGGGGGAGGGGACCGTCGTCAGGTTCCGCGTCCCCGCGGGCCGTCTCGCCTTCACCGCGCGCGACGGACGCCGTGTCGTCGAGCCCGGCGAGCTCGAGCTGTGGGTCGGGACGTCCGCGGACCGCGCGGTGCAGACGTCGACGGTGCTCGGGGGAGGGGTGCACCCGGTGACCACGGCGGACGGGCGGTGGACCGTCACCGAGTAGGGGACGTCGCGATCCGGACGGGGCTCAGAGCGCCCGGCAGGAGGCCCGCTCGACCATGGTCGTGGGCAGCCGGACGTGCGCCGGGGCCGGCGTCGCGCCGTCGAGCATCGTCACGAGCATCTGCAGCGCTGCCGCGCCGATCGCCTTGAGCGGCTGCGCGATCGTCGTCAGCGGCGGTGTCGCCAGTGCCGACTCGGGGACGTTGTCGAAACCGATGATCGACAGGTCCTCCGGGATGCGCAGACCGAGCGACCGGGCGACCTCCATCGTCCGGATCGCCGACAGGTCGTTCGCCGCGAACACCGCGGTGGGGCGGTCCGGCCCCGACAGCAGCTCGCGGGCCGGGCCCTCGGCCGACTCGGCGCGGAACCCGCCGACCACGACGAGCCGCTCGTCGACCTCGACGCCGGCGCGTGCCATCGCCTCCCGGAACCCGCGCTCCCGCAGCCTGGCGGACTCCAGGTCCGGGCGGCCGCTGAGGTGCGCGATCCGACGGTGACCGAGACCGAGCAGGTACTCGGTGGCGATGACGCCGCCCGCGTAGTTGTCGGCGTCCACGGTCGGGACGTCGACCGGGCCGGTGTGCGGATCGACGGCGACCACGGGGATCCCGCCGATCTCCGCGTCGACGATCGTCGGCGTCACGACGATGGCGCCGTCGATGACGGAGCCGGCCAGCCGCACGAGCGACCGGCGCTCCCAGCCCACGGTCTCCCCGTGGTGACGGCCCGAGTAGGCGATGAGCTCGTACCCGGTGCTGTCGATCGCGTCCGACACCCCCTTGAGGAGCTCCGTGCTGAACGGCTCGAACTCGGCGACGAGCACGCCGATGACGTTCGTCCGCAGGCTGCGAAGGCTCCGGGCGCCGAGGCTCGCCTCGTAGCCGAGGTCCGCGATCACGCCGAGGACCTTCTCCAGGGTGGCCCGGGAGACGCCGTACCGGCCGTTGACGACCTTCGAGACCGTCGCGACGGAGACACCGGCCTCGCGGGCGACGTCGGCCATCTTGACGCGCCCTACGGTCTCCACACCCGGGATAGTACCGATGCGCGGTGGACAACGTTATCCACCGGTCGTCCTCGTCAGGTGACGTGGCGCCCTGCGTCGGCGGTCGCCGGTGGGCTCTTCCGGCGTCGTTCCCGGCCCTCGACGAGCTCGGTGAGGAGGTCGATGGTCTCCGCGTGCGTCAGGCTGAGGTCGCCGAGGCGGTCGTACACCTGGGTGTACCGCTGCACGTGGTCGTGGCGGTCGATGTAGAGGGCGCCGAGGAGGTGCTCGACGTACACGACCTCCGGCAGGTCCTCCTGGTGGAAGCGCAGCATGGTGAAGGCGCCGCAGCCCGCCGCGTGCACGGAGCGTTCGACGGGGAGCACCTGGAGGGTCGTCGTCGACGCCTTGGCCAGTGCGAGGAGGTGCTGCAGCTGCTCCAGGCGCACCTGCTCGGATCCGACGGGACGTCGCAGCGCCGCCTCGTCGACGATCGCCCGGATCTCGGGGGCGTGCGCCGAGGTGACCAGGCGCTTGCGGCGGCTGCGCAACGCAACGGCCCGCTCCACGTCGGCCTCCGACGGTGCGGGCAGCCTCGAGGAGATGACGGCGCGGCTGTAGTCGTCGGTCTGCAGGAGGCCGGGGACGAAGTGGGTCTCGTACGCGCGTATGGATCGCGCGGCCTGCTCCAGGCCGATGTAGTCCTGGAACCAGCCCGGCAGGACGTCCTCGTACTCCCGCCACCACGGGGGCCGGTTCGCCTCGCGGGCCAGCTGCAGCACCGCCGCCCGCTCGGCCGGGTCGGTCACGCCGTAGAGGATCAGCAGGTCGGCGACGTCACGCTCCTTGAAGGAGACCTTCCCCAGCTCGAGCCGGCTGATCTTCGACTCGGAGGCCCGGATCGTGTAGCCCGCTTCGGACCGGGTGATGTTGTGCCCTTCGCGCAGCCGCCGCAACCGGACGCCGAGCATCATCCGTCGTGCGGTGACACTCCCCACGGTGTGCTCGCTCACAAGTCCCCCCTGAGTGACCTGGGCGGCCCGTGAACGGTTGGTGCGTGGCGGTTTTCTGGGCCGCCTCCAGCCTAGTCGATCTACGCGTAAGGGCCCGTCGACACCTCGACGGTGCAGCGGTGCGCGCCGTGGCGGGCGCCTGCTCAGAGGCGCTCGACGCGGTCTGCCTGCGGACCGCGGTCGCTCTGTCGCACGGCGTAGCGGACCCGCTCGCCCTGCTGCAGAGGCGCGGCGCCGGCCACGACCGAGACGTGCACGAACAGGTCGGCGCCGCCGGCGTCGGGGGTGATGAAGCCGAACCCGCGGTCGGCGTCGAACCGTGCGACGACACCTTCCCCGCCGCGGGCAGGGCCGGCCTGGGCCGGCCCGTCGGCCGGCCGGCGCCGGGCGGCCGGTTCGTGCCGGGCCGGCGGAGGCCCGCCCGTGCCGCCGCTGCCCTGGACCAGGTGGACGTCCCGCGCCTGCGGGCCCCTGTCCCCCTGGACGACCTCGTACGTGACCCGGTCGCCCTCGGACAGCCAGGTCAGACCCTCGCCGAGCGCCCGGGCGTGGACGAAGACGTCGTCACCACCCGAGTCGGGGGTGACGAAGCCGAAGCCCTTGCCCTCGTCGTACCAGGAGACGGTGCCGTCGGCTCCGTCGCCGGCGGCGGGCCGGGCGACGTCGGCGGCCAGCGGCAGCAGGTTCTCGGCCTGCGGGCCGCGTTCGCCCTCGCCGACGAGGAAGGCGACCCGCTGCCCCTCGCTGACGACACCGCCGGTGACGATGGCGGAGCTGTGGACGAAGATCTGCGGTCCGCCGTCGTCCGGTGCGACGAAGCCGTAGCCCTTGCTCGGCTCGTACCAGACGACCGTGCCCAGCAGACCGAGCGCGGAGTCCGGGGCCGCCTCACCGGTCACGCGGACGCGGAGCGCCTGCGGGCCACGGTCTCCCTCACCGATCTCGAACTCGACGGCCTGGCCCTCGCGAAGGATCTTCGGGCCGCCGGACGAGGCGATCTCGGAGGCGTGGACGAACAGGTCCTCGCCGCCGTCGTCGGGGGCCAGGAACCCGAAGCCCCGGTCGGGGTCGAACCAGCGGACGACTGCATGCGGCACTGAGGGCTCCACGTGGAGGTTTCGGGTGCGGCCTCGGCCTCGCGTCGTCACGACGACAGACTCCGGCCCGGCACGTCCGATGCTACCGGGCGGGGCCGCGGTCCGTGGGAGCCGACCGGAGCGGCCCCCGGTGCCCGAGGTCAGCGGGCGAGGAGGGCGAGCGTCCGTTCGACCTGCTTGACGTGCGGGCGCTCGTGCCGGGCGAGCCGCTCGGCGTAGGTGTGGACCGTCCGGGGCACCGGCCTCCCGGCACCGACGAGGATCCCGGTGCGCTGCCAGTCCTCGGGGGACAGGGGTTCCAGGACGGCGAGCAGGGCCCTGCGCTGACGGACGAACGCCCGCAGCGACGGGGCGAACTGCAGGTCGGGGTAGTCGGTCCTGGTGATCCAGACCCGCGGCTCGGTGCCCCGGATCCGGGGCTCGTCCTCCTCGACGATCCTGGTCGCCGCCTCCCCCCACCGGTCGGCGCACGCCCGCAGGTGCGCCAGCACGTCGTTCGCCGACCACTCGTCCGGGGCCGGCGCCGTCCGGAGCACTTCCGGGGCAACGCCCCTGCTGAGGTCGCGCAGCCGCGCGGGCGTCGACCGGAGCTGGGCCAGCACCTGCTCGACCGTCATCGGCTGGGGCACGGTCCTCCCTCGGTTCCCGGGTCGACCAGGATGCTAGGGCGGGATCCGGACGTTCTCCGTCCGGGTGTGCACCGCCGCCGGCGCGGCCCCACCGGCGGCGGGTGCACGATGATGAGTGCTCCGGATCGGCGACGCAGGTTTCCCCGACCGCGGAAACGGCGGGTCCGAGCCCTGCGCGACCGTCCCGGCGGTGCGGATCGTGACGACGGGCACGCGCTCGGTGACCGCAGGGGACCCGGGGAAGAAAATCCGCCGACCGGGGAAACCTTTCCCCCCACCTCGACGCACTGATGCATGTGACCGATGGGTGGGCGGGGAGCTGTCGTGGGCGTCGCACGGGATGGGCGCGGGCCGAACGACGTGGACCGCGGAGCCGTCGGTGAGGCAGCGTTGACCACGGGCACCATGTCGCCCCCACGGTCGACGGCCGAAGAGTTCGCCGAGTTCGTCACCGCCCACGCACGGGGCCTCGGCCGGCTCGCCTACCTCCTCGTGGCGGACGCGCACGCCGCGGACGACCTCGTCGCCGACGTCATGCTCGCCGCCTGGAAGCAGTGGGACCAGGTGCGCACCGCGAACCATCCCGTCGCGTACCTGCGGCAGGTCATGGTCAACCAGGCGGCGGCGCGCCACAAGCGCGTCATCCGGGAGCGGCTCGGGCTCGAGCGGCTGCGGGACTTCGTCCCGCGCAGCAGCCCCGCCCCCGACAGCGACGCGGTCGTGGACGTCCAGGCGGTGCTGCAACGGATCCCGCCCCGCCGACGGGCGTGCCTCGTCCTGCGCTACGCGTTCGACCTCAGCGACCGTGAGGTCGCCGAGATGCTCGGGGTGACCGTCGGCGCGGTCAAGAGCCAGACCTCGAAGGCGGCCGCGCAGTTCCGCCGCGAGCTGGAGAACGGTGCGATCCGCACTCCGCAGCCGAGGGAGTCCGGGGAACGCGTGCGCTCCCGGGCGGAACGGAACGGTCATGTTCGCTGACGACCTCTCCGGTCCGGACCCCGCGGACGACGGCCGGGACCGCCCCGCGAGCGACGACGGCCGCGCCATCGGCGACGTCCTGCGCGCGCACGCCGACGGATACTCGGTGGACGTCGACGCGCTGCTCGTCCGGCTGTCCGCGGAGTGCGGGCCGCTGCGGCCGGAGCCGTCGTCCCCGCCGACGACGGTCCTGCGCCGGGTGGCGGTCGTCCCCGACCCGACCCTCGCCGTGCGGCGGCGCGCCCGGGTCCAGACGGCGTTGGCCGCCGCCGCGTGCGTCGCCGTCATCGTCGGCGGGTCGACCGCCGTCCGGCTCGTCGGCGGGGACCAGGGGGCGCCCGGACCGGCAGGGGTGGCCGGCCAGGGCGGGACGACACCCCAGGAGCGGCCGACGCTCGGCGTCCCCGTCCCACCGCCACCGACCGGCGGGACGCGGGGCGGCACGCGGTCCGTGCCTGCGCTGCCGCCCGCGACGTCCGTGTCGTCGACGCCGTCGGCGCAGGCGTCGTCCGGCGGCTCCCGCCTGCCGTCGACGTCCTCCTGGTCCGCCTCGGGGCCGGTCATCGCGCCCCGGTCCGACGTGACCGGGCGCACCGTGGGGATCAAGGACCCGTCGGTCGTCTACCACGACGGCCGCTGGCACGTCTTCGCCACCGCCGTCGCGCCCCCGGCGCTGGGTCTGGTCCACCTGAGCTTCACGGACTGGTCCCGGGCCGCGGCCGCGCCGCAGGACCACCTCGAGCTGTCACCCCTCGGCCCGGGCTACCGCGCCGCACCGCACGTGTTCTGGTTCGCGCCGCAGAAGCTCTGGTACCTCGTCTACCAGACGGACGGCAACGCCTCGTACTCGACGAACCCCGACATCGACGACCCCCTGGGCTGGAGCGCACCGAAGAACTTCTACCCGAGCACGCCGAGGACCGTCAGCGACCGCCTCGGCCGGGGCACCTGGGTCGACATGTGGGTCGTGTGCGACAGCACGACCTGCCACCTGTTCTCCACGGACACCAACGGACGCCTCTACCGCTCGCAGACGCGGCTCGGCGACTTCCCCCGAGGGATGGGCGAACCCGTCGTGGCCCTCGAGGAACCGACGGGCAACGACCTGCTCGACGGTGCCGCCGTCTACCGGCTGGCCGGCGGCGGCGGGTACCTCCTGCTCGCCGAGGCGATCGACGGTGCGGGTCACCGCTACACGCGGTCGTGGCTGGCGCCGACGCCGGCCGGGCCGTGGACGCCGCGCCGCAGCCCGTTCGCGACGGCGGGCACGGTCGCGTTCGCCGGGTCGCCGTGGACGCAGGACGTCGCCCAGGGCGAGCTGCTGCGGGCCGGGGCGGACCAGACGATGACGATCGACCCGTGCGGCCTGCGCTACCTCGTCAGCGGGCACCGGCCCGTGGCCGACGGCGCCCCGGTGCCCTGGCGGATCGGCCTGCTGTCCCAGGCGGGCCCCTCCTGCTGATCCGGCCGCTGAGGCGCTCACGCGTCCATCAGCCCGAGACGCGGTCGAGGTGCTGGAGCAGCTCGTGCGCGGCCAGCTCGACGTCCTTGTGCCGCCACTCGGCGGCCCGGTAGACGCAGGCGATGAGCCCGGACCGGTGCACTCGGCGGAAGTCGCCCACTGCGAAGGCGTACCGGGCCTTGGTCTCCTCAGCGGCGCCGTCGGTCAGGCCCAGGTGCCACCGGCCGTACTCGTCCCACCCGTGCCGACGCAGGTACGCGTTCTGGCTCTTGGCGTCCGGCTGGACCGTGCCCCAGTCGCTGCGCAGCACGTAGCGACGCTTGCCGATCGCCTCGCGGAGGAACACCACGGCGTCCTCGTTGACGGAGTAGCTCGCCATCCCACCAGTGTCTTCGCGGACGCGCCGCGCGCCCGTCCGCGTGCACGTGCCCGGTCGGGTCGGGTGTCCCTGCGGCGGAGGGCGTCGCCGGACGATGACTTCGGGGGTGTCGGCGGGTCCGTCCTGACGGAGAGCACGGCGCGACGACCCGAGGAGGTCTCTGTGCGCGAGCTACTGGTCGACTTCATCACCTCGCTGGACGGGTACGCATCCGGGGACGGCTGGCCCGGCTGGTGGGGCCTGCAGGGGCCCGAGTACCTGGCGTGGCTGCAGCAGCAGCCCGAGGTGACCTACCTGATGGGGGCGAACACCTACAGGCTCATGTCGGGCTTCGCCGCGGGCGCCCTCCCGGACGGGACGGCGGAGCTCGGCGGCGAGGAGGGCGAGTCGGTGGACGGCCTCACGAGGGCGCCGAAGGTCGTCTTCTCGGCCTCGCTCGAAGATCCCCTGACATGGCCCGGCTGCACGCTCGTCCGCGGGGACGCCGTGGCGGCGGTCCGTGCGATGAAGCAGGAGGGGGACGGGCTGCTGAGCACTCTCGGCAGCCTGGGCCTGAGCCGTTCGCTGCTGCGCGCCGGCCTGGTCGACCGGCTGCGGGTCGTCATGTTCCCGGTGATCACCGGCGCCACGGGAGCCGAACGCATCTACGACGGGTACCCGGACGTCGCCCTGGAGATGACCGACAGCCGCACCTTCGACGGCCGCACGCAGCTCGTCGAGTACCGTCCGCGGGTGCTCGACCGCCCCCCACTGGCCACCGGGTCGTGACGGTCCGCCCCGGCGGCCCGCCCCGGGATCGGTCATCGCCTGCTTGAGACGGACCGCGGCGTGGCACGACGGGTCACCTTGTGCCGCGTCGGCGCCGGGGGCACGATCCCCGCATGCCCTCCCGTGCGGTCCTGTTCGACGTCAACGAGACGCTCTCCGACATGGCGCCCCTGGCGCACCGGTTCTCCGAGGTCGGCGCGGGGCCGCACCTGCTGCAGACCTGGTTCGCGGCGCTGCTGCGGGACGGGTTCGCGCTCGCCGCCGTCGGCGAGCTGCGCACGTTCGCCGACCTCGGTCGGGAGGGGCTGCGCGCCGTCCTCCACGGGGTCGTGCCTGCGGCGGACGTCGAGTCGGCCGTCGAGCACGTGATGTCCGGGTTCGCAGGGCTGGGCCTGCACCCCGACGTCGCCGACGGCGTCCGGGCCCTGGCGGACGCCGGCGTGCGGCTCGCGACGTTGAGCAACGGGGGCGCGGCCGTCGGCGAGCGGTTGCTGCGCGACGCGGGGCTGCGCGACCGGTTCGAGCGGGTGCTCTCCGTCGAGGACGCCGGCGTCTGGAAGCCGGCCGCCGGTGCGTACCGGTACGCCGTTGCCGAGCTGGGGGTGGCGCCGTCCGACCTGCTCATGGTCGCCGTCCACCCGTGGGACCTGCACGGCGCCGCGGCTGCCGGTCTGTCGACCGCGTGGGTCAACCGCGACGGGCGCACCTGGCCCGAGACGTTCCGCCGCCCGGACCACGAAGTCGCAGCGGTCGGCGAGCTCGTCGGGATCGCCGCGGGGCCCGCGGCCGGACGAGCAGGCAGGCCCTGATGCGCCGGCCGCTCGGACCGCCGGCGTCCGGCGACGGACGACGACGCGCACACCGACGGAGGGGCGGACGATGACCTGGAACGACCGGCTGGGCGCGGTGGGTGTCTGGCGTGGCTGGACCGCGACCGACGCGGCGCTGGCGCGGACCGTCGAGGAGCTCGGCTACGGCACCGTCTGGCAGGGGGCGACGCCGACCTCGGACCTGCGGGCGGCCGAGGAGCTGCTCGACGCCACCACGTCGCTCGTCGTGGCCACCGGCGTCGTGAACATCTGGCGGTCGGACCCGGTCGAGCTCGCCGACTCCTACCACCGCATCCGGGCCAGGCACCCGGGCCGGCTCCTCGTCGGGATCGGCTCCGGTCACAGGGAGGCCACCCCGGAGCGGGTGCGCCCGCTGGACGCGATGGCCGCCTACCTCGACGTCCTCGACGATCGCGGTGTGCCGGTCGAGGACCGGCTGCTGTCCGCACTGGGCCCGAAGATGCTCGCGATGGCGGCCGAGCGCAGTGCCGGCACCCACCCGTACCTCACGGTCCCGGCGCAGACCCGCGCGCAGCGTGAGCTGCTCGGGCCCGGCGTGCTCGTCGCCCCGGAGCAGACCGTCGTCCTCGACGACGACCCGGTGTCGGCGCGGCGGACCGCCCGAGCGTTCCTCGAGATGTACCTCGGGCTGGTCAACTACACGAGCACCATGCAGCGGGCCGGGTTCACCGCGGACGACGTCGCCGACGGTGGCAGCGACGCCCTGGTCGACGCGATCGTGGCCCACGGCAGCGCAGGCGACCTGGCGGCCGCGGTGCGGGCGCACCTGGACGCGGGCGCCGACCACGTGTGCATCCAGGTCCAGCCCGCGGCGGGCGATGTCGTCACTGCGCTGCGGGCCGTCGCCGGCGGCCTGGGGCCGGCGGCGCGGCGCTGAGTCGACGAGCCGGTCCGCACCCGTTGCCGTGACGGCCGTCCGAGGGAAGAAGGCGCTCGCCTCGCACCCTCAGGCCTGGCGGGCACCGGGCCCGGGTCGACCGGGTGCGCCGGTCGTGGGGAACGAGACGCCGGCCAGCTCCTGCGAGACGTCCCAGAGCCGGCGGGCCGCCTCGGCGTCCCGCAGCGGCGGGTACGGCGACTGCTCGGCCGGTGGGCCACCGAGGCGGCCGGGTCCGGACGGCCCGTAGAAGCGGCCGCCGCCGTCGGGGGTCGTGGCGGCGAGCAGGGCCGGCCCGGCGGCGGACTCCGGTGTCCCGACGAGGACGCCGCGGGCGGAGAGCACCCGGATGACGCGCACGCCGACGGTGTCGCGGTTGCGGCCGACCTCGGGCCGGGCCGACAGCAGGCTCGTCGGTGCGACGCCCGGGTGCGACAGGTTGCTCGTGACGCCCCAGCCCGCCGCCCGGCTGCGGCGGTCGAGCTCGAGACCGAACAGGCCCAGAGCGATCTTGGACTGCCGGTAGGAGCGCATCCCGTCGTACGAGCGCTCGGCGTCCAGGTCGTCCCAGGTGATGCCACCGCGGGCCGCGGCGACGCTGACCTGGGAGGTGACCCGGGCGGATCCCGCGCGCAGCAACGGGAGCAGGTGCGCGACGAGCGCGACGTGGCCGAGGTGGTTCGTGCCCCACTGCAGCTCGTGGCCGTCGACGGTGGTTCCCCGCTGCGGCGGTGTCATGACCCCGGCGTTGTTGACGAGCACGTGGACCGGGCGGCCGTCCTCGCGCAGCGTCGCGCCCAGCGCGGCGACGGAGTCGAGGGACGACAGGTCCAGCGGCAGCAGCGTCACGCGGGCGTCCGGTGCCGCCGCACGGATCCGGGCCGCGGCGTCCTCGCCCTTGCGGGGGTTGCGGACGGGCAGGACGAGGTCGGCACCGGCCACGGCGAGGCGGGTGGCGATGCGCAGGCCGATGCCGTCGCTGCCGCCGGTGACGACGGCACGTCGTCCGGCGAGGTCGGGCAGGCGGAGCTCGGTGGTGCGGCGGGTCATGGGTCTCTCCTGGTCGTCGTGTGGTCCGATCGTCGCCCGGGGGCCGGGCGGTAACCAGGACCTGGCAGGTCACTGTTCGCGGGGCCGCGACGGCAGGAGAGTGGGCGTGTGACGAGTGACCGGGACGGGCTGGGCGGCTTCCTGCGGCACCGGCGGGCGGCCCTCCAGCCGGAGGACGTGGGCCTCGTTCGCACCGGACGCCGCCGCACCGAGGGGCTGCGTCGCGAGGAGGTGGCGGTGCTCTGCCACATGTCGACCGACTACTACGCCCGCCTCGAGCGGGGCACCGGCCCGCAGCCGTCGGAGCAGATGCTCGCCGCGATCGCCCAGGGTCTGCACCTGTCCACGGCCGAACGCGACCATCTGTTCCGGCTCGCCGGGCACCGGCCGCCCGCCGGGGACGCCTCCGGCGACCACGTCGGCCCGGGCCTCCTGCGCGTCCTGGACCGGCTGCACGACACCCCGGCCGAGGTCGTCACCGAGCTCGGGGAGACCCTGCGGCAGTCACCCCTCGGCGTGGCGCTCACCGGGGACATGGCCGGCCTGTCCGGCCCCGCCCGGAGCATCGGCTTCCGCTGGTTCACGGACCCGCGCAGCCGGCACCTCTACGCCGAGGAGGATCACGCGTTCCTGTCGCGGCTGTGGGTGTGCGGCCTGCGCGAGGTGCTGGCCCGCCGCGGTCGGCCTTCGCGTGCGGCGTTCGTGACCGACCTGCTGCTCGAGCGCAGCGGCGAGTTCTGCGAGCTCTGGGAACGGCAGGAGGTCGGGCTGCGGCCGCAGGCGGTCAAGCATTTCGTGCACCCCCAGGTCGGTGCGCTCGAGCTGGAGTGCCAGCAGCTCCTCGACCCCGTCCAGTCGCACTCGTTGCTCGTCTACACCGCCGCCCCCGGGTCGGAGAGCCACGAGAAGATGCAGCTGCTGTCGGTCGTCGGGACCCAGCTGACCCGCTGACGCCGGATGCCCGGTGGGCGGTGCGCTCGCTGCCTACCCTGGTCCGATGACCCCGAGCCCCGTCCCCGCCGACCTGCAGGTCCTCATCGCCTCCGGTCCGCTGACCCACCTGACCACCCTCAACGCCGACGGCAGCCCGCAGGTCTCCGTGATCTGGATCGGGCTGGACGGCGACGACATCGTCAGCGGCCACCTGGGTCGCCGGGTCAAGATCGCCAACATGGAGCGGGACCCTCGGGTCGTCCTGTCGTTCACCGCGCCGCACGACCGCACCACGTTCCTCAATCCCTACGCGGTGATCCGCGCGAGAGCGAGCGTCGAGGCCAGCGACCAGGCCTGGGACCTGCTCGACCGCCTCACCAAGGTGTACCTGTCCCCGCAGGCCGAGTTCCCGGCCCCTCGCGCGCCGGGGTTCGTCGTCCGCTACCAGGTCGAGCGGATCAGCGGAGTCGGTCCCTGGGCCTAGTGCGGCCCGGGCGGGCGCCGACGACGGCTGCCTGGGTCACCGGCACCATCAGCTGTCCGGATGGTCCCTGAGGAGCCGGACGGTCGGCCAGGCACCGTCCGACCAGTTCGAGATGACGGTGAAGGTCGTCGACGCCGCAGGCCGGTGCAGGCTCGTGAACGACACGCCTGCGTCGTACCCCTCGAGCCAGACGTCGTCGTCGCGCTCATGGAGGTGGAACCCGAGGCCGTAGCGCCTGGACTCCTCCGGCCACTCGCTGCGCGGCCGGATCATCTCGGCGACCCGCCGCGGCGGGACGATCCGGCCGGAGAAGAGGGCGTCCCAGAAGGCGCTGAGATCGGCGGCGGTCGAGTAGATGCCGCCGTCGCCGCTGCCGCGCACGGGCAGGTGCAGCACGTTCGTCCGCAGCCCTTCCGAGGACAGGTAGCCGAGCGCGGCGCGACCGGGCAGCTCGTCGGAGCGGAGGAACGCGGTGTCGACCATGCCTGCCGGCTCGGTCACGAGGGTGCGGACGAGGTCGTGGAACGGCGTTCCGGCGGCCCGTTCGGCCAGCAGCGCGAGGAGCACGTAGCCGGCGTTGTTGTAGGCGAAGCGCGTGCCGGCGGGAAACACGGGTTCGTGCCCCTCGAGGAGCGGGAGGTACTGCTCGGTGGTGGCGAGCCGGTGCACCGGCACCGGCATCACGTAGTCGCGCACGTCGCCGATCTCGTCCTCGTCGATGTAGTCGCCGATCCCGGATCGGTGAGCCAGCAGGTGCTCGACCGTCACGTCGTCGCCGATCAGCGGCAGGTCCTCACCGAGCAACGAGCGGGCGGTCGTGGCGAGCCCGAGCACGCCCTGCTCGACGAGGCTCACGACCGCCAGTGCCGTCAGGGTCTTCGTCCCGCTCGCCGTCGCGAACACGGTGTCGACCGCGTTGGCGATGCCGTGGCCGCGGTCCGCGAGACCGTACGCCGTGCAGAGCTCCGGTTCCCCCGCGCGGTCCACTCGGACCACTCCCGAGAACCCCGAGCGCGCCGCTGCGACACCCACCGCTTCCTGGAGTGATCGCATCGCCCGAAAGGTACGCCCGCTCCGTCGGAAGGCGACACCCGTTTTCCGATGCGCTGCGGGGAGCCCGACGATCCGTCGGGCGCGAGGTCGGTGGTCGGCGACGGCGTCGACCCGATGTCGCCGATCGCCGTACGTACCAGCGGAACGGCACGGGGTCGGTCGCGGTCACCCGGCAGGAGATGCCCGCAGCCGCGCGATCTCCTGCTCGGCCTCTGCGAGTCGCGCCTCGAGCACGTTCACCTGGTGCTGGGCTGAGCGGGTCTGCTCCTGCAGCCAGGTGACGTAGTCCTGCACCTGCTGCTTGTGATACCCACGGAACTCGCGCTCGAAGAGCGTGTCGATGCTGACGTCAGCGGCGTCGTCGTCCATGACCAGACCCTCCCGAACGCAGGGCGGCACGGCAAGCGCACCCCCGCGAACCGGGTGGTGTCGTCGTCACCGGCCCGGCCGGCACGGCGAACCTGGTCAGTTCGTGTCGCCGGTGGCCTGTCGGTCGTGCGCGGAGTCCTCGCGGTCCTTGGCGGCCTGCGCCCGGTCGGACTCGGCCTGGGTGCGGTCGACCGCGGACTCGGCGCGCTGGGCGCCGGCCGCGTCGCGCTGGGCGGCGGCGCGGTTGCGTGCCTCGACGAGCGCGAGCCGATCCGAGGCGCTGGCGTCACGGTCGAGACCGGCCCAGTCCCGGTCGACGGCGGCCAGGCTCCGGTCGAGCGCCGCGACCGCCACCGGCACCGTCGTCGCCCCGTGGTCGCGCTCCTGCGCGTCGAGGTCGCGGGCCCTGGCTGCCGTGTCGCGCCGGTCGGCCTCGAGGTCCCTGGCGTCCGCCGCCCGCAGGACCTCGTCGATGTGGGCGTCACGCTGCTCGCTGCGCCTGTCCCGTTCGTCCCCCTTCAGGTCACGCTGGTCCGCGACCCGGTCACGACGGTCGGCGGCGGTGTCCCGCTCGTCCGCCAGGCGGTCGCGCTCGTCCGCGTCGCGCAGACGCCGCTGCAGACGGCTCTCCGCGGAGTCGGCCGGGGCGGGCAGATCCTTGCCGTCCGTCGGCGTGTCCATCCGTTCCCCCGCTCCGACCGGAAGGCGCCCGGGCAAGGACGCGGCCACTCCTGGAGCCGTCCACCCTAGGCTGGTCGACCGCGGTCCGAAAGTCCGCCGACCAGGGAACGGGCAGACGCCGGCGGGCGTCCGCAGTTCGCCTCGATGGCCCCGGCTCCGGCGCAGTGCGGGGGCACCCTGCCGAAGCGTGTCACCGGACGACCGGGCCGGCGCCCGCCCGGCGCAGGAACGACGGAGCCTCCGGGCTCAGTCGCCCGGCGCGTGGTCCCCGAGCAGGTCCCAGCGGTTGCCCGCGATGTCGACGAAGACGGCGACCCGCCCGTAGGGCTCGCTCCGTGGCGGTCTCACGATCGTCGTCCCCGCCGCGACGAGCCGGGCGAGCGTCGCGTCGAAGTCGTCCACCCGCAGGAAGAAGCCGACCCGGTCGGCGACCTGGCGGCCGACCACCTCCGTCTGGTGCGCGCCGTCGGCCCGGGCCAGGAGCAGGCCGGTACCGCCGCCCGGCGGGCTGACGACGACCCAGCGTTTCGGGGCTCCGGACGTCGTCGTGGCCGGGCTGTCCGCGGTGAGCACGAAGCCGAGGACCTTCGTGAAGAAGTCGATCGCCTCGTCGTAGTCGTGCACGACGACGGTGACGAGGGCGAGTTCCACCGGGGCAGCCTAGACGGTCCCGCACATGGCGACGGATGAGTCCTCGACGCCCGCGGACGGTTGCTCTGACGGGGCGTCGTCACACGGGTCTCCACCCCGTCACCGACGCGCGCACGTACCTGGACCACAGCGCCGCGATGTCGTCGCCGGTCCGCGCCGCCCAGAACTCGTCGCCGTACGTGCCCTTGCGCAGAGCCGCGTCGAGGTCCTGGACGATGCCGTCGCCGCCGGCCTCGACGGCCCAGGCCAGGAACCGGGCGGTGGCCCGGTACCCGTCGGTGAGGGCGCTGCCGCGCTCGTACCGGGCGATCGACCACCCGCATGCGGCGTTGTCCCGGCCGAACCGGTACCGGGCGTAGTCGGCGACGCCCTCGACCCAGTGCCACCGATCGCCGTACGTGCCAGGGGAGTACGCCTGCACGAGGTGGGTGACCTCGTGGGTGACGACGTCGAGGTCGCGGGGATGGGTGCGGGCGTAGCCCGCGCTGACGGTGATCACGCCGTCCCCGGCGGCCGCGGGGCCGTCGGTGTAGCCAGGATCGATGACGAGGCGGATCCGGTTCGTCCACGCGGGGTTGAAGAAGTCGGTGATGTCCGGGACGACGTGGGCCAGGGTGTCGCGGTAGCCGTCGACCGTGGCGGCGGGCACCTTCGGATCCAGGACGCGGACGTCGACGTCGGGTGCTCGACGTCCCTCGGACCTCATCGCCCACCTCGCATCGACGGATGCCGTTCGCGCTCGGACGAACATGGTGCCACCGAACCGGTCCCCCGTCCGCCCGTGTCCCGCGTCGTCCTCCTCGTGGCGGGGCCGGTCACCGGGCACACGGTTCAGTTGCCTCGGATCGGGCCGTCGGTCGGAAGCGACCACCGGCGTAGGGGTGGACCCGGCGGGCCGAGAGTTCGTGCCAGTGCCTGGTACCAGACCAGTTTGGCGTCGAAGCCGGGGTAGGCGCGGTTGCGGCCGCTGGGGTTGGGCAGGACGAACACCCGGGATCCCGCGATGGTCGCCGACTTGGGTCCGGGGCCGGGTGCCGGCCGGGAGGCGAAGAACAACGGGTACAGCGTCAGGCCGAGCAGTGCCACCGTCTCCGGGCGGTGCGTGTCGACCAGGTTCTCCACCCGGGTGGCTCCGGCGCGCAGCTCGTGGAGGGGCAGCTCGGCGGCGGTCCGGGTCGCCCGCCGCACGGTCGAGGTGAGCCCGATGCCGTGGTCGAGCAGCTGGTGGGCCTGTGATGCCTCGAGCTCGTGGGGCGTCAGGCCGGAGGCGTGCAGGAGTCGCCAGAACGGGTTGCCGGGTGAGGAGAAGGGATGGCCGACGGCGGCGGACCGGGTCGCGGGGTTGATGGCGACGATCAGGAGGCGCAGGTCCGGCGCGAGGATGTCTGCGTCCGCGGGTCCGCTGGTCACCGGACCATCGTCCATCCGGCTCGCCGTTCGGGGCAGGGGCAGGTCCGGCAGGTGTGATCCGGGGCGGGGTAGTGTCGCCGGGTGCAGGCACAACCGCGCGCCGAGCAGTCGGTTGCCGCCGCGAGCGGCGCCGCACCGCGCGATGTCGTCTCGCAGGAGTGGGTGGACGGCCTGCAGGCCACCGGGGCCCGGTACCAGGAGTGCGTGGCCCGGTTGCACGCGCTGCTGCTGCGGGTGGCCCGGCACGAGGTGTCGCGCCGATCAGGGTCGCTCGGTCTGTCGGGCCCGGAGCTGGACGACGTCGCGCAGCAGGCCGCGGACGACGCCTTGATGGCGGTCAAGGCCAAGGTGGGCGACTTCCGGGGGGAGAGCCGGTTCACGACGTGGGCGTACCGGTTCGTGGTCCTGGAGGTGTCCTCGAAGCTGGGGCGGCACTTCTGGCGCAACCGTCCGGCCGACCTCGACCAGGACGGCTGGGAACGGCTGCCCGACGAGAGGTCGCCGGTGCCGCATGACGTCGTCGAGCACGGCGAGCTGTGGGACGCGCTCGGGGCGGCGATCCGGGACGACCTGACCGACCTGCAGCGGCGGGTGTTCGTCGCGATCGTGCTGAACGGGGTGCCGATGGATGCGTTCGCCCGGGAGCTGGGCTCGAACCGCAACGCGGTGTACAAGGTCCTGTTCGACGCCCGGCGCAGGCTGCGGTCGAGTCTGGCGGCAGCGGGGTACGTCGCGCCGGCACGGTCGGAGGAGAGGGCATGAACGGGCCGACGCAGCTGGAGCGTCTTCTCGGCGACGACCCGGACCGGTCGGACGGCGACGACGCGGCGCCTGTCGTGGACGCCGGGTGCGCGGCCGGGTTCGAGGTCCTGCACCTGTACGTGGAGTCCGAGCTCGCCGGCGGCGACCCGGCCGAGGAGCTGCCGGGGCTGGCCGTCCACCTGCGTCGCTGCCCGGCGTGCCACGAGGACTACCTGGGCCTGCTGGAGTCCGCCGGTCGGTTCGGCGACGCCGGCCCGGACCCCGTCTGACGGACGCCGGATGGCGGGCGTCACCCCGCCGTGCGTCCGTCGAGAACCCCGGCGACCTCGGAGACCTCGGCCGGGGTCAGGAGCCGGACCGGGTCCCCGACGCTGACGGTGCCGGGCACGAGGACCGCGGTGTCCAGTGCGAGCGTCCCGCCGAACCGGCGGTGGATGTCGCGAAGCACCTCGCCGTCGCGGGTGAGGGTGTCCGGGTCGAACGTCGTCATCACGCATCGCTGGCGCAACGAGTGCAGCTGCACGAGCACCGGTCCGATCGCCATCACGCGGCCCTCCCAGGTGCGTTCGGCCAGACCCTCGACGCCGCCCACCACGATGTTGGGCCGCAGCCGGCGACCGTCCCGCCCGAAGGCGGACACGGCACCGTCGGTGGCGACGAGCAACGGGAGCACGTCGAACCGCTCCGGCCCGTCGAACGCCACGAGCCGCGCGTCCGGACCGCCCGCCGCCCGGACCAGGTCCGCCACCTGCGAGGTGTGCCACGGGAAACCGTCGACCAGGACGGTCCCGTCCGGGCCTGTGGTCGCGGCGAGACCGAGGAGCGCACGGTGCCTGCGCGCGGTGACGAGCCCGCGGTCGTCCTCGACGTGCACGAGCCGGTCGCCGACGATCCCGTCGGCCTCGATCCTGGCCTGTGACAACGACTCTCCGCGCATCGATTTCACCGGGTAGCGCCACAGCTGCTCGACATTCATGCCTTGTTCGCGTCGTCCGCCCACCCCGGTCTTACCCCGGCCGAGGGTGACGGTCGTCTCACCGAAGGAGCCGGTGCAAGCAGCCGAACAGGGGTGGTGCCCGGCGGAGATGATCGCGTGCGGCTCGAGGGCGTTCGAGATGCGGCACCCACGGGCCGAAGAGACCGGGGGCGTGGTGGCGCCGAGGACGTGACGGACGAGCCGGGTGGTCAGGTTCACCGGACGCGCTCGACCAGTTCGAGGCCGTGCCTCCGCGGCCCGTGCCCACTGGCGGTGTTGACGTGGCCGAGATCGCCGAGGTGACGACAGTCGCGCCCCGGGAGTCAGCATGGCGCGAGGACCGGTCGAAGGCTGCCCAGGGTCGGTCACGCTGGCAGCCGAGACCGTCGCGAACGGCGGCCGGGCCGTGGGGGCGGGCGCGAACGTCGCGATGGCTTCAGCAGGAGCTGGTCGCAGCCACGCCGGTCGTCGACAGGGTCCGGGGTGTACGAGGCGTAAGCCATGTGATCGTGCGAGCGCCCGCAGGTCTGTTGCATCGGCCGGCCGATCGCGCGACGACGCCATCGGGCGAGACCGGGTCACGATCGGAGGCCGCGGTCCAGCCAGACCCTGTCGCGCAACGGGATCCCGTCGATGTCCGTCGGGCCCGGGTAACCGGTGGCTGGTGTGAAGGCATCTCGTTCCACCGAGAGCATCCGGAAGCCCTGACGCTGGTAGAAGCGCAGGTTGCCGATGTCCGCGGCGGCGGTGGCGACGAGGATGCGGTACAGCCCTGCTGCCGTCGCGCGCCGGACGGCGTCTGCGACGAGCAGACGGCCGATCCCTTGGCCTTGGTGCGTTGCCGCCACGGCCATGTTCTTCACCTCGACCTCGCCGGCGAGGGCGAGGTCACGGAGCGGGAGGTCGACGAGCTGGAGGTGGCCGACGAGCTCGCCTGCGACGTAGGCGACGAGCACCATGCCGGCATCGATGTAGGAGTCGAGCTGCTCCGGCGAGTCCTCGGCCAGCTCGAACAGCGGCCTCAGCGGCGTCCGGTCACCGGTCCAGGTGACGATGCGCACCGGGTCGGGCCCTGCCGCGGGACCCCGGCGGAGCAGTGCGCCGTCCGTGTGTGCGGCTCCGTCCATCGTGGCCTCCTCCGGGCGAGGGTCAGCAGGTCATCGTCCCCTGTCGGGCGGCACACGTCGTGCGGGTTTCGTGGCGACCCGGCGCCGGTGCCGCTGTCGTGAGCAGGGAGCGGTAGGCGCTCGCGCCGACCGGCCCGTCCGCGAGACGGCCGCCCGGCAGCGGAGCGGGGACCGGCCCGCTGTCGTCGAGCAGAACGACCTGTTCGACGCCGGGGACCGACGTCGCGGTGAGGATTATCTGGCCGGCAGCGAGCGGTAGCGCGTCCGGCGCCGGCGGACTGACGGCGAGCTGCACCCGGACGGTGGCGGTCCCGCGGTCGAGGCGGGTGAGCTCCAGGGACGTCCCTGGCGGGAAGACCGTGGCGAGCCCGGAGTCCCGCTGTGCTGCTGTGGGTCCCTGCACGAGCACTCCGAGCAGACGCTGCAGCGCCTCGGGGGCGGCCAGTCCGGTGACGTCGACGTCGACGGGGCGCAGCTGCGTCGTCCCGTCGACGAAGAACACCTGCGGCCCCCTGCCGGACCGGAGGGTGGCCGGCGGCTCGGTGCCGGTCGACGTCGGTGGTGTCGTGGCCAGGCCGTAGGGCAGCGCGGTGGGATCGACGACCGTCAGCCGACCCGAGCGTGGGGCGCCGCAGCCGCAGACCCCGGCGACGAGCAGCACCATGAGCAGGGCTCCGAGCGCCCGCAGCGGGCGGGTCACCGGTCGGCTCCGGCGGTGGTCCTCGGCAAGCGGATCGTGAACCGGGCGCCGCCGGCGTCGGTGTCGGAGCACCAGACGTCACCGCCGTGCGCCCGGGCGATCTGCCGGACGAGGCTCAGACCGAGCCCGGACCCGGACGTCGGGGTCCGCCGTCCGGCGCGGGCGAACCGTTCGAAGATGAGCTCGCGGTCCGGCCAGGGGACACCCGGCCCGGCGTCGTCGACGTGCACGAGCGCGTCGTCCGTGGACGTGTGCACGACGACGCGGGTCACGCCGCCGGCGTGAGCGTCGGCGTTCTCCACGAGGTTGACCACCGCCCGGCGGAGCATTCTCGGCTCGGCGCGGACGGTGACGGCAGGTCCGGGCGTGAGCAGGTCCGGGTCGCGTCCGCTGTCCGTGAGCGTGTGCCGGACGAGCTCGCGCAGGTCGGTCACCTTCCAGGATGTGTCGTCAGGGACCGCCTCGGCGCGCGCGAGCTCGATGAGGTCCTCGAGGAGCCGGCGCAGGCGCGCGAGACCCGTCGCGAGGACGTCGAGGAGCCGCTCGTTGCCGGGCGGCATCGCGGACGCCCGGCCCCGGAGCACCTCGACGCTGGTCACGAGGGCGGTGAGCGGTGTCCGGAGCTCGTGACTCACGTCGGCCGCGAACCGGGCGTCCCGGGCCAGGCGTTCGTCGAGGGTGTCGACCATGGCGTTGAACGACCCGACGATGGCGCTCAGGTCGGGGTCGTCGGTGGGGGCGAGCCGGGTCCCGAGGTCTCCGGCGGCGATCCGGCCGGCCGCTGAGCCGACCTCGTGGAGAGGGCCCATGACGACGTCGGCGAGGCGGCGCCCCGCTGCCAGGGCGACGGCGGCGGTGAGCAGGGTGAGCGCGAGGAGCACGGTCCGCAGGGTCGTCAGCGTCTGGGACAGCTCGTCGGCGGCGCGGATCTCGAACAGCTCGCCGCCGACCGCGGGCAGCGGGACGCCGACGACGACGGCCGGTCGACCGTCGAGCGAGGTCCACGCGTGCACGACGTGACCGTCGCGGACGGCGTCGAGGACGTCGGACGGGAGATCCTGTGCCGAGCCGGAGAGGGCGGAGCCGTACCAGGCGCCGTCGCGGCGCAGTGCGACGACCGTCGACGACTCGGCGGACAGCGATCCGAGGACCTCGCTGACGGGCCGGCCCGCCGTCCGCAGTCCTTCGCGGACCACCACCGCGTCCGCGAGCGTCGCCCGGGTCGCCGACCGTTCACGGAGGTCCAGCAGGTACCCGCGGGCCAGCACGAACGTCCCGGTGCCCAGGAACGTGGCGAGGAGCACCGAGCCCGTGGTGACCGCGACGACGAGCCGGCGCCGCAGCCCTGCCCGGCGCCGGGATCGCGGTCCTCGGGAGAAGGCCTGCACGTCGGCGAGGTACCTCACCGCGGGCCGTCCGGCACCGTTGTCCGTCCCCTCACGACAGGTCCAGCCGGTAACCGAGCCCGCGGACGGTGACGACGGTCCGCGGGGCGGACGGGTCGATCTCGACCTTCGTCCGCAGCCGCCGCACGTGGACGTCCACGATGCGCTCGTCCCCGAAGAACCCGCGGTCCCACACCCGTTCCAGCAGCTGCTGGCGGCTGAGCACCCGGCCCGGCACCGCGGCCAGCTCGCAGAGCAGCCGCAGCTCGGTCACCGTGAGCCCGACCGGTTCCGCACCCCGGTGCAGCGTCGCGGCGTCGACGTCGAGCACCAGCGCGGGTTCTGCCCCGTCGAGCACGAGCGGCGGCCGACGCTCATCGCCCGCCGGCGCCGACGCCGACCGGCGACGCAGTGCGCGCAGGCGGGCGCTGAGCTCCTTGATCTCGAACGGTTTGGTGACGTAGTCGTCCGCGCCGACCTCGAGCGCGGCGACGATGTCGTGGGTGTCCGCACGAGCGCTGACGACGATGACGGGAGCGCCGCACGAAACCCGTGCGGACCGGATGAAGTCGAACCCGTCCATGCCGCCGAGCATGAGGTCGACGACCATGACGTCCGGCGGGTCACGCCGGACGGCGAGCAGGCCGTCCTCGGCCGACGCAGCGTCGTCCACGGCGTACCCCTCGTCCTCGAGGGCCAGCCGCAGACCGATCCGGATCGCATCGTCGTCCTCGACGACCAGGACGCGGGAAGGCATGCCCTGATCCTCACCCGGATCCGGCGTTCCGGCGGCTCGTCGTGGCCGCTTGCCACGTTTCGTCATGGAACCGCAAAGTCCTCGACCGGGGGATCGTCATGCCGGCGCGGCACAGTCGGGACGACGCGAGGGGCCGGCGCAGGCCGGTCGAAAGGGGCGCTGCTCATGACTGCGGGAGTCGTCGTTCTGGCCCGGCACGACCAGGAGGTCGTGGTGCGGCTCGGCGACGAGGACCTGCCGTCCGGGCTGGCCGACCTGCGCTGGCACCTCGCCGACCACGTCCTGTGCGGTGCCAGGTCCCTGACGGTCGACGTCTCGGGCCTGGGTCGGTTGTCGTCGCCCGCGGTCGCCGTTCTGCTGCGCGCCAAACGCTTCTGCCGCGTTCGCGGCGGCACGGTCACCCTGCGCGCGCCGTCGTCCGGCGTGCTCCGCATGCTGCGCACGTCGGGTCTGGCCGAGGTGTTCGCCATCGAACGGATGACGCCGTCCGGGCCGGTCCCGGCCGGGGTCCCGGCGTGAGCGCCGTCGCGACGGCGCCGCCGGACGGTCGTGCCCGGCACGTGGTCCGTCGGCTGCCGGCCCCGTGGACCGTGCACCTGTGGGGCGCCCCACGGGTGGCCGCCGACGCCTTCCGGTACACCGGCGGCGTCCTGTACCGGAGCGAGGTCGGCGGTGGGACGGCGGTCGAGCTGCTGACCGACGGCACGCTCAACGTGTGGTGCCGTTGCGCACCACCGGTCGTCCACCTGAGGGCGTCCGGGACCCGCGCCCTCGTGCCGGACACCGGGCACGGCGCCGCGACCGCTCTCGTGGAGCCCGGCGACCTCGCGGTGGTGGCCTCCTGCCACCTGCTGCAGGAGGCGCCCGCGGCGATGGCGGCCGTGACGGGCCTGCTGGGGGAGCGGATCGGCGACGGCGTGACCGACGAGGTCGTCGCCGCGATCGACGCGCTCCTCGCGGACACCCGGTCCGCCGAGCCGTCGCTCGCCGTCATCGTGAACGACCCGTCACGGCCCGGCTGAGCCGGGGAGCGGCGGCCCGCCCTGTGCCGACGAGCCGCCGCCCCGGGCTCAACGGCGCAGCGGCTCGACGTACCGGCCGTCGACGTGCAGCGCGCTGCGCGCCCCGAACCCTGCGTAGGCGAAGGCCACGCTGACCTGCCCCTGATGCTCGCCCAGTGGCACGGGCAGTTCCTGCCGCAACAGGATGAGCCGGCCCGTCCTCGTCGGCACGCCGTCGACCGAGACGACGACCTTGCCGGTCATCGTGCTGTGGGTCACCTCGATCTCGCGCTCCCGGCCGTCGACCGTGACCCGCCACGTGTTGTCCGCCTCGCTCACGTCGCCCTCCTGTCGTCGTCCGCGTCCTTCGCGGCCCGGCCAGGCACATACCCCGCAGGGCCCGCGGAAGCACATGACGATCCTGTGACGGGCAGCCCGTGAGGCATCGCCGCCGTCGTCACACGTGAGTGCGGTGCCCGAACCCTCTCGGCTCACCGGAGGCGTCGAGTCCGGCGGATTCGATCCCGTCGGCGGCGCGGTCGCAGAGCTCGTGCAGGTACTGCCGCGCGGGTTCCTGCGGCGCCGCCTCGTCGACGGTCCCGCGCAGGCGTCCGAGCCAGGCCCGGACGGTGATCCTCTGCCCGGGCGTCGTCGAGGCACGCCCCACCTCGTCGAGGCCGGACGCCAGCGCGGCGAGGACCTGCGGGTCCGTGCTGCCGTAACGCAGCGGTTGCTCGAATCCGAGGGTCATGAGCTCGGCGAACGACGGCCTCGCGACGACCGCGCGGACGTCGCCGTCGTCGTCGTGGAGGACGAGCGGGCCGCACTCCCGGCCTGCGAGATCGACCAGGAGCGCCCCTGCCCAGCCGAGCGCGTGCACCGCCGTCGTCGGGTCGTTGACACCCGGCGACAGCGCGCGGACGGCGACGTCGACGATCTGACGCAGACCGAAGGCCGGGTCCTGCACCGCCGTCCGTTCGTCCTCGATCGTGAGGGCGCGGGCTGCGGCGGTCGCGAGCTCCTCCTCATCGGCGTCGGCGTCGGCGTGCACCCGTCCCACCGTGGCCCCGGCCACCACGAAGCTGCCCACCGGCGTCTGCAGCGCGACCAGTCCTCGCTGTTCGCGGGCCGCCGAGCGGAGCTCCTGCTGCCCGACGGCGGTCAGGAAGCCGCTGCGCGGGGCGAGGACCGGGCGGCCGGGCGACGTCGGCCGCGGTTCCTCGTGCGGCTCCTGCGACGCCGGGTGCGGGTACACCCGCCGGATGACGCCCAGCGACTCCTCGTGGACGCGCGCGAGCACCGTCTCCACCCGGATCTCGCGCGCCAGGTGGGCGAGGAAGAGCGCCAGCGTGACGACGCTGGCCAGGGTGAGCCCGACCGCGACCGTCACCGACAACCTCGGGATGAACACCTCGTCCACCACCGAGTCGGTGTCCCTGGACCGCACGACGCGCAGCACCGCCAGCGCGTAGGTGAAGGTGGCCAGGAACAGCCCGAGGGTCACCTGGACGACGCCGTCGCGGGTGAACGTCCGCAGCAGCCGGGGCGAGTACTGGCTGCTGGCGAGCTGGAGCGTCACGACGGTGAGCGAGAAGATCAGCGAGGTGGCGGTGACGAGGGACCCGGCGATCGTCGACAGGACGGCGCGGGCCGCGTCGGCGCCGCCGCCGAACAGGTGCAGCGCGGCGCCGTTGCCGCCGGCCGACGTCTGCCACGCACGGTCGACGCGCGGCAGCAGGACACCGAGGACGACGGCGGCCAGGATGCCGATCACGGGGACCGGCCACAGCCGGGTCCGCAGGTCGTCGACCCGGCCGCGGACCCGGGCGGCTGCTCCTGAAACGCTCATGCCGCGACGGTACGCGTGGCCCGGCCCCGGGGCAGCGGCACCCGGACCGTCCTGCGGTCGCCCTCAGAGGCGCGGGTGCTCCCGCGGGCCGCTCCGCAGCACGGGTAGTTCCGGGTAGGCGTAGCCGCCGGCCCAGAACGGCATCCACCCGTAGAAGCCGTACAGCGACTCGTAGTAACCGATCTCGTCGGTCATGTCCGGGTCGTAGACGGGCGCGCCGGCCACACGTTCCTGGTCGACGTCGACGTGCACGGCGTCCTCGTCGATCGCGGTGACCGCCTCGACGGGCACCAGCGACGCCGAGGCCCCGAAGCCGAGGAGTCCACCGTGGGTGATGCGCAGGAAGTGGACGCGCGTGGTCCCGTCGTCCACGAGCAGCTCGTCGACGGTCCCGAGATCCTCGCCCGCGCTGTCCAGGACGGTCATCCCGCGCACGTCCTCGGCCGGGTCGGCCACCGTCCTCCCGGTGTCGCCGAGCGGCCTCAGAGTGGTCGGTGTCTTCTCCATCGTTCCTCCTTCGTCCGGGCGACGCCCCGTGACGGGGCGTCCCCACGACCGTGCCCGGAACCCGGCGTCTTCCAACCACGTGGCCGCATGACGATCCGATGACGCCCGAGGAGCGAGCGTGCTGTCAGCCGCCCGTCCGGGCGGCGCGGACCTCGATCTCGTGGAGGACCTCGTCTGCGGCGCCCGGGCTCACCTCGCCTCGGGCGCGTGCGGTGAGGACGACGTCGCGCTCGGCGGCGGTCGCGGTGGCGAGCGTCCGGGTGAGGCGCTCGTCGACGTCCGGTCCGCCGTCCGTGTCGTCGCCGGACGAGCCGGACCGCAGCCCGTCGAGGACGTCCTGGGCCTCGAGGCGGCCCTCGTACTGGAGGATCGCGGCGCGGCAGGCCGCGTCGGCGGGCTCGCCGGCGTGGTCGCGCAGCCGGTCGAGGGCGGCGGTCAGGGCTGCCCGGCGCAGCCGCGCGACCTCGGCACGCTCGTCGGCCTCGACGCCGACACCGAGCCGCCGCACGAGCCCGGTCAGGGTGAGTCCCTGGGCGACGAGGGTGACGAGCACGCAGGCGAGCCCGACGAGGACGACGCTCTCGCGCCACTCGAGCGGACTGCCGTCGTCCGCTGCCGTCGGCAGGGCGAGCGCCGTGGCGACGGTGACGATGCCGCGCATACCGGCCCACGAGACGACGGCGGTCTCGCGCCAGCCGTAGGGCAGCGTGCGGTCCCGGCGCCGGGCGGTGCGGCGTGCGAGGGCGACGGACGGGAAGACCCAGAGCGGCCGGAAGAGCACGACGGAGCTGACGACCGCGACGGCGAGCCAGACCGTCGAGGCGTCGGTGCTCGAGTGCTCGATGACGGTCGTCAGCTCGAACCCGACGAGCACGAAGACGAGGCCGGTGACCGCGAAGTCCGCGTAGTCCCAGACCGAGCGGCCGAGCAGCCAGCCGCGGGCGGTGAGGGCGGCGTGCCCGTAGGACCGCAGGTACAGCCCGAGGGCGAGGACGGCGAGAACCCCCGAGCCGCGCAGGTGCTCGGCTCCCAGATAGGCCACGAACGGCGCAGCGAGCGTCACCGTCGTCTCGGGGGCGGCGTCGTGGAGGGCCGCGAGCGCCACCTTGGTGAGCCAGCCGACGAGCAGCCCGGCGGCGAGCCCGACGACGAGTGCCAGCAGCAGCTCGGCGGCGACGCCGCCCGCGGTCAGCTCGCCGGTCACGGCGACGGCGACGGTGACCTTGTAGAGCACGAGGGCGGTGGCGTCGTTGAACATCCCCTCGCCCTCGAGGACGGTCACCATGCCTTCGGGGAGCCGCAGCCGGCGGGCGACCGCGGTCGCCGCGACCGGGTCCGGCGGTGACACGATCGCGCCGAGGACGGCGGCCGCCTGCCACGGCAGCCCGGCCAGGTGGGCGACGACGGCGGCGACGCCGGCCGTCGCCAGCGTGAGCCCGACGGCGAGCAGGAGGACGGCGCGGGCCTGCTCGCGGAACTGGCCGACCGTCGTCCGCTGGGTGGCCGCGAACAGCAGCGGCGGCAGGACGACGGGCAGCACGAGGTCGGCGTCCACCGACAGCTCGGGCAGGGCGGGCACAAGGGCCAGGACGAGCCCGTAGAGCAGCAGGAGGATGGGCTGCGGGACCGAGATGCGGTCCGCGACAGGGGTGAGGACGACGACGCCGGCGATGAGCAGGGCGACGAGGAGCAGAGCCATGGTGAGCCAGTCTCCTCAGCCGGGGACGACGGCGCGACGCCGGAAGCCCCAGGTGCCGAGCAGCACCAGAGTGGCAGCCACGGCCACCTCAACGAGCAGCGGTGCAGGGGCGAACGCGTCGACCGGCACCTGGGACAGGTGCCAGAACGGGGAGGCGGCGTCGACCCAGTCGGGCAGCCGCACGGTGCCGCCGAGCAGGACCTGGAAGAACACGAACGCGATGACCGCCCATGCCGCAGCCGACCAGCGGGGGAGCATCCCGGCGAGGGCGAACGCGACCGCCCCGACGAGCAGCACCGCCGGGGTGTAGCTCAGCTGCCCGGCGACCTGGCTCGCGACCCGGTCCCAGCGGCCGCTGCCGAGGGCGTAACCGACGCCCAGCCCGAGGCCCGTCGACGTCGCGATCGCCAGGACACCGAACGCGGTGACGCTCACCGTGGCGCTCACCCATCTGGTGCGGCTCAGCCCGGTGGAGAGCAGAAGCTCGGCCCGGCCGGACTCCTCCTCGGCGCGCAGCCGCAGGACGGAGGCGACGGCGAACCCGGTCGAGACCACGGCCATGAAGACGAAGACGTAGCGCAGGAAGGCGTCGACCAGTGCCTGCTCGACGTCCCCGGTCGCACCGATCACGGACGCGATGTCGGGGTTGGACTCCACGAGGTCCGGGATCGTGGGCAGCACGGCACCGTAGACCAGACCCAGGGCGGCAAGCCCGGCCGCCCAGCCGACGACGAGTCCGCGCTGCTGCCGGAACGCCAGCCCGACAGGGGTTCCGAGCGCACGGGAGGCGCGGGCGCGGCCGGGTCGCGGCTGCAGCAGGCCGCCGGCGAAGTCACGGTGCGCGGTGAGGAGGGCCGCGAGCCCCAGCAGGGCGGCGGTGAGGGCGAGGAGCGGCAGGACCGGCCAGGCCCTCTCGGCGCCGAAGGCGTCCATCCGCTGGGCCCAGCCGAACGGGGAGGCCCAGACGAGGGCGTTGTCCTGCACCGCGCCGACGCCGCGCACGAGGTAGCCGGCGGCGATCGCTGCGCCGGTCAGGCCGAGCGCACCCCGGGCGGACGCCGACAGCTGGGCGGCCACGAGGGTGACGGCGGCGTAGCACAGCCCGAGCAGGGCCAGCCCGAGGCCGTACGTCGCGGAGCCGAGGGTGTCCAGGCCGACCGAGAGCATGGCGGCCGTCGTGAGCAGCCCGACGAGCAGGGCGGCGGTGACGCCGTGGACGAGGCCGGCGAGGGTGGCCGCGTGCCGGCCGACGACGGTGGACCGGAGCAGCTCGGCGCGGCCGCTCTCCTCCTCTGCACGGGTGTGCCGGACGACGAGGAACATGACCATCAGGCAGATGCCGAGCTGCGCGACCTGGGAGACCTCGTTGGCGACGATCCCGCCGAGGGTGTCGATCCCTGCCTGGCGTCCGGACATGAGATAGCTGACCGGGCTGGTGCCGACCGCGCTCGCGTAGCCGGCGACCTTCGCCGGCGTGTCGTACACGGTCGGGACGGCGAGGGCGGAGCTCGTGATCATGCCGCCGAGGCCGAGCAGCCACAGCGGCAGCCGGACCCTGTCGCGACGCAGGATCAGCCGCAGGAGGTGCCGGGTGCCCGCGAACGAGCCGGTCACGGTGCCGGTTGCCGGCCGGGTCACGCCGTCACCTGCTCCCCGTAGTGGCGCAGGAACAGCTCCTCGAGCGTGGGTGGGTGGGCGGTGAGCGACTGCACGCCGAGCCCTGCCAGGTGCGCGAGCACGGCGTCGAGCCGGTCGGAGTCGACGTCGAAGGTCGCCCGACCGTCGTGGGACCGCACGTCGTGGACGCCGGGCAGGTCACCGACACCGTCGGCGGGGCGGGTGGTCTGCACCGTGACGGTGGTCCGGGTGAGGTGCCTCAGCTCGTCCAGGGTGCCGGTCTGGGCGACCCGGCCGGCGCGGATGATGCTGATCCGGTCCGAGAGCGCCTCCGCCTCGGCGAGGATGTGCGAGCTGAGCAGCACGGTGACGCCCTCGCGCTTGAGCTCGGTGACCGAGCGCTGGAACTCGGCCTCCATCAACGGGTCCAGCCCTGAGGTCGGCTCGTCGAACAGGTACAGCTCGGCCCGGCTCGCCAGCGCCGCGACCAGGGCCACCTTCTGCCGGTTGCCCTTGGAGTAGGTCCGGGCCTTCTTCGTGGGGTCCAGCTCGAACCGCTCGAGCATCGACGTGCGCCGCCGCTCGTCGAGGCCGCCGCGCATCCGCCCGAGCATGTCGACGACCTCGCCGCCGGTGAGGTTCGGCCACAGCGTGACGTCCCCGGGGACGTAGGCGATCCGGCGGTGCAGCTCCGGCGCCTGCCCCCACGGGTCGCCATCGAGGAGGCGGGCCGTGCCGACGTCCGGCTTGAGCAGCCCGAGCAGGACCCGCATCGTGGTCGACTTCCCGGCGCCGTTGGGGCCCAGGAAGCCGTGCACCTCGCCCCGGTCGACGCTCAGGGTGAGGCCGTCCAAGGCGCGGACGGACCCGAAGGACTTGACGACGTCGTGCAGCTCGATCGCGGACATCGCGTCAGCATCTCACGACCTTCACAAATTTGTGAATACAGTAAAGTACGGCTCGTGACCGATCTCGACCGGGCCGTGGAACGACTCGGCCAGACGCTGGAAGCCGTCGGCATCCCCCGGATGCCGGCGCGGGTCTTCGCCTTCGTCCTGGCAGACGACCAGGAGACCTACACCGCGGCAGAACTGGCCCGCGGCCTCGACGTGTCGCCGGCGGCGATCTCGGGCGCCGTCCGGTACCTCACGGACACCCACCTCGTCGTCCGGGAGCGCAACCCGGCCGGCCGCGGAGACCTGTTCCGTGTCAGGGACGGCGATATCTGGGGGACCATCCAGGCCTCGCGCGCGCCCCTGCTCGACCGGATCGTCGAACAGGTCCAGGAAGCCGTCGACCTGCTGCCGGAGGGGTCACCCGGCCGGGCGCGGGTGGAGGAGACCCGCGACTACTTCACCTTCGTCCGCGACGACGTCCAGCAGCTCACCCGACGCTGGAGGGACTGGTCCCGAACCCGGAGGGCCTGACGCCGGCCCGTCCTCCGACAGAGGGCGGGCCACATCCCCGGCCCGGGCGCGCCCACCTGCCGGGCTCCCCGGGGTCAAGCCGCTCCGCCGCGCTGTCGAAGGACTCACCGTGAAGGACCTTCGCGTCGCGGTGACGGCACAGAGCCGCCGTCTGGCGCGGATCTGGCACACCGACTTCACCGACCCGGTCGAGATGAGGCGGCTACGCGCGCGTGTGATGGCCGCGGCGGCGCTCCTCGGGCTGGTCTCTACGGCCGGTGGGGCCGCGGCGGCCCGCCCTGCCACCGGTTCGTTCTGGGCCGTGCAGGCGGCGATCGTGACGTACCTGCTGTGCTTGATCGCGTGGACGAGGCGCGGGCCACGCGCAGGGGACACCGAGTTCCTGCTGATGATCCTGGTCAGTCATGTGTTCGGGATGGTCTCCGTCGTGGTGGGCATCGGGCGGGGACAGGTGTCGGTCACGGCGCTCAGCCTCGTCAGCGTCGCGCTGATGGGTGGCGTCTTCTGCGGGCGCCGCCGCGACGTCGTCGTCCAGGCGCTCTTCGGCTCGGCGATGATCGCGTTGTCCGGGATGCTCGGCGGGGGTGGCCCGCACTGGCCGCAGGAGGTGTCGACGGGTGCGTTCGACCTGATCGCCGTCTCGGCCGTCGTCCGGCTGCTCCGGGACATGGCGGTGGCCGCCGTCCAGCGGGCCAAGCGCGGTGAGGTCACCGACCCGCTCACGGGGCTGGCCAACCGGCGCGGCCTCGAGCAGCAGGGTGCCCGCAGCTGGTCCACCCGGGCCCGGGAGCGCGCGCCGTTGGCGGTGCTCGTGATCGACGTCGACCACTTCAAGCGGGTCAACGACACCCAGGGGCATGCGGCGGGGGACGACATCCTGCGCCGGCTGGCCGACCTCATCGCGGCGAACATGCGGCACGAGGACGACGTCACCGTCCGGCTGGGCGGCGAGGAGTTCTTCGTGCTGTGCGCAGTGACCCCGGGCGAGGCGGTGCAGATCGCCGAGCGGCTGCGTGAACAGGTGGCCGCCGAGCTCGCGCCTGTGACGGTGAGCATCGGTGTCCACGAGACGTTCCCGGGCGCCGACGACCCGCTGCCCGACTCGCTGTGGACGGCGGTGGACGTCGCGGACCGGGCGCTGTACGTCGCCAAGAACGGCGGACGCAACCGCGTCGTCCTCGCCCTCCCCGCCTGACGGGCCTCGCCGGTGCCGGACAGCTAGCTCCTGCCCTTGTAGACGGCGCGCGCCTCCTTGGTGCTGACCTGCTCGCCCCCGTCGCGGACGACGCGGGTGACGACGATCGAGAACCCGCCGTCGGCCGTCGGCATGCGCGGGCCGGTGGTCGAGACGACCGTGCGGTCGCCGGTGTGGCCGTAGAGCGCGACGGTCACGGTCGTGCCGGTGGTGGCGGTGCGGACGAGGATCGGCGCGTCGGTGTCGTTCCGGAACTTCTGGTCGATCGAGTCGTAGTCCAGCGTCGCCTCGCGACCCGGCGGGTAGCGGGAGAAGTACTGGCTGTGCGGCGCGTGGGTGACGAGGTCGATACCGGCGAACCAGGTGGCGTTGTAGAGCGTGGTGGAGAACTGCGAGACGCCACCGCCGACCTGGTCCTCGGACTCGCCCTCGACGATCGCCGGGGCGGGCACGAAGCCGCGCTCGGCGGTCCGCCGGCCGGCGGTCCGGTTGAGGGAGAACTCGTCACCCGGCATGAGGACCGTGCCGTCGACGATCTCTGCCATCCGGTGGATGTTCGTCACCCGGGGCTGGCAGCAGGGGTGCGCCGTGGTGAAGGTGCCGATGAGCTGGTCGACCTCGCGGGCTTCGTCGGTGCTCAGTGTCGGCTGTGTGACCCGTACCTCGACCTCGGCCCGGGTGCGCAGGCCGTTCACCGCCGCGCGGACGGCGGTGAGTGCCCGGGCCGGGTCGACCTCCTGGCCCGTCCGCGCCTCGCCGACCTCGACGTCCGCGGGCCGGGGTGACCACGACGCGGTGCCCTGGGTGGTCATCACGGGCCGGGGCACCGGGGCCGTGACAGTGGCGTCCTTCGCCTCCCGGTCGAGCGGCGCGAGCCGCTCCGTGAGGTACGCCGTCGCCTTCTCCTCGTCGACCGTGACGACCGGGTCGAGGTCGCGCCGGGTGTCCTCGCGGCCCTGCCGCCAGCGACCGAGAAGCGTGTCCGGGGCGGTGGCGAGGAGCGCCCGCTCGGTCGCCCGGGCGTCGAGCGCGAACCCGGCCTCGCCGGGGTCCACGTCGATCTGCCCGTCGCCCGCGGTGAGGGTGATCGTCGCTGCCGCCTTCTCCGCGAGCGGTCCGCTGATCACCTCGCGTACCTCGGGCCGGGTCATGCCGCCGACGTCGATGCCTCCCACGGTCGTGCGCGGCGCAACCTCCGCCGGGATCGGCAGCATCCAGTTGGCTGCAGCGGCTACGGCGACCAGCAGCAGAAGCAGGCCGAGCACCCCGGCCACGATCAGCCCTGGCCGCCGCGGCGCCGGCCCCTGCTGGGAGAACGGCAGCACGTCACTCACGTCCCCACCGTCTCAGCCGTTCCGGTCGGCGTCGACACGAGTGCCCTGCCCGACCGGCGCGTGCGACCGGTGGCGCTCGCGACCCGTCAGCGTCGGAGGGCGTGCAGCAGAGCGACGGCGTGGTCCTCGTCGCGGCAGGGGACGACCCTGCTGCCGCCGCCGACGTTGCTGAAGCCGCGGGCCATGACCTGGACGATCCCGGACAGCCCGTAGACGAGGAACGTGCCGCGGCGGGGGCCGAACACGTCTCGGTTGAGCGTCTTCGCCCGGGTCAGGAACCGGGTGGACACGGCCATGCCCCGTGCGTCCGTGACCGTGGCGAGTCCTGCGGGTTCCTCGGCGATCCGTGCGGCGAGGTCCTCCAGCGTGGTGAGCATGTCGGCCTCGGGCAGCGCGGCCCATGCGACGTGGAGGTAACGCACCCCGTCGGCCTCGCGCCAGGACAGCCCGCTCATGTCATGTTGTCGGGCGGTCGCTCCGTGTTCTTGAGGCCCGGCCGGGCGTCACACCAGGCGGCGGCTCGCCGGGCCGACGACGCGCAGCCAGCGATACCCGTAGCCGTCGAGCGCCACCGACGCCGTCCCCTTCCCGTCCAGCGGTGTCGAGCCGACCTGCAGCAGGTCGACGAGCCGGTGCTCGTCGTCGCACCCGTCCAGGGTCAGCGGCACCGTGCAGGCGTCCGGTCCGAGGTTGTGCAGCGCCACGAGCGTGCCGTCACCCCAGGTGCACCGGTGCGCGAGCACCGACCGGTGCGGCTGGTCGAGCACCGCGAACTCGGCGCGGCCCAGTTCGGGGCACTCGCGGTAGCGCTGCACGAGACGGGTCATGAAGGCGAGCATCGAACCGGGATCGGCGCGCTGGTCGGCCACGTTGACGTGCTCGGGCGAGAAGGCGCCCTCGACCACGGGTGCCGTCAGGCGTGAGGGCGCACCCCGCGAGAAGCCGCCGTTGCGCCCCGAGGTCCACTGCATCGGCGTCCGGACGGCGGAGCGGCCGTCGAGCGCGAGGTTCTCGCCCATGCCGATCTCCTCGCCGTAGAAGAGCACCGGCGTGCCGGGCAGCGAGAAGAGCAGGCTGTAGATCATGCGCAGGCGGCGCGGGTCGCCGTCCACCATGGGAGGCAGGCGGCGGCGCAGGCCCCGCCCGTACACCTGCATGCTCTCCTCGGGACCGAAGGCGGCGAACACCTCGGCCCGCTCGTCGTCCGAGAGCTTGTCGAGGGTGAGCTCGTCGTGGTTGCGCACGAACGTGGCCCATTGGCAGTCCGGGGAGATCGGCGGGCGGGAGGCGAGGGCCTCCGCGAGCGGCGCGGCGTCCGCCCGGGCCAGCGAGAGGTAGAGCTTCTGCATGGCGATGAAGTCGAACTGCATCGTGAGCTCGTCGCCCGCCAGACCACCGAAGAACTCGGCCTGGCCCTCGTGCGGAAGGTTCACCTCGCCGAGGAGGATGCCGTCACCGCAGCGCCGGCCGAGGAAGGACCGCAGATCGCGAAGGTACGCGTGCGGATCGGGCAGCCGGGCGGCCTCGTCCTGCGGGATGCCCGCGGTCTCCAGCAGGAAGGGGACGGCGTCGACCCGGAACCCGGACAGGCCCAGCTCCAGCCAGAAACCCATCACCTTCGCGATCTCGTCGCGCACCGCCGGGTTCGAGACGTTCAGGTCGGGCTGGTGCTTGTAGAACCTGTGGAGGTAGTACTCGCCGGTCTTCTCGTCCAGTTCCCAGATGCTGTCCTCCTGGTCGGGGAAGACCACCTCCGCCGAGGTGTCCGGCGGCGGGTCGGAGCGCCACACGTAGTAGTCGCGGTACGGCGAGTCCTTGCTCGAACGGGCCGCTCGGAACCACGGGTGGCGGTCGGAGGTGTGGTTGACGACGAGGTCGACGATCACGCGCATGCCACGGTCGCGTGCGGTGCGGATCGCCTCGACGACGTCACCGTGGTGCCCGAGTCGCGGGTCGACGCCGTAGAAGTCGGTGATGTCGTACCCGTCGTCCTTCTCGGCCGTCGGGTAGAAGGGCATCAACCAGAGACAGGTCACCCCCAGCTCCTGAAGGTGGTCGAGCCGCTGCGCCAGCCCGGCGAAGTCGCCGACGCCGTCGTCGTTCCAGTCCATGAACGTCTCGGCGTCCAGGCAGTAGACGACGGCGTTCTTCCACCACGTGTCGCTGGTGTCGGTGATCCTCATACCGACACCTCCGGCCGCAGTGCGTCCGCGGCGCGTCGCCGTCCGGGGGCCGGCACGACGGGGGGCATGGGCTCCACTCCCAGCTGCGGCAGCACGTCCTTGCCGAAGGCGTCGACGAAGCCGTCCAGCTCCGTGCCGACGTGGTGCAGGTAGACGTCGTCGAACCCGAGGTCGACGAACTCGGCGATCCATCCGGCGTGCTGCCCGAGGTCGTCCGAGACCAGCACCGAGGTGTGCACCTGCTCCGATGTGACGTGCCCGGAGGCGATGTCGAAGTGGGCGGCGGTCTCCAGGTCCCAGCACACCGGTGGCGGGAAGACGTTGCTGCGCCACTGGTCGTGGGCGATCGCCTCGGCCTCGGCGAGCGTCGGGGCCCATGACAGGTGCACCTGCAGGGACAGCCGGCCACGGCCGTCCGCCTCGCGGTAGGCGTCGATCATGCGGCGCAGGTGGTCGTGCGGGGCGTTGACGGTGACCAGGCCGTCGGCCCAGCCCGCGGCCATGCGCGCCGTCCCCTCGCTGATGGCGGGACCGATCAGCGCAGGCGGGGTGTCGGGCCGGGTCCACAGGCGAGCACGGTCCACGGTCACCAGACCGTCGTGGCTCACCTCCTCGCCTGCGAAGAGGTCGCGCATGACGTCCACGCACTCCAGGAGGCGTTCGTTGCGCACGTCCTTGCGTGGCCATCCGTCGCCGGTGATGTGCTCGTTGGAGGCCTCACCCGAACCCAGCGCGACCCAGAAGCGTTGCGGGAACATCGCGGAGAGGGTCGCGGCGGCCTGCGCGACGATCGCCGGGTGGTACCGCTGACCCGGGGCGTTGACGACGCCGAACGGCAGGTCGGTGGTGGCGAGAGCAGCGCCCAGCCATGACCACGCGAAGGCCGACTGGCCCTGTCGCTCGCTCCAGGGGGAGAAGTGGTCGGAGCACATCGCCGCCGTGAAACCGGCGTCCTGCGCGCGTCGGACGGCCCGCAGAAGGGCTGTCGGGTGGACCTGCTCGTGGGAGGCGTGGATGCCGATGACGGTCACGACCTCGTGTCTACCAACACCTCTGGCAGTACGCGCGATCACGTGACCTCACCGGACGGGCGGAAGCCCGGGCTGACGGTCGAGGCGTATCGTTGAGGACGAGTTCGCGGATCGGATCCGAGCGTGGAAGGAGGACGAACGTGACTGTCATCGGTGGGTGCCCCGTGCCCGTTTCGTGGTCCCGTTCGTCATGCCCTCCGCTCGTGTAGCCGCCTCGGTCGAGGGAGGGCACCTCCGTCACGAGGAGATGTTCCCTTGACAGCTCAGAACGCCTCTCCTGATCACACGGTCCTTCCGCTCGCCGCGCTGGGCTGGGACGCCCGGGTCGAGGCCCGCCTCGCCGAGGCCGGGCTTCCCGGGGCTCGTCCGTCCGACGTCGTTGCCGAACCCCCTGCCGAAGCGCTCCCCGGCCGTGTGGTGCGCGTGGAGCGTGGCGGCTGTGCGGTGGCGCTCGCCGATGGCGAGCATGCGGCCCGCTCCACCCTCGCAGTGGCGGTCGGCGACTGGGTGGTCGTCCGCCGCCGCAGGGATGACCTGCTCGTCGGAGCCGTCGCGCCCCGCTGGTCGCAGCTGACCCGCCGCGACGCGGAGGGCCTCACCCAGGTCCTGGCCGCGAACATCGACATCGTGTTCATCACGGCACCGGCGGACAGGCTGTCGGCTGCGCGCGTCGAGCGCGAGACCGTGGTCGCCTGGGACAGCGGCGCCCAGCCCGTCGTGCTGCTCACCAAGTCGGACCTTGCCGAACCGGGACTGGTCGAGCAGCTGCGTGCGCGCCTCGTCGGCGTGGACGTCATCGCCACGAGCGCGGTGACCGGTGCGGGGGTGGACCGGGTTGCGGACGCACTGCGTCCGTGCCGCACTGCGGTGCTCCTGGGCCCGTCGGGTGCCGGCAAGTCGTCGCTGGCCAACACGTTGCTGGGGACCGACCGGCTCGCCGTGGGCGACGTCCGTGCCGGTGACCGGCGCGGGCGCCACACCACCAGCGTCCGACAGCTGCTCGCAGTACCCACCGGAGGTGTGCTGATCGACACTCCCGGTCTGCGCAGCCTCGCGCTGGCCGGCGGGGAGGGAGTCTCCTCCACGTTCCCCGACGTCGAGGCCCTCGCCGCCCGGTGCCGCTTCGCCGACTGCCACCACGAGCAGGAACCGGGCTGCGCAGTCGTGGCCGCGGTGGACGCCGGCGAGCTCGACGCCCGCCGGGTCGCCAACTACCACAAGCTCCGGCGGGAGCTGGACTTCCAGCTCCGCCGGGACGATCCCTTCGCCCGCAGCGAGGCCGAGCGACATCTGAAGATCCGGTCGAAGGCCGCGCGACGGATGTACCGCGACCGGGCGGACCGGCAGTAGTCCGGCACCCCTGCCCCGACCTCCGACAGCCGAGCCGAGTCGCACTACGGCTGACAGCGCCGTGGTGGCGGCTGCCGCGGCCGGACAGCAGGCGGCCTGGCAGCGCGTCGGCTGCGGCGCTCGACCCGCCATCGTCGACCTTCAGTCCGTCCCGAGGCGCGTCGTCCGCGGCATCGTCGAGATCGAGGTGGGCCGAGATCGCCCCGCCCGCTTGCCCGTCGCGGTCAGCGGCGGGGCGGGGCGGTGCTGCCGCGGACGACGAGCTCGGTGGGCAGGGTGACGGACTGGTCGACGTCCGGGGCGCCGGCGAGCAGCCCGAGGAGCATCTCGGCCGCCCGGACGCCCTGCTCGAACGCCGGTTGCCGCACGGTGGTGAGGTCGGTGAGGGCGGCCAGCGGGTGGTCGTCGATACCGACGACGGAGATGTCGCGCGGGATCTCCAGACCGGCGCGGCGGATGGTCCGGACGGCGCCGAGAGCGACCTCGTCGGAGTGCGCGTAGACCGCGGTGGGCGGGTGACGCAGGCTGAGCAGCCGGCTCATCGCCCGGGCCCCTTCCTCGCCGCCCCAGTCGCTGACCACGACGAGGTCGGGGTCGACCTCGATGCCGTTCTCGGCGAGCGCGGCGTAGTACGCGTCGGACCGCGGCGGCTTGAGGTCCGGCTGGTCGGGGTCCCGGGCCTCGAGCATGGCGATCCGGCGGTGGCCGAGGAAAGTCAGGTGGTCCACCGCTTGCCGTCCGGCGGCGTAGTCGTCGATCCGGACGAACGGGTAGGCGGCCGACTGGCCGCCGGCGGCGACGATGTGCACGCCCATCAGCTCGAGCCGGCGGCGCTCGTCCTCGTCGACCGGGAACGCGACGACGATGACGGCGTCGACCTTGCGCCGGGCCGGAAGGCGTTCGAAGAACGCATGCCGGTCCCGGACGGCACCGACGGGGTAGAGCAGCAGGTCGAGGTCGGCGTCCCGCAGGGCCGCGTGGATGCCCTCCGAGACCTCGCCGAAGAACCAGCGCGACAGGTGCGGGACGACGAGCGCGACCCGACCGGTTCTGCCGCTGGCCAGGCTCGCGGCGTCCGGCGACACGACGTAGTGCAGCCGGTCGGCGACCTCCAGCACCTTGGCGCGCGTCTCCGGCGCGACCTTGGCCGACCCGGACAGTGCCCGGGACGCGGTCCCCACGCCGACCCCGGCGAGGCGCGCGACGTCAGCCAGCGTCACCTTCTCGGTCGGCTGCGTCATGCCGCGAGTGTACGCGAATGGAAGGCCTTCCGCTTCGTCGAACCACAGGTCGTGTCGCTGGTCGGCAGAGTCTTGACACCGCAGGCAGCTTTGTTCACACTCTCGCAGTGGAAGCGGTTCCATAACCGCATCGGAACGGCCTTTCCCAGGGCCCGTCCCTTCAACGGCGCAGGAGGACACATGTCCCGGCAACACCTCGTCCGGCCGGCCCGCGCGGCCGTCGCCATCGCAGCGTTCGCCTCGCTCGCCACCGTCACGGCGTGCGGTGCCCCGGGCGCGTCGTCCGAGCCGGCCGCGACGACCGCGGCCACGTCGGCGGCGATCAGCACGCAGGCACCCACCAGCCCGGTGACGATCACGCTCTACGACGGTCAGGGCCTCAAGGGCGTCGACGACGCGCTCATCGCCGCGTTCACGAAGAAGTACCCGAACGTGACCGTGAAGGCGACGTACGACCCGGACAACGTGACGACGCAGAACCAACCGCGTCAGCTCGCGGCCGCCGAGCCGCCGGACCTCATCCGGGTCATCTCTGTCTCGTCCGGCGTCAAGAACGGCCTGCTCACGAACCTCGACCCCTACGCGGCCGCCTACGGGTGGGACAAGCTCCCCGCCTCGCAGCTCGCGCAGTTCCGCGCGAAGGACGGTGTCGCCGGCTCGGGCAACCTCTACGCCAAGCCGACCGGCTTCACGATGACAGGCCTCTACTACGACAAGGCCAACGCGGCGAAGATCGGCATGACGAATCCGCCGGCGTCGGTCGAGGAGCTCACCGCCCTCATGGCCAAGGCGAAGTCGGCCGGCCTCGTGCCGATGGTCGTGCACAACAAGGAGGGCGGCGGCGTCTTCCCGTTCCAGCTGCTGCTCAACTCGATGCTCGGCCCGGACAAGGTGGCCGCGTGGGTCTTCAACGCCCCCGACGCGACGATCGACACCCCCGAGGCCGTCAAGGCCGCGCAGCAGGTGGCGGACTGGAACAAGGCCGGCTACTTCCCCGACGGCGTCAACGGGCTCGATGCGAACGCCGCCGACGCACTCTTCGCCAGCGGCAAGGCCGTCTTCTTCCCGTGGGGCAACTGGGACGCCGCGAACATCGACAAGACGTTGCCGGGCAAGGCCGGCTTCATCCCGATGCCGCCGGCCACGGCGGGCGGCCAGGTCGGCGCGATGTCGGACGCAGCGACGGCGTTCGGCATCCCGGCCAAGGCGAAGAACAAGGACGCCGCCGCGCTGTTCCTCGACTTCCTCTCCAGCGACGAGGCACGTCAGATCGCCGTCGACAACGGCTTCATGCCGAGCGGCACCGACGACCAGGCGGCGCCGACGATCCCGGCCGGCTCGGTGAAGACCGACGTCGTCGCCGCCTTCAAGGCCGTGTCCGCCGCCGGCGGCCAGACGCCGTTCGTCCAGAACGCGACCGCGGGCATCTCCAACCAGGCATGGAACCCCGAGACGCAGCTGCTGCTGGGCGGCAAGTCCGACCCGCAGAAGTACGTGGCCAACATCCAGGCCAAGTACGCAAGCGAACTGGGTCGATGACCTCCCTCGACGGCATGACCGCCCCCGCCGCGCAGGCGGGGGCGGTCACCCCGGCCCGGCGCTCCTCCCGCCGGGCCGGGGCCGGCGCATCCGCCGCGCGCCGACGTGCCCGCTGGGCGGGGTGGCTCTTCGCGCTGCCCGCGCTCGTCATGTACGCCGTCTTCGAGCTCTACCCGGTGCTCACCGCCGTCCAGTACTCGTTCTACGACTGGGACGGCATCGGGGTCGCGACCCCGGCCGGTCTGCAGAACTACGTGCGGGTCTTCACCGAGCCGCAGCTCGTCGCCTCGATCTGGCACTCGTTCGCCCTCATCCTGTTCTTCAGCCTCCTGCCGGTGACCCTCGGCCTCGTCGTCGCCTCGATCACCCGCGAGATCCGCTCGCAGTTCGCGGGGGGCGTGGCCCGCACCCTGATGTTCCTGCCGCAGATCATCCCCGGCGCCGCCTCGGCCATCGCCTGGACGTGGATGTACTCCCCGGACGGCGCGGTGAACCAGCTGCTCTCCGCCGTCGGACTCGGCGCCCTCCGCACGGCCTGGCTCGGGGACTTCACCTGGGCGCTGCCCGCGGTCGGCATCATCGGCACCTGGCTCGCCACCGGCCTGTGCACGCTGCTCCTGCTCGCGGGTATCGGCAAGATCGACGCGAGCATCTACGAGGCGGCCCAGATCGACGGCGCCAACCGGATCCAGCAGTTCTTCGCCATCACGCTTCCCGGCCTGCGCAGCGAGATCGGCGTCTGCATCACCATCACGGTCATCGCGGCGCTGGCGAGCTTCGACGTCGTCTTCATGTCGACGCAGGGCGGCCCCGGCTACGCCACGACCGTCCCCGGGGTGCAGGTCTACCAGCTCGCCTTCACCGAGAACCGGGTCGGCCAGTCGTCCGCGCTCGCGGTCGTGCTGAGCCTGCTCGTCCTCGCCGTCATCCTTCCGCTGCAACGACTCTTCCGGGAGCGCTGACCATGGCGACCAGTCTCACCCGGCTTCGCGACACCGCACCCAAGACGGTCCTGCTCTCAGCGGCAGCCCTGTTCTCCGTCTTCCCGCTGCTGTCGATGCTGTCCGCCGCGCTCGCCCCGCAGGGCAGCGCCCCGGCCGGTATCTCGATCCCGCTCGACCCGCAGTGGCACAACTTCGTCGACGCCTGGAACGTCGCCAACATCACGACCCTCCTGGAGTCGAGCGCGATCCTCGTGGTCGGCGTCGTCCCGGTCGCGGTCCTCATCTCCGCGATGGCCGCCTACGCCATCGCGCAGCTGCGGATCCCCTTCGGCAGCGTCTTCTTCCTGCTGCTCGTGTTCGGGCTGACGCTGCCTTTCGAGATCGTCGTCGTCCCGCTCTACTACCAGATGCAGTCCCTCGGGCTGCTCAACACCCGGCTCGGACTGATCCTGCCGCTCATCGGGCTCAACATGCCGTTCGCGGTCTACTGGATGCGCACCCACTTCCAGTCGGTCCCGGCCGACATCACCGAGGCGTCGATGATCGACGGCGCCGGCAGCTGGACCGCGTTCCGGCACATCCAGCTGCCGCTCGCGATCCCCGCCCTGGCCTCGCTCGGCGTCCTCATGTTCCTCAGCACCTGGAACCAGTTCCTGCTCGCCATCGTGCTCATCGACGACCCGGACAAGCGCACCATGGCAGGTGCCCTGCAGGGCTTCGTCGGCGCGCACTCGACCGACGTCGTCCTGCTCAACGCCGGCGCCCTCATGATCATGGCGCCGACGATCCTCGTCTTCGTCGTCTTCCAGCGCTTCTTCGTGCGGGCCATGCTCGCCGGCGCCGTGAAGGGCTGACCGCCGCCCCAACGGGTACGACCACGAGACGTCCCGCCGCCGGCGCAACCGGTCCGTGCCGGCGGCGGGCCGACCACGCCCACCGACCGCCCACGCACCCAGGGATGCCCTATGCCCGAGCACGAGATCATCGCGGCCGACCACGACTGGTGGCGGACCGCGGTCGTCTACCAGATCTACCCACGCAGCTTCGCCGACTCCGACGGCGACGGGATCGGCGACCTCGCCGGCATCCGCAGCAGGCTCGGGCACCTCGCCGATCTCGGGGTGGACGCCGTGTGGCTCAGCCCGTTCTACCCGTCCCCGCTCGCCGACGGCGGGTACGACATCACCGACCACCGCGCCGTCGACCCGCGGCTGGGCACCGTCGACGACTTCGTCGCGCTCACGAAGGAGGCCCACGCCCACGGGATCAAGGTGATCATCGACATCGTCCCGAACCACACGTCGGACCGGCACCCCTGGTTCGAGGCCGCCCTCGCGGCCGGGCCGGGCTCTGCCGAGCGCATGCGCTACATCTTCCGCGACGGTGCCGGGCCGGACGGCGCGCTGCCGCCCGCCGACTGGCAGTCGCACTTCGGCGGCTCCGCGTGGGAGCGGGTCACCGAGCCCGACGGGACGCCGGGGCAGTGGTACTGCCACCTGTTCGCCCGCGAGCAGCCGGACCTCAACTGGGACAACCCCGAGATCCGGGAGTACTTCCTCGGCACCCTGCGGTTCTGGGCCGACCTCGACGTCGACGGGTTCCGCGTCGACGTTGCGCACTCGCTCGCCAAGGACCTCTCCGAGCCGCTGCGCAGCCAGCCGGACCTCGACCGCAACCTGCCGTTGGACGGCTCCGACCCGCTCTACGACCGCGACGAGGTGCACGAGATCTACCGCACGTGGCGTGTCCTGTTCGACAGCTACGACCCGCCGAAGATGGCGGTCGCCGAGACCTGGTACCCGACGACGAGCCGCACCTACCTGTACGCCCGGCCGTCCGAGCTCGGACAGGTCTTCGACTTCTCGCTGCTCAAGGCGGAATGGGGCCGTGACCAGTTCCGCGACGTCATCCGGCGGTCCCTGCACGACCACCAGGCCGTCGGCGGCGGGCTGACCTGGGTGCTGTCGAGCCACGACGTCCCCCGGCACCCGTCGCGGTACGCGCTGCCCCCGGGCACCAGCCCGGACGAGTGGCTGATCACCGACGGGGTCGTGCCCGCCGTCGACCCGCGCACCGCGCACGACCGGGGTCGCGCCGCCACCTTGATGATGCTGGCCCTGCCTGGGTCGGCCTATCTGTACCAGGGTGAGGAGCTCGGGCTGCCCGAGGTCGCCGACCTGGCCGAGAGCGCACTGCAGGACCCGGTGTGGGAACGCTCCGGTCACACCCTCAAGGGGCGTGACGGCTGCCGGGTCCCGCTCCCGTGGACCGCCGACGGGCCGTCCTTCGGGTTCGGTCCGGCAGGCGCCTGGCTCCCCCAGCCGGAGTGGTTCTCCGGGTACAGCGTGCAGACCCAGGGCGCCGACCCGGACAGCACGCTCACGCTCTACCGGCAGGCCCTGCTGCTGCGCCGGGCGCTGAACGCCGACGACATGGGAGTCGACTGGATCGAGACCGACGACGACCAGGTGCTGCACTTCGCCCGGCGCAACGGCTGGCACACCATCGTCAACTTCTCCGACCGGCCGTGCCCGCTGCCGCCCGGGCGCGTCATCCTGTCCAGTCGGCGGATCGACGGGACGTCGCTGCCGGGCGACACGACCGTGTGGATCAGCAGGGCGTGACGGCTGCGCGGCACGGCCGCACAGCATCAGGCGTCGCGCCGGTGGGAGCCCACCGGTGCGGGGGGGGGTGCGGATCCGGTCGGAGAGCATCAGCCCAGCACCGACCTCCACATGTGAGCAACGAACGTCCTTCTCGCCAGAGCCACCGTCGCAGGGGCGAGCGCGATCTCACCGCCACGTCCGAGGTCGTCGACGCCTTCGGCCGCGGGCTGCACGTCGCCGCCGCGATCGCAGCCCTCCTCGCGGTGATCGCCTGGCTGCGTCTCCCGGCCACCAGGGCGAGCGGCAGCGCCGGCATGCACATGCACCACTGAGCGATGATCGGACCGGCATCACCGAACCTGCGGTCGGACCTTCCGATGCCGTCGGAAGGTCCGACCACGTGACCCGCTCGTGAGCAGCCCGCATCGACCGAGCTGCTGGTGATCGGTCCTCAGGTGGTGGTCCGTCGCGCGGTGGAGCGGGTTGTCGTCGTGATCTGCTGTGCTCCGTTCTCGTGGTGCCGCCGACGTCCACCGTCATTCGCCCGGCCTGCAGTGAACGGCATCACCATGTCGCGTCGTGGCTCGCCGCGGGGAGCGCGGGCACGGGTCGCGATCGGGGTGCGGTGTGAGAGCCTTTGTCGAGGGCTGAATCGGGCCCGCCGGACGAGATGCGCCGTACCCGCCGCAAAGACGACGCGACGGAGGTCAGCGTGGTCCTGCAGCTCGTCCAACTCGTCGGGGCTCTGTTGGTCCTGTCGGCGTTCCTCGCCGCCCAGGCTGGTCTGACCGGCACCCGCTCGGCCGCCTACCTGGCGTCCAACCTTGTCGGGTCTGCGGTGCTCGCCGTCGTCGCAGCCGTCGGCCGCGACTACGGATTCCTGGTCCTCGAGGGTGTCTGGGCTGCGGTGTCGGGCGCCGGCGTCCTGTCCGTCCTGCGTGCCGCACGGCGCCGACCGGCCGTCGGGTCGGCCGCTACCAGCCCGTCCCGTTGCCCGAGGTGAGGATTGCCTCGACCAGTTCGGTGAAGGTGCCGCGCTCGAGACCGAGCTCGTTCTCGACGACGGGCCCGGCGATGGTGGCCAGCTGGTCGCGGTGGATGAGGTCGAGGATGTGCATCATCGCGACCATGCCGTCCAGGACCAGGATGATGCGCCAGGCCGACAGTCGAGGGTCGGGGCAGTCGAACTGTTCCCTCTCGATGCCGGCGCGGATCAGCCCTTCGATGTGCGCGAGGTAGTCCTCGCTGAGGCTCTTGGCGCGGGCGCGCAGCTGTTGGTTCCGGGACGCAGTGCTCAGTGCGTCGTTCCAGATCCGTTGGTCCGGGGACACGTTCGCGACGGTGAGCGCGAGCGCCATCCGGGGTGACGCGGACTCGGAGAGCTGCTGCAGCGCCTTGAGCGAGGCGTCGGCCCAGGTGCCGAACGACTCGGCCAGCAGCTCGTCCACGCTCGGGAAGTAGTGGTGGATGAGGCCGGGGGCGACGCCGCAGTGCTCGGCGACGTCACGGACGTTCAGGGCGTCCAGGCCGCGGTCCGCCCCGATCGCGATGACGGCGTCGAGGATCTCCCGACGGCGCACCTCGGGCGGCTTCCGCGTGCGTCCGGTGGCCATGTGACTCCCCGTTAGTTGTCCAAGCGTCCAACAGAGCGTGCATCGATGTGATGCCGATTGAACAGGAACTTTACCTGATGTCCTTGACAGTACGGAGAGTCATTCAGCACGATTGCCGCGTCCTACTGGTCTAACGTCCAATAAGGAGGGGCCGTGCTCGCCACATCGCCCTGGAAGCGCGCACTGCTCGCCGTGACCTCCGTCGTGGCCGTCGGTCTGGTCGCGGGCTGCGGCGGCGCCGCGCAGGCCCCCGACGCCTCGGGCGGGGTCTCGGCGACCGCCGGAGGAACTCCTGGTGCCGGTGGCGACCTGGTCCTCGTGCAGGCCAAGGGGACCAAGACGCTCGACCCGGTCGCCGCGGTGTCGCCCGAGGACATCGCGCCGATGTACGAGCTGTACGACACCCTCTACCGTCTGTCCGACGACGGCCGGACCCTCGACCCTTCGCTGGCGACCGCAGCTCCCGTCGCCTCTGCCGGAGGCACGGTGTGGACCATCGGCCTGCGGACGGACGCGACCTTCAGTGACGGGACGCCGGTCACCGCCGCCGACGTGGCGTTCTCGCTCGACCGGGCCAGGACCTCCAAGAGCGCCTTCTCGTTCCTCCTCGGGGGGATCGACTCGGTGACCGCGTCCGACGAGCACACCGTCGTCATCAAGACGCCCGAGCCGAGCGCGACGCTCGTCCCGGCGCTCGGCTCGTGGGTCGCCTCGATCCTGCCGAAGGGCCTTGCGGGGAAGACGGATGACGCGTTCTTCGCCGCTCCGGTGGGCAGCGGCCCGTTCGTGCTCGGCACCTGGGAGCGTGGCCGGTCGCTGCGACTGACGAAGAACGCCCGGTACTGGCAGCCGGGAAAGCCCTACCTCGACGCGATCCAGTGGAACACCGTCCCGGACGCCAACACCCGGGTCTCGCAGGTCCAGGGCGGTCAGGCCGACGTCGCCAGCGACGTCCCCTTCAGCCAGGTGGCGTCGCTCAAGGCCGGTTCGGCGGTGACCGCCGGAACCTTCCCCGCGACGTACACGAGCATGCTCATCTTCAACCAGAGGCACGCCCCGTTCGCCGACGTCCACGTCCGGCGGGCCATCGCCCGGGCCCTCGACCGGGAGGCGATCACGAAGAGCACCCTCTACGGCGCCGGACGCCCGGCCTGCTCGCTCCTCCCGCCGGCGATGCCGTTCGCCGCCACACCGGCCTGCCCGCCCTTCGACGTCGCCGCGGCCAAGGCCGAGCTCGCCCGGTCAGCGTTCCCCCAGGGCTTCCCCGTCGAGCTGACCATCGACAACCTGCCGGAGTCCTCGACGACGGCCCAGATCATCCAGGCCGAGCTCGCGGCGATCGGCGTCACCGTGAAGATCAAGGTCGTGGACTCGGGGGAGCTCTACACCGTCTACGGCCAGCAGGCCTACCAGATGGGCCTGGCCGCGTGGGCCTCAGACATCCCCGACCCCGACGAGCAGCTGTCCTTCATACTCGACCCCGAGGCGGGTGGCAACGCGTACTACACCGGTTACTCCGACGCCAAGGTCACCGCGCTCATCAAGCAGGCCCGCAGCTCGCTGGACCCCGCCGCGCGCACCGCGGCCTACGCCCAGGTGCAGGACATCGTCGTCCAGGACGTGCCGCAGCTGCCGCTCTCCTACCGCGACAACGCCTACGTGTGGCGTCGGTCGGTGCAGCAGTTCGCCGTGAACCCGATGGGCGTCATCGACCTCGCCGCCGTCGGCGTCCAGGAGTAGGACGTCCCGTGGCCGCCCCCAGCGCACGGCGCCGGCTGGCGAGAGCGCTCGTCGCCGTCGCGCTCGTCGTCGTCGTGACGTTCCTGTTCATCCACATCGTGCCCGGCGACCCCGCGCGCGCGATCCTCGGCCCGCAGGCCTCGCCCGACGCGGTGAGCGCCCTGCGGGACCGACTCGGGCTCGACCGGCCCCTGCTGGCCCAGTTCCTCGACTACCTCTCCCACGCGGTGCGCGGGGACCTGGGCACCTCCGTCGCCGAGGGCGTCTCCGTCACCTCGCTCATGGTGGGCCGGGCGGCCCCCACGGTGGCCCTCGTCCTGTGCTCGGCCATCCTGACGGTCGTCCTCACGGTGCCGTTGGCCGCCCTGGCCGCGCGCCGTCCGGGCTCGCTCGTCGACCACGCCGTCCGCACGGTCCCGCTGCTCGGCCTCGGGCTGCCGGCCTTCTGGTTCGCCCTCGTGCTCATCCAGGTGTTCGCCGTGCGGCTGGGCTGGTTCCCGGCCGGCGGCTACGGCGGCTCGCCGCTGCAGAGCCTGCGGGCCCTCGTCCTGCCGGCGCTGGTCACCGCGGTCTCGATCCTGCCGTTCACCGTCCAGAGCCTGCGGGTGGCGATGATCGAGGCCGCGGACGCCGACTTCGTCGCCGCGGCGCGGGCGCGCGGGGTCCCGCCCTGGCGCGTCCTGCGCCGCTACGTCTTCCGGAACGCGGCCGTTCCCGCGGTCGTCGTCCTCGGGCTCAACATGGGCTGGCTCGTGGGCAACACCCTCATCGTCGAGAAGGTCTTCGCCATCCCCGGCGTCGGGGCGCTGCTCGTGGACGCGACACTGTCGCGCGACTTCCCGGTGGTCCAGGGCCTGGCCCTCGTCATCGCCCTGCTGGTGATCGGGACGAACCTCGCCACGGAGCTCGTCCGGATCGGCCTCGACCCGCGCCTGCGGCACGGCAAGGAGTCGTTGCGGTGAGCGCCGCCACCCTCGCAGCCGAAGGCGGCAGCAGCCGAACGGCGCCGCGGCTCAACGGGACTCTCGTCGCGGCGATCGCCGTTCTCCTCGTCCTCCTGGCGGCCGTGCTGGCAGGGCCGCGGTGGCTTCCGTCGCCGACGGAGCAGGACCTCGGCAACATCCTGGCGCCGCCGTCGTCGGTCTCGCCGCTCGGCACCGACCAGCTCGGTCGCGACGTGCTGGCCCGCGTCCTCGCGGCGATCCGGCTCGACCTCGTCGTCGGCGTCACGGCCCTGCTCGTCCCGCTCGTCACGGGATCCCTGCTCGGCGCGCTCGCGGCCTGGCGCGGCGGCTGGGTCGACGAGGTCGTCGGGGTGGTCGCCGACGTCGTCCAGGCGTTCCCCTACTACCTGTTCATCCTCGTCCTCGCCTTCTTCCTCGGCGCCGGGCTGTCGAGCATCTACGTCGCAGTGGCGGCCGTGGCCTGGGTGTCCTACATGCGCATCGTGCGGGCCGAGGTCCACTCCGCGATGCAGCAGGACTACGTGCAGGCGGCGGTCGGTGCGGGCTTCTCCGGGAGCAGGGTGCTGCTGCGTCACGTGCTGCCCAACGTCTTCAAGCAGCCGCTGACCTACGCGGTGACCGACGTCGTCGTCGTCATCGTCAGCACCGCGACCCTGAGCTACCTGGGCGTCGGGGTGACGCCGCCGACCCCCGAACTCGGCGCGCTGGTCTCCGACGGACAGCAGTTCGTCACCGTCCGGCCGCTGCTCACCGTCGCGCCCGGGCTGGCCGTCGTGCTCGTCGGAGCCGCGCTGGCGCTGCTCGGCAACGGGCTGTCCCGACAGGTCGACGAGGCATGAACCCGCTGCTGGAGGTCGACGGGCTCTCCGTCGCCGCCCCGGGCCGCCGGGGGACGACCTACCCCGTGCGCGACGTCTCGCTCACTGTCGAGGGTCGCGGGACCGTCGGGGTCGTCGGCGAGTCGGGGTGCGGCAAGAGCACGCTGCTGCGGGCGATCGCGGGCGTCCTGCCGCGCGGCCTGCGGGCGGTCGAAGGGACGGTCCGGGTCGACGGGCGGGAGGTCGACACCCGCCGGCCCTCGGGCGAGGTCGCGATGATCTTCCAGGACCCGATGACCGGTCTGAACCCTGTCATGACCGTCGGCGAGCACGTCGCCGAGGTGCCGCGCCGCCGGGACGGCCTGGGCCGGCGGGCCGCGCACGACCTTGCCGTGCACCTCTTGCAGGAGGTCGGGATCGAGGACGCCGAGCACCGGGTCGACGCCTACCCGCACGAGCTGTCCGGCGGTCTGCGTCAACGCGTCCTCATCGCTGCCGCGCTCTCCGGCAGTCCGCGGCTGCTGCTCTGCGACGAGCCCACGACGGCGCTCGACGTCACCGTCCAGGCCCGTTTCGTCGCGCTGCTCGGACGTCTCGTCGAGGACCGCGGCCTCGGCGTCCTGTACGTCACCCACGACCTTCCGCTGCTCGGCACGATGTGCGACCGGATCGACGTCATGTACGCCGGCCAGGTCGTCGAGCGCGGGTCGACCCGGGAGGTGCTCCAGCATCCGGCGCACCCGTACACCGAGGCGCTCCTCGCGGCCGCGCCGCGGATGGACTCGCGCCGGGCCCGGCTCGTCAGCATCCCGGGCCGGCCCCCGGTGCTGCTCGCCGACACCGCGGGATGCCGGTTCGCCCCCCGGTGCCCGCACGCCGTCGACGCCTGCGACGCGGCCGGCCCGCTGGGGCCCGGCACGTCCGGCCACGAGTCGGCCTGCGTCCGCAGGGACGAGCTCGAGGCCCGCTCGGAGCGGGGTGTCGCATGGCGCTAGTCGAGGTCAAGGACCTGTGCGTCGTCTACCCGCGGGCCGGACGGGCGGGTGGGCGCCGCCACGGGNGCTCGGAGCGCGGGTAGCGCAGCTCCCACACGTCGACGCGGTACGCCGTCCAGGACGTGAGCCTTTCGGTCCGCCAGGGCGAGATCGTCGGCGTCGTCGGCGAGTCCGGCTCGGGCAAGACCTCGCTCGCGCGGTGCGTGGCCGGGTACCGGACGGCGACGTCCGGCACGGTCGAGATCGACGGCCGCGTCATGACGGCTCGCCGCGGGCCGCTGGACCGCCGCCGGGTCCAGATGGTCTTCCAGGACCCGTACGCCTCGCTCAACCCGCGGATGACGGTGCGGCAGACGCTGCGCGAGCCCGTCGTCGTCCACGGACTGCGGGCGGCGGGCCGGGTCGGGGAGCGCGTCGAGGAGCTCGTCGACCTGGTGGGGCTCGACCGCCGGTACCTGGACTCCCGGCCGCGACAGCTGTCCGGCGGCCAGCGGCAGCGGGCGAGCATCGCGCGGGCGCTGGCGCTCGAGCCCGAGGTTCTCGTCGCCGACGAGCCGGTGTCCGCCCTCGACGTCTCGGTCCAGGCGATGGTCCTCAACCTGCTCGCCGACCTGCGCGACCGGCTGGGCATGTCGATCCTGTTCATCTCCCACGACATCGCCGTCGTGTCGCACCTGTGCGACCGCGTCGTGGTCATGTCGCAGGGCCGGGTCGTCGAGACCGGCGCCGTCGACGACGTCTTCCTGCGGCCCGAGCACCCCTACACCCGGCAGCTGCTCGGGGCCGTCCCTCCCCATCCGTGGAGCGGGCACCCGCCGGCGTCGCCCGGCACGTCACGTCCGGATCCCAGCCAGTGAAAGGACCCAGCCATGCGAGTCGCCATTGACGCCGGTGGCACGTTCACCGACGTCGCGATCATCGACGACGCGGGCCGGCTCTCCTCGCACAAAGTGCTGAGCCACCCGGAGGACCCGGCGGCGGGGATGCTGCACGCCCTCGACACGAGCGTCGACGTGGCCGGCCTCCGCCAGGTCGTCAACGGCACGACCGCCGGCCTCAACGCGGTGCTGTCCCGGCGGGGGACGCGCGTCCTCATGGTCACCACCGCGGGCTTCGCCGACGTCCTGGGCATCGGGCGCGCGCACCGCGTCGACGTGTGGGAGCTGCGCTACCCGCGCTCCGAGCACCTCGTCGACCCGGACGACGTGCACGCGATCGACGAGCGCGTCCTCGCCGACGGGTCGGTGGCGCGTCCGCTGGCTCTGGGGGACCTCGACGCCGTCTCCCGGCGAATCGCGGTCGAGGACATCAGGTCCGTCGCCGTCTGCCTCCTGCACTCGACGAGGAACCCAGCGCACGAGCTCGCCGTCCGTGACCACCTCGCCGCCCGGCACCCGGGGGTGCGCTTCTCCCTCTCGCACGAGGTCGCGCCCGAGGTCGGCGAGTTCGAGCGGTTCTCCAGCACGGTGGTCAACGCCTACGTGGCGACGACGGTGGGGGAGTACCTGACCCGGGTCACCGACGGACTCGTGAGCCGCGGCCACGACCGGCCGTTGCTCGTCATGCGGTCCAGCGGCGGCGTCACGTCGGCGGAGAGCGCCAAGGAGAGGCCGATGCAGACGCTCGTCTCCGGTCCGGCCGGGGGTGTCATCGGCGCGCAGGTGATCGCCCGGCACCTCGACCTCAGCCACGTGCTGGCGCTCGACATGGGCGGGACCTCGCTGGACGCCTGCGTCGTCGTGAACCAGCGGCTGGCCGTGCGCGCCGATCTGGACATCGCCGGGATCCCCGTTCTCATGCCGGTCGTGGACCTCGTCACCGTGTCCGCCGGCGGCGGCTCGATCGCGTGGGCTCAGCACGGTGCGCTGCACGTGGGACCGCACAGCGCCGGAGGCTCCCCCGGACCGGCCTGCTACGGCCTGGGCGGCACCGACCCCACGGTGACCGACGCCAACGTCGTCCTCGGCCGGCTCGGCCAGGCCGGGCTGGCCGACGACGCCCTCACGCTCGACACCCGCGCCGCGCGGGAGGCCTTCGGCCCACTGGCCGACGAGCTGGGCCTGGGCGTCGAGGCGCTGGCCCAGGCCGTCGTCGACATCACTGACGCCCGGATGTCCGACGCCCTGCGGACGCTCACCGTGCGCCGCGGGCACGACCCGCGTGACTTCACCATCCTCGCCTTCGGCGGTGCCGGCCCGCTCCACGCGGCGGCGCTCGCCGACGAGCTCGGCGTGACGTCGGTCCTCGTCCCGCCGGCCGCGGGCGTCTTCTCCGCCTGGGGCATGCTGCACGCCCCGGTCCGGCACGACGTGTCCGAGCCGCTGCTGTCGCTCGTCGCGGACCTCGACGACGACGCCCTGAGCGCCGCGCACCAGCGGCTGCTCCGGCGGGCCCGCGACCTCGTCGCCGCCGACGGGCTCGACCCTGACGATGCCGAGTACTCCGCGCTGGCAGACCTGCGCTACGCGGGCCAGCACTTCAGCCTCACCGTCGCGCTCCCGCTCGGCTCCCCCGTCGCGGACTGGGACGCGCTGTTCCGCGAGCGGTACCGGACGGCCCACGGGACCGTCGCGGGCAGCCCGCCCGCCGAGTTCGTCAACGTCCGGCTGACCGCTGTCGGCCCGGACGCCGGGCAGCACGCGTCCGCCGAGATCCGCGATCCGCGGCCGGCCACGTGGACCACCGTGATCCACCGCGGCGAGCGCGTCGAGGCGTTGCACTGCGACCGCGGCCGGCTCGCCGAGGGCGTCCAGGGGCCCGCCGTCGTCAGCGACCCGGGCTCGACCATCTACGTGCCGCCGGGCTGGTCCGCCGCGACCGGCCCGATGGGCACCGTGCGGCTCACCAGGAACGAGGAGACGTCGTGACGACCCCCGACCCGGCCACGCTGGAGATCATCCGCAACCGGCTGCTCGCCGCGGCGGAGGACATGCGGGTGACCCTCGTCCGGTCCGCCTACACCCCGACGATCTACGAGAGCCAGGACTGCGCCATCGGTCTGCTCGACCGGGACGCCGAGGTCATCGCGCTGTCCACCGGGCTGCCCATCTTCCTGGGCAACCTCGGGCAGGCCGTGGTCGACTCGGTGGCCCTGCGCGGCGGACGCGAGACCATGCGGCCCGGTGACGTCTACCTGCTCAACGACGCGTACGTCCAGGGCGCGCACATGCAGGACTGCACGACGTTCGCGCCGATCTTCCACGACGGCGCGCTCGTCGGGTACGCCGTCGCCCGGGCCCACGTCGTGGACCTCGGCAGCAGCGAGCCGGGCGGCGGGATGGCCGCCACGAGCATCTTCGACGAAGGGCTTCGCCTGCCGCCGGTCCGGCTCGTCGACGACCGGGGCGTCTGCGACGACGTCGTCGCCGTCCTGCGCCACAACACCCGCAGCCCGGACGAGCTCGTCGGCGACGTGCTCGCGATGGCGGCGGCCGTCGAGGTCGGCAGCCGTCGGCTCGGCGAGATCCTCGACCGGTGGGGCTCCGAGGTCTTCGACGCGGCCTGCGCCGCGATCTTCGCTTTCAGCGAGCGAGAGTCGCGGGCGGCGATCCGGGCCCTGCCCGACGGCGTCTACCGCGCCTCGGGGTCGATGGACGACGACGGCATCGACGTCGGCGTGCCCGTCACCATCTCGGTCGCCGTGACCGTCGCCGGTGACGAGGTCAGCGTGGATCTGGCCGGGACCAGCCCGATCGTCCGCGGCGCCATCAACTGCGGTGCCAGCCAGACCGTCTCCTCGGTGCGGGTCGCGCTGCGGCTCCTCCTCGGCGGTTCCCGACCGCCGGACGGCGGCACCTTCCGTCCGGTGTCCGTGAGCGTGCCGCGCGGCTGCTTCCTCTACGCCGAGGAGCCCGCGGCGTGCGGGAACTACGCCGCCTCGGCGGTCCTGCTCATGGACCTGGTGATGCGGGCGCTCGCCGACGCCGTGCCGGACCGGGCCTGCGCGGGCCAGTACGGCGACACGATCTCCGAGCTCGTCTGGGAGGACCCCTCGGGCAGCGGCATCCTCATGCTCGGCGAGGCGCACGCCGGTGGGTGGGGGGCCGGTGACGGGTACGACGGCGCCGACGCCGTCATCGACCTGACGAACGGCCAGTTCCGGAACTTCTCGGTCGAGCTCCTGGAGTCCCGCTACCCCGCGGTCGTCGAGGAGTACGGCTACCGCGACAGGTCCGGTGGCCCGGGCCGCCACCATGGCGGTCGCGGCATCGTGCGCCGCTACCGCCTCCTCGAGCCGGCTCTGCTGTACCTGTGGATGGACCGGGTCCACACGCCCCCGTGGGGTCTGTGCGGCGGCGGGGCCGGCGCACCGGGCTTCGCCCGGATCCGTACGTCGTCCGGGGTGGAGATCGTGCACAAGTGCGAAGGGCGCCCGCTGCAGGCGGGCGACGAGCTGACGATCTGCACCGCGGGCGGGGGCGGGTACGGGACGCCGGCCGGGGACGACCGGGACGGGAACGAGGAAGCCCTCGCCCATCGCTCCGAGACCGAGCTCCTGCCGCGATGACGCGGCGCATTCTGTTCGCCGGCGGTCAGGTGATCACCGGCGACGACGAGCCGCTGTCGGACGGCGCGGTCCTCGTCGAGGGAGCAGTGATCCGGGCGGTCGGCCCCCGGACGACGGTCGAGGTCCCCGAAGGGACGACCGTCGTCGACTGCGCGGGCGCGACCGTGCTGCCGGGTCTCGTCGACTGCCACGAGCACCTGCTCGGCCGCAGCAGGTTCGGCGAGGGCACGACCGAGATCGACGAGCCGGACGCCACCTGGGCCGTCGTCATCGCCCACTACGCCCAGCAGTGCCTGGCGAGCGGGGTGACGACGGTCCGCGTCCCCGGCAGCCACCACGGCAACGACCTCGCGGTCCGGGCCGCCTTCGACGAGGGCTACCTCCTGGGCCCGCGGATGGTCTGCGCCGGCGAGGCGATCACGATGACCGGCGGCCACGGCGTCGGGGCGGGCGTCGAGGCGGACGGCCCGGTCGGGTGCGCCCGGGCCGCGAGGACCCAGCTCGCCCGCGGCGCGGACTTCATCAAGGTCATGGCCAGCGGCGGCGTCGGGACGGTCAGGGTCGGCGAGGACCCGACGCATCCGGAGCTCGACGTGCAGGAGCTGTCGGCGGTGGTGGCGGTCGCGAACGCGGCGAGGAAGTACGTCACCGCGCACGCCGACGGCGTCGAGGGCATCGGGAACGCGCTCGCCGCGGGGGTGCACTGCATCGAGCACGGCATCTACCTCACGCCGTCTCAGGCTGCGGAGATGGCCGCACGCGGCGTCCGCCTCGTCCCTACCCTCTCGACGATGGTCAACATCGCGCGCCGCGGTGCCGAGTGGGGCCTGCCGGGGGAGTGGACCCGGATCGCGGAGGGGATCCTCGACATCCACCGGGAGTCCTTCCGGAACGCACTCGACGCCGGCGTGGTGTTCGGGACCGGCACCGACGGCTACGGCGACATCGTCGACGAGATCGTCGAGCTCACCGGCTACGGCCTGTCCCCGCTGCGGGCGCTGCAGGCCGCCACCCGCGACGCGGCCCGGATCGCGTTGCCCGGCGGGTCCTTCGGCGTCCTGCGGCCCGGCTTCTCCGCGGACGTCCTCGTCGTCACCGGCGACCCGCTCGCCGACCTGACCCGACTGCGGGACGTCGTCACGGTGATGGCGCAGGGCCGCCTCGTGCACGGGCGGGGGCGCTGACCCAGGGGCCGATGCCCTGCCGTACCTGGTGACCGGGGGCTGGCAGTGCCTCGGCGCCACCAGATGGCCGGCGATCCCGGCCGGGCCGCGTCCCCGCGGCCGTCGTGCCCGCTCGACGCCCCGACGGTCGCGCAGTTCAGCGGGCGGCTCGGGAGCTTCCGGCACCCACAGGCCCGGCCGCGGTCCTGCGATCATGACCGCCGCAGGGCGGCGTCGCTCGGCTCATGGCGCGCCGTGTTGTCGACGATCGGAGTCCGGATGCTGCCGAGCCGCTACGACCGCTGGTGGGGTCTGGGACTGGACGCGGGTCACCCAGCTTCCCTGGCCCGCGAGCCTCGAGCAGTTGCGCAGCGTCGTCCACCCGCTCACGGGACACGCAGTCGGTCAGCCCGTCGGGCGACTGGCGCGCGACGACCCGTGGTGGACGACAGTCGGCCTCTCCCCGGGCGCCCGCCCGCGGCACGTCCGGTACCAAGGCCGAGAGGTCCGACTCTCACCGCGCCAGGACGCGCTGATCGCGCACCTTGCCGCACGGCGCGGCGCCATCTGTGGCCGCGAGGAGCTCCTGGCGCAGGTGTGGGGCATCACCTTCGACCCCGGCACGAACCTCGTCGACGTGACCCTGTGCCGGCTGCGCGCCAAGCTGCCGGGCCTGAACCTGGTGAGCGTTCGCGGAGTGGGCTACCTGCTCGACGCCCGACACCCCGCGCCGTCGGCGACAGCAGATGACCAGCGAACGTCCGGCACGGGGTAGCGTCCCGCGGCCAAGACGCTGGTGACGGTGTGCCTGCTTGATCGTGGCAGGACCTCCGGGCGCGGGCCACCCCGGCCGGACCACGGCGGGCTGCCGCCGCGGGCTCAGTGCAGAGTGTCGTTCTTGATCCGATCGGTGATGGCAGGCCCGGGACGGCTCGTCCCGCCCAGGCCCGTCATCCGCCGGACCCGGTCGTGAGTGAGGATCTTGGCCTTGCCGCCACGGGCCCGCCACGCGTCGGTGTAGAAGGTGTGGAAGGCGCTGAGCATGGCCGGGCTCGGTTCCTCGGCGGCGCCGACGATCAGCAGCACGGCCCCGTACCTCCGGTTCACCGCCGCGTCGCCGTTGGCCGCTGACCGGTGGGACAGGCCGTGCAGGACGAGGATGCGGCCGGCCTGGTCGATCGCGACCTGGTAGGCGATGTCGGAGTAGCCCTTCACCTGGGTGTGGAAGACCCGCCACGCCTCGAGCCTGTCGGCGGTGTGCTGCAGGGTGGGCGCTTTCGGGCCGTCGTAGTCCTTCAGGGTGGTGCCGGGCCAGTGCACAGCCAGGCCTTCGCTGTGCCGGAGGTCGAAGCCGCTGAGGCTCCGGGCCGGACCGTGGCTGGTCCAGTCGGAACGGGCGAAGAAGGTCCCTGCATCACTCATCGCGTGGTTCCTCTCGTGGTCGCACGTGGTGACGTCGGGGGCTGTCCCCGATGCGGGCTACACGGTGTCTCCCGGGCCGTCCCGGCCGCCAGGGACACCACGTCCCGATCACGCGACCGGCCGTGCCCGCGGGAGCGTCAGGGGTTGACGACGCCGGCGTCGGGGCCGGCTGACCGCCGTCGCCCGGTCCACGGCCCGGAACTTGGTGAGCACGTCGGACGCGTAGTTGCGCATCGTCTTGGGGTGCAGGCCCGCTCACGCAGCGACCGCGGACGTCGCCACCGCGGACGCCACGATGCGCGACGCGAGCGGGCTCACGGTCCAGACGCTGGACAGGTACGGCACCGCCATCGCTGTAGCTGATCGACGTCGACTCTGGTCACTCCGGGACGTGGCGTCCCTGTGCACCGGGACGCCCGGACGGCGATCGTGCAGGCAGGATCGCTCACGAAGGGAAGAGCCTGTGTCCACGTCGTCCGTACTTCCTGTAGCGGCTCGTAGCGGCCGGCAGGATGCTGCACGCAGCGCGCTGCGCTGCTTCCTGGCCTCGCTGCTGGCCTTCATCGCGGTGCTGGGGGTGTCGATGGGGTTGTCCAACCGCGAGTATCAGAAGGCGCTGTACGAAACCGCTGAGCGGCTCGGCGTCAATCAGAACCACCTGGCCCCGGACGTCCTCGCACAGCTCGTCCAGCGATACCCCGAGCCGTTGTGGGCCCTCGTCGCTACCGCGCTTCTCTTCCTGCTCAGCGCCGTCCTCTTCGCCCGGGGTCTGACTCGTCTGAGTTCGATCGCCGACGGTGCTGCCCGGCAAGGGGTGGTCGCCGCTGCCGGTGTCGTCGCAGGCGGGTTGGGGATGGCGGTGATGACGTTCTTGCCGCGCGCGCTCGGGGCCGGGAACCCCTGGTTGGCGGAGCACTGGTGGATATACCTGACGCTGGTCTCGAGCTTCGTCGTCACGACTTCGCTGGGCCTGCTCGTCGTCGCGGTGCTCCTGCGCAGGGCCGGTGTCGCGCCTCGGGTCGCTCTGGTGGTCGCAGCGCTGTGCGCCGTGACGGTCGTGGCGCAGGTGACGGTCGACGCCCCGCCGATCCTCCCGATGCTGTTCGGCGCCCTGCTGGCCTTCTCCACGAACCGGGCGCTGGTCACGCGAGGCTGAGACACTCGGGGAGATGCTCCGCGCGACGGCAGCCCCGGTCGCCGGCGGCCTGGTCGCCGCCGGCGCTTCCGTCGTGGTCGCCGCGTTGGCCACTCCGATCCAGTTCACGGCACTGCAGGTCACGTGCCAGGACGACATCTGCGACACCCTGGCCCGCCCCACCGATGAGCTGCTCGGGCAGATCGCCCGTGCGGGCATGACTCCTGTCGGCTGGGCGGTCATGGTGATGGTCGTGCAGTGGGCGCTGCTCCTCTTCTTCTGCGCTCTGGGCGTCGTCATGATGCGACGTCGGCCGTCGCTGCTGTCCGCGGTGTGCGGCCTGGGCCTCATGCTCGTGGCACTGCAGGACTTCCTCCAGCCTCTCGAGCCGTCCGGCTCGCTGCGGTGGGTGCTGGTGCTTCTCGCCGCGCTGAACCAGGCGTCGCTGTTCTGCATCCTGGCGCTCTTCCCCGACGGGCGCTGGCACCCCGTCGTCCTGCGACGATGGGCCGCCCCTGGGATCGTGGCGGTGTCGGCCGGAGCGACGCTGCGGACAGCGGGAGTGAGCGTTCCCGTTCTCGAGGTCCTCGAGACTGTCGTCATCGTCGCGCTGGTCGCGGCGCAGGTGCACCGGTTCTTCTTCCGGTCGGACTGGGTGGCCCGTCAGCAGGCCCGGTGGGTGCTCGTCGGGTTCTGCGTCTTGGCGGGTCTGTTCGTGGTGGCCCAGGTGCTGTGGGCCGTCGACCTGCTCGCGACCTTCCAGCTTCCTCTGGTGTTCGGGCTGTACGCGGCGTTCCTCGTTCTGGGCGTGGGGTTCACCTTCGCAGTCCTGCGGCATCGCCTGTACGACGTTGGCCTTCTGCTGTGGCGCGTGGTCGTGTACGGCGGGGCCGCGATGGCCGTCCTGCTGTGCTACGGGGCCATCGTGGCGCTGGCGGGGATGTCGGTGACGAACCAGAACGTGTCGGCACTCGGCGCCGCTGTGTTCGCCGTCGTGGTTCTCGTCGGCGCCTGGGTCGCCGACCGCCTGCACCGACGCGTGCGCACCCGGTTGTACGGAACGGGCAACCTTGCAGCCGAGCTCGTCAGCAGGATCACCGGCCCCGGGCCCGTGAGGACGGACCTCGCGAGCACCATCGCGCAGGCGTTGGCGCTGCCGCACGTCGAGGTCCGGGACACCGACGGGTCGGTGATCTCCAGCTTCGGCGGGCCAGGTCGCACCGCGCCGGTGCGCCGGCAGGTGACGGACGGGGCCGGAACGCCGGTCGGCGCGCTGCTGCTGTCCCCGGCATACGGCGACGAACTGGACGGCCGAGACCGAAGGGCCCTGGCCGAGGTGGTGCCGTTCGTGGCGATGGTGCTTCGGGCGCAGCGCGAGACCGAAGAACTGAGGCGTGCACGAGCGGCCGCTGCTGCCGCACGCGAGGACGAGCGACGACGTCTGCGGCGCGACCTGCACGACGGATTGGGGCCGCTGCTGGCCAGCCAGCTCGTGACGCTCGACTCGATCCGAGTGGCGCAGCAGCGGGGCGCGTCCGTGAGCGCCCTGCACGAGGCGCTCGACGAGCAGGCCAAGGCGTCGATCGACGAGATCCGGGCCATCACGCGAGCCTTGCGACCGCCGTCACTGGATGCAGGAGGGCTCGGGCCGGCGATCACCGCTGAGGTCGACCGTGCCGCGGCCGCCGGGCTCGACACCTCGTGCGTCGTGTCCATCACGAAGGGATCCATGCCGGCCGCGCTGGAGGTCAACGTGCTGCGTATCGTGCAGGAGTCGCTGACCAACGTCATCCGTCATGCCGAGGCCACCCGCGTCTCGGTCGAGGTGACGGTGGACGACGAGGAGGCGCGGCTTGTCGTCTGCGACGACGGCCGTGGGGTCGGGGACCATTCACCGGGCGTCGGCCTGCAGTCGATGAGCGAACGCGCCGAGGAGCTAGGCGGCGCGTTCGAGGTCACTGCCGGGCAGGACGGACGCGGGACCCGGGTCGGCGCGAGGATCCCGCTGTGACCGAGACCGTGTCGATCCTCCTCGTCGAGGACCACCCGACCTTCCGGCTGGGACTGCGGACCCGGATCGAACTCGAGGACGACTTGGAGGTGGTGGCCGATCTCGCCACGGCGGAGGAGGCGATCACGCGTGTGGAGGACCTGATGCCCGACGTCGTCGTCGTCGACCTCAACCTGCCGGGCATGGACGGCATCGAGCTCACCCGCGAGCTCACTCGTCGTGCGCCCAGCGTGCGCATCCTTGTGCTGACGATGCTCGACGACGACCATGCCTTCGAAGCCCTGCGCGCCGGTGCCACGGGCTACCTCGTCAAGGACGCCAGCCCGTCCCAGATCGTGAACTCGATCAGGGTGGTCGCCCAAGGTGGCGCGGTCTTCTCCGCCGGGATCGCCGCACGCCTCATGAACCGCCCGCCGGGTGCAGGCGCCCGCCGGTACGGCGAGCTCAGCGAGCGCGAGACCGAGATCCTGTCCCTGGTGGCCCAAGGCCTGACCAACCACGAGATCGGGCGCCGGCTCTTCCTCAGCCCCAAGACGGTCCGCAACTACGTGTCGAACGTGATCGGCAAGCTCCAGGTCGCCGATCGCGAAGCGGCCGCCGTCGCCGGACGCGCCGCGGGCCTGGTATCCCAAAAGGAGCCCGGCGGCGCCGAGGACACTCGGTAGGAGGACGAGTGTCCGACGGAGCGGGCCGTCGGGCAGGGCGACGACGGCCGAGCGGTTCCAGGCCCGCGTCGAGCACCGCGTTACCGGGAACGCCGACGTCACCACGCGCAGCGAGCTCACCACGTTCGGAGGCCGCTTCCAGGCGGCAGGTCCGCGCACGCCTTGACCGGCCGCCCGCATCAGCATGCCCGCACCCAGACGGAACGCGAACCGCTTCCCAGGCACCGCGCCCGAGCCTTACCCGCGCACGTCGATCCCGTGTGGCGGCCGGCGGTCAACTGCGGCTGGAGCCGCCCAGTCGGGCTACGACCGTTCGAGGATCCGGATTGGTGTGGGGGACGCCGTCGATCACGACCGTCGGCACCACTTCGTTGCCGCCGTCGTTGGTGGTGCGGACGAAGGCGGCGGCTTCAGGGTCGCGCCAGATGTCGACCCACGTTGCGCGCCCGGTGTCCTTACGGACGGCCCAGCGCAGCCGCAGGCAGAAGGGGCATCCGTCACGCCAGTAGATGGTGACGCCCTCGTCCATGGTGCGGGCGGCTTCAGCCTGGGGGGTGTGGGGCGGACGCCCGAGGAGCAGGTCGACCAGCGGCATTCCACGATTGTGGCATCCGCTCTACGACCGGCCTGGGCACCGGTCGCCTACCGGCGACGGGTCAGGGGTCGATCTGGGCGCCGCCCCGGTGCGGACCTGTTCCGGCGGAACAGGTCGCCGCGTCATCGGTGCAGCGGAGTCAGAGGTGCTCCGTGCCGAGGGCACGGCGGCAACTCAGAGCACGTCGGCGAGCCTCAGGACAAGCTCTGCTCGCGTCACGGGCTTGGTGAGGTAGGAGTCCGCTCCGGCGATGACGCCGGCGGCCTGGTCTGCGGGCCCGTCCAGCGCTGTCAGCATGATCACGGATGTCGAGGCCCGTCTGGCGCTCTGCCGCACCGCGTCGCAGACCTCCAGGCCCGTCCCGTCGGGAAGCAGGACGTCGAGCAGGACGACGTCGACGTCGCGGGCGGTCAGCACGTCGAGCGCCCCCCGAACCGTCCCTGCCTCGAGTACCTCCAGGCCCTCCTGCGTCAGGAAACCACTGAGAAGCTCGCGCGCGTCACCGTCGTCCTCGACGACCAGGACCGTGCGCATCTGCGACCCGAGCGCTGACACGTACTCGCGGGGGTTGACCCAGTGGTCGTCGACGAGCGCGCCGTCCGGCCGTGCCACGGGGTTGTTCTGTACGGAGTCCATCGCAGTCCTTCGCAGGCGCTCGGGGGAGGGGTCGTCGTGGATCCCGGCAAGTTGTCGAAACACGGCAACGATCACATCTTGCACTTATTGTAGTCATGCACCAACTCTTAGTAATGGCATTGGGTTGGGAGGTCTGGTGAGCAGGACCGTTTACGACCCGCCCCGTCCGACCGCCGCGGCGGTCGCACAGGACTACGTCGCCGACGACGGCCTCGGTGCGGTCCTGCTCGACGCCTGGTGCGCTGTGCGAACTCCCTTGCTCATCGTCGACGATGCGTTCGAGCTCGTGTTCGCCAACCCTGCCGCGATCGAGGCGGAGCCACGGTTGGCGGCGGAGGGCAGCCGGGTGTTGCGTGAGCCGCTGTCGGGGATCACGGCGCCGTGCGGGGCCGAGATCACGCACGAGCGGCGGCCGCTGGTGCGTGCTCTGGCCGGCGAGAGCGTCACCCAGGAGGAGTTCGTCGTCCCGAGCGTCGACGGAACCGACCGGCCGCACCGGTACCTGGTGTCCGCGTATCCGTTGGAACGACGGCGTGGGCGCCGGCTGGTCCTGATGTCCTGGACGGACGTCACCCACGGCTGGATGCGTGAGCACGAGCGCCAGGCAGCCGTCGATCAGTTGACACGGCTCGTCGACGGAGCGGACGAGCATGCGATCCTCGCGCTCGACAGCGAAGGGCGCGTCCTCACGTGGAGCCGTTCCGCCCAGCGACTCAAGGGGTACGACGAGGCCGATGTCCTCGGTCAGCCCTACGCGGTCTTCTTCACCGCCGAGGACCGGGCAGCGGGAGTCCCGGAGTCGACTCTCCGGGAGGCGGTCGTGCACGGCAGGGCAGTGACCAAGGGGCTGCGCGTCCGCCGGGACGGCACCACCTTCTGGTCACGTGGCGTCCTGACCGCCATCCGTGACGGGTCGGGCGCCCTGGACGGTTTCGTCAAGGTGACCCAGGACGTCACCGAGGAGCACCTGGCCCGGACCCGCGTCACGGAGCTCAATGCCGAGCTGGAGAAGGCGAACCGCGACCTGGCCCGGGTGAACGAGCAGCTGCACCGGACGAACGCCGACCTCGAGGCGCGCGTCGCGGCCAGGACCAGCGCTCTCGAGCGTCGATCGCTCGAGCTCGCCGACGCGAACAGTGAGCTGGAGGCGTTCTCCTACAGCGTCTCTCATGACCTGCGCGCCCCGCTGCGCGCGGTCGCCGGCTTCGGTGACCTCCTCGCGGAGGACTACTCCGACCGGCTCGACGAGGACGGGTTGCGCTACCTGTCCCGGATCCGTGAGGCAGCCACCGCCATGGAGGAGCTCATGGACGGGTTGCTGCGCCTGGCGCGCATCCACCGGCAACCGCTGCGGACCGATGTCCTCGACATCGCGGAGGTGGTGCACGAGGCGTGGGCGGACGCCGGTGCGGACGCCGGGTTCGAGTTCCAGGTGGGGGTGCTCCCGCCCGCCAGGGGAGATCGGCAGCTGATGCTGCAGGTGTGGCGCAACCTGCTGTCGAACGCGGTCAAGTACAGTGCCACGACACAGCGGCCGCGGGTCGAGGTCACCGGCAGCACCGGGGACGGTGCAGTGACGTACACGGTGCGGGACAACGGGGTCGGCTTCGACCCGGACCTCGCCGGCGGCCTCTTCACCCCCTTCCAACGGCTGCACTCCAGCCGCGACTTCCCCGGGACGGGTCTGGGCCTGGCCCTGGTCAGCAGGATCGTGCACCGCCACGGAGGGCACGTCAGCGCGTCCTCGAGCCCTGGGCAGGGCGCGGCCTTCACGATCACTCTGGACGCGCCATGACCCCGTGGGTGCTGCTCGTGGAGGACAGCATCGCGGACCGTGAGCTCCTGCAGGAGGCCTGGCGACGCTCCGGCGTCGGCGCACGCCTCGAGACGGCCGGCGACGGATGTGAGGCCTACGACCGCCTCGAGAGGCTCGTCGACCAGCGTCGCGAGCTGCCGGTCGTCGTCCTCACCGATCTGAAGATGCCGCGCATGGACGGTGCCGAGCTGCTTCGTCGGGTGCGCGACCTGAAGGGGACCCGCACACTGCCCGTGGTCGTCCTCAGCTCCTCGCAGGAGCCCGAGGACGTCCATCGCTGCTACCGCCTCGGGGCCAACGGGTTCGTCGTCAAACCGGCCAGCGGCCGGCTCGGGGCGGATGCGCTGAACGCGCTGGCGACCTTCTGGGTCGAGGTCAACCGCCGCCCCGACGAGGTCGCGTGAGCCCGGACGGAGTCTCATGAGCCCGGACGACCTGCGCGTCGTCGTCGTCGAGGACCGCCCGGCCGACGTCGAGCTGATCGGTGCGGCACTTCGCCGTGACGGTCTCGAGACGGCCACGGTCCCGGTGGACTCCTACGAACAGCTCGCCGCAGCACTGTCCGCGGCACCCGACGTCGTGCTTGCGGACCACAACGTGCCCGGCATGTCGATCTCCCAGGTCCTGCGGACGGTGCGCACCAGCGCGCCGGGAGTGCCGGTCATCGTGGTCACCGGCGCGCTGGACGACGACACCGCCGCTGCCCTGTTCGAGCAGGGCGTCAGCGACGTGCTGCTCAAGGACCGCCTCGCGCGGTTGGGGCAGGCCGTCCGGACCGCGGTCGGCACGCGCCACCTCGAGCAGGCCGTCGTGGTGTCCCACGCCGAGCAGGCCAGGATCGAGGGTCTGCTCGCATCTCTGGTCCAGCACTCCCCGTCCGCGATCGGGCTGCTCCACCCGGGCGGCGAGGAGATCTTCAGCAACACCCGCTTCCGGGCCCTCGCCAAGGATGGCCACGGCCGATCCCGGCTCGCCGCAATGCCTTCGGGCAGCGAGCACGCGGACGGCGACGAGGTCTTCCTCGTGACCCGGTTCGCGGTCAGCGACGACACCGATCCCACCGCGGCGTTCGGCGTCATCCTCACCGACATCACGCAGCAGAAGGCGGTACAGGCGCAGCTGCGCGCCACCCAGGCCGAGCTGCAGCAGCAGTCCCGTGAGCTGCGCCGCCACAACGACGAGCTGCAGGAGCTGGACCGGCTCAAGAGCGACCTCGTCAACACCGTCAGCCACGAGCTCAGGACACCCCTGACCAGCATCCTCGGCTACGGCGAGCTCATCGAGGACCACCTGCACGACCTGGGCGACGAGACCGGCCTGCAGCTGCTGAGCACCCTGCAACGCAACTCGGCCCGTCTGCTGGGTCTGGTGGAGAACCTCCTGCAGCTCGCGACAGCGGAGCACTCGCCGACGGCCACCAGCAGCGGGCGGCCGGCCGAGGCCGGGCAGCGACCCGACGTCGACGTCAACCAGCTGCTCCTCGAGGCGTGCTGTGTCCTCCTCCCGGCCGCGCAGCGCCGGGGTGTCACCATGGAACGGCATGTCGCAGCGGACCTTCCTCCTGTGGCCGCAGACGCCGGCCAGCTGGAACGTGTGCTGCTCAACCTCGGCTCCAACGCCGTGAAGTTCGCCGCCGCCAACGGCCGGGTGGTCTGGCGGACCCGTCTCGCCGGACCGGACCTGGTCGAGCTCGAGGTCGAGGACGACGGCGTCGGCATCGCGTCGGACGACCTGGAGCGGCTCGGGCACAGGTTCTTCAGGACCGAGTCCGCAAGGACGAACCATGTCCCCGGCACAGGGCTGGGTCTGGCCGTCGTCCGGGCTGCTGTTGCCGGCCACGGCGGTGAGCTCGCCTTCGCCTCGCAACCAGGGTGCGGGACGCGCGTCACCGTCCGGCTCCCGGTCCGCGGTGCACTGCCCCAACCGCCACCATGATCGACGAGGAGGACGGATGGCGAACATCCTTGTGGTGGACGACGACGAGGACATCTGCGACCTGATCCGGCTGAAGCTGACCTCGATGGGCCACGACGTGCACGTGGTGCACGACGGCGCGGCGGCCGTCACCGCCCTGCACGACCAGGGCGTGCCGACGGACCTCGTCCTCCTCGACGGGATGATGCCCGTCATGGACGGCGAGACCACCTGCCGCACGCTGCGCGCCGACCCCCGGACCGCGGGGCTGCCGGTCCTCATGCTCAGCGCCCGAGGGACGCCGCAGGACGCCTTGCGTGGCAGGGATGCCGGAGCGGACGGCTACATCATGAAACCGTTCAGCCCACGCGACATCGCCGCTCAGGTCGTGCTTGCTCTCGAGCGGGGCCGCACGCCCGGGGGCACGGCATCCGCCGTGCCGGCGGAAGCCACCGGTCCACGAGCCGGTGACCGCCGCTAGACGAGCTCTCGAAGCGTCGAGACCAGGACCGACGCGTTGATCGGCTTCGCCACGTGAGCCGCGGCTCCGCCCTCGAAGCTGCGCGGCATCGCGGCGGCGACCGGCAGAGAGCTCATCATCACCAACGGGACCGGGCGATCCACGAACACAGAAGCCAGCTCCTGGCCGACCTGCCAGCCGTCACGCTCGGGCATCACGACGTCCAGCACCACGGCGTCGAACGGCTGCGACGTCGCCACCCGGACCGCTTCCCGTCCGCCTGCGGCCGTCACGACCGTCAGCCCGTCTCGCCGTAGGAAGGCGGCGACGAGCTCGCGGTCGTCTGCATCATCGTCCACGACAAGGATGCGAGGCGGCGGTGCGCCCTCGCCGCCCCTGTCAGGGACATGCGCGGCGGACCGACGCGGGATGCTCGCGATGGGCACGTGTCCTCCTGGCTCGGTACGGCAGTGCGTTCAGCAGCGGCAGAGCGTCGTCTTCGGCGGCGCAGGACCCGAACTGGCTACGCCGACCGGGTGACCTGCCGGCCGGCGTCCCGCGGCAGACCCACGGCGACCTGCTGCAGGACAAGGGTTCCGTCAGCCACCAGGTCGAGGACGCCCGACCGCAGCCGCTCCGTGTCCGAGGAGCCGGCGCCGCTGCGCACCAGGTCCTCCCGCGACTGACACGTCTGCGCCAGCGCATCGAGGCCGAGGTTCAATGCAGTGCCCTTGAGTGTGTGCAGGGCTCGTGCCGCACCATCGACGTCCGACACGTCGCACGCGGTGTCGAAGTCGCCCAGCAGACGGGCAGCCTTGGCCGGGAACCCGTCGACCATTCGGCACGCCAGCGCGACCTCTTCGGGGCTGCCGTCCCCGAGGATCTCCTGGACGCGAGCGCGGACGGAGCACTCCTCGGGGGTCGCTGCGCCCGCGCTCATGACACCGTCCCGCCCGAGAACCGCGTCGCGACACCGCTCAAGGTTGGCGGCCACCATGCCGATGACGCGCAAATCCTTCGCCCGACCTCAGGAGGTCGCTGGTCATGAGAACACGGCAGGAACCGCACGTGACGGGACCGAGCACCGACGTCGGGGGCAGGCGTGGGGACCCGGACGAGACCGATGACCCGGACCTCGGCTGGCTGTACACGCATCCGAGGGTGCTCGTCGTCGACGACGACGAAGACACCCGGGACCTGGTTGCGGCGATGGTGCGCAGCCGGGGCATGTCGGTCGTGACCGCCCCTGACGGTCCGTCGGGGGTGGAGGCCGCGATGTCGGGACCGTTCGACGTCATCATCGTCGACGTCGTGATGCCCGGCGTGGACGGCATCGAGGTCCTTCACGAGATCCACGCGCACGTCGACAGCACCGTTCCGGTGGTCACGATGACCGCACAGCCGCGACGAGCACCGAAGTCGACCAGCCTCGGTCAGGGGGCTGTCGCGCACCTGCGCAAGCCTCTGCAGCGCAGCGTCCTCATCGACGTGATCGACAAGCTGCTGTAGCTCCGCGACCGACCGGACGGCAGCCTCGCCGAACCGGACGGTGTTGCACTGGCATCCGCGCTCCACACCCATCACTATTGCACTAAGTACATGAGCGACCACTGCAAGTAGTGGGGGTCGGTAGCCCATCGACCTCGATCCGACAGTGCAGGACCCCGACTCGTGGATCCCGAAGTGGGTGATCGACATGAGTACGAACCAGCTCCCCGTCGGCAGCGGCCGACAGACGCACGGTTCCCTGGAGCCAGACGCAGACATCACGATCGACCTCCGCCCGGTGTTCGTCGACGGCCCCCGGCGAGAGCCCGTCCGGGCCTCGCGCCCGGTCGTCCTGGTCGTCGAGGACGACGACGACACCCGTGACCTGATGTCTGGTGCGCTCGAGCGCGACGGCATCGACGTCCTGCGCGCGGCAGACCGCGCGTCAGCGTTCGCGATCCTGCGCAGCTGGCAGGTCGACGCCGTCACGCTGGACATCGGCCTGCCCGACGGTGACGGCCTCGACCTCTGCGAGACGATCAGGCACCAGCGGTTCAGGCGCTCGATCCCTGTCGTGGCCGTCACGGCCCGCTCGTCCTTCGACGCTGAGCTGCGCTGCTTCCTCAGCGGTGTCGACGACTACATCGTCAAGCCCGTCAGCCCGACCGGTCTCGTCCGCCAGGTCCGCAGGCTCCTTGACGGTCAGTCATGACGACCCCGTCAGCCGTGCGTGGCACCCGTGTCCTCGTGGTGGACGACGACCCCGACGACCGCGAGCTCATGGAGCGCGCCGCCCGGCGCGGCGGCTACGAGACGTTGTCCGTCCGCGACGGGATCTCGGCGATCGAGGCCATTGCCTGGTTCGAGCCCGACGTCGTCCTGGTCGACTGGTTGCTGCCGGACATCTCCGGTGCCGAGATCTGCCGACGGACGGCCGACGCCGTCCGAGTCGCCGGTGGCCCGCCACGACCTCGTCTCGTGCTCGTCACCGCGCGCTCGGACGACCTCGACGTCGAGATCGGCCTTGCGCACGGCGCCGATGCCTTCGTGACGAAACCGGTGCGGCGTCAACGGATCTTGGATGCCCTGTCGACCGCCCTCGCGTGCGCCGGTCGTCGCGAGCCGCCGCCCGCTGAGCGAGGAGGCCTGCAGCTGCTCGCTCGGCTGCAGGCCCGGCGCCGATCCCGCTGAGGCGCACCGACGGACACGGACCCGTGCCCCGGGCCTGACCGCCTGCCGCAGCCGGCCGTTCGACGTCGCGTGGGCTCGACATGTGCCGGGCGGGACCGATCCGTGGTGGGTGGGAGTACGGGCGAGTCGCGCGTGCGTGCGTGCGGCAGCCGGTCGGTGGTACCTCGTGGCTCCGCCAGTGTGCGGTCCTTGACGGAGCCACGAGGGGGGGAGGGCCGGGCGGTCGGCGAGCTCGCACCGAGTGATCGGGTCCGCTCGACGGGCAGCCGACGCCACGGGTCGGGCGAGTGGATCACGGAGTCGGATCTGCGGCGCCGTCGAACGTTGCCTGACCTTGGTGCTCGAGCCGGTCGGAGGGCGAGCCGGAGCTTCCTGCCGCGTGCGGGAGCACCGCGTCCCCGGACGGCGGGAGGGCGGCGTTCCTGAGGTCGATCGGAGTCGTCGCTGTCGGCGGCGCCGGTGACGTGGACGCCGCGGTGAGCCGGCGGCGCCATCGTGCCTCGTCGTAGGTGAACACCTCGGTGGACCTCAGGAAGTCGAGCAGTTCCGGAAGGAGTGTGTCGGCGTGGGCCGTCGGCGATCCCAGTGGCCCCGTTTCCGTCGCGGCGCACCGGACGTTCCGCCAGATCGCGTTCCCGGAGGATCTCGAGGGCCATCCGTCCGTCAGGCCGGGGACCCGGGCTGGGCTCCCGTTCCGGGGCCCGCAGTCCCTTCGGCGTTGGCGGCCTCCTCGATCCAGTCAATGGCGTCGTCAGGCATGCATCGACCAGTCGATCCTTCTTGCTCAGACCACCAAGGATCGGACGCGGCAGGTCCACCCGCCGCTTCGATCTCTGCGAGGAGCGTGGCCGGCACGGCATCGCCGTTGTTGGCCATGAGCCACTCGCGCGTCCCGGGCGGCAGTTGCGGCCACCACAGTTCGATCGTCATGCCCGGAGTCTGCCCCGGTCCTTGTCGTTGCACCACCCTGATGGAACCACCGAGACACGGCACCGGGTGCCCCACGGGAACCCTTCCGGCAGGTCGGAGGATTCATGGCGCGACAAGCCGCCTCTACCGGTTGCGCGTGTCGCGCCGACGGCCGCCAGAACCTGCTGGACGACGTCACCGGTATCCGCTGCGGGGCGGCCCGGATAGTGCCTCCAGATGTCGGCCCAGAATCCGGCATCGTTCGGCCGACCGACTGCATTCGGCTACTGCTCGGGCGGCGGGTTCACATTGCTGGCTGCGGTCACGCCTATCGCGGTTCCGAAGAATGCGTAGACGGCCAACGAAGCTTTCAGCCAGTCGGGCGTCCCTGAGTCGATCGCACCGAGGCCCGCCTGGACGCATCCCAACGTGAGGCCGACCAGTGAGTAGGCGGCGTACACCTGCTGACGAGTCCTTGCCGAAACGATGTCCTTCAGGAAGTTCTGCATGGTCCACTCCTTCGACCTGACTCGTGCCACCTCGTTGATCGTTGTGGACGCGGGGGCTTCGACCTAGGGATCGTGGGTCGGATGGGTGCTGACGTGGTGACTGCCAGGCCTGCGCTGGTCAGGGTCGCTTGATGGTCTTCAGGCCGTAGTCGACGTAGAGGTCTCGGGGGTCGGTGTCGCGGAGCCAGGCCACGAGGGTCTTGAAGTCTGCGACGTTGCGGATCCCGACGCAGCCGGCGGTCCCGGGGGAGCTGCGGCGGTTGCCGTCGATGTGGATCTGTATTGCCTGGCGTTGTGTGCGGCCGGGTTCCTTGTAGCTGAGGTTGATCTTCGCCGGTCCTTGGGCGGCGCTCCAGACCTTGCCGTAGTACTTGTCCGGGCTGTCCTTCCAGAGGATGTCGTGGATGAACCAGCGGCCTTCGGGGAGGGGTTCGTTGGAGCCCATCCGGCTGTCGCGGCCCTTGCGGAACCGTTGTCGGCTGGGGACGCCGGAGTAGACCTCGATGCTGTCGATGGTCTTCCCGTCGCGGACGTACTCGAGCTTGAGAAGCCGAAGGCCGGTCTTCTTCTCCAGCTTCTTGGTGTCGCTCAGGTAGAGGTAGGTCTTCCCGCCGCTGTTGACCGCAGGCTTCTTGGCGGGCGCCTTGCCCACCGCAGGCTTGCCTTTCGCAGGCTTCGGTGCTGCCTTGGGGGCGGGCTTGGGCGCGGGCTTCATCGCCACCTTGGGTGCGCCGACCGGGAACAGCTTGCCCCAGGTCTTGGGGCCGACCTTGCCGTTGGCCTCGGCGACGCCGAAGTGGTCGGTCTGGAACGCGACGGCGGCGGCGTGGGTGGCACTGTCGAAGCTGCCGCTGGTGGGCCCCTCGTAGTAGCCGAGGTCGCGCAGCCGGGCCTGGAGTTCCTTGATGTCGTTGCCGGGGAACTTGGGTCCGTCGGCCGAGCCGCGTTCGATGAACGCGCGCTCCAGCGTGGGTGCCTTCTCCACGGTCGGGACCGGGCGCGGGCCGGCGACGAACAGCCGGACGTCGCCGTCCGGGACGGGCGCGCCGGCTGCGGCGACGGTGAACGTCTTCAGGCTCGGGTAGTAGCGCAGCAGTGCGGCCATGCTGGCCGCGGCCCGGTCGGGCATCTGGAGGATGTCGGTGACCTGGCCGGTGGCGTCGGTGAGGACCACGACGGTGGCGCCGGCGCGGTCGAGAACCGTGACGGAGACCGGGGGCGGTTCGTCCGGTGGGCCGACGAACGCCGCAGCGGTGCCGGCGGTGACAGGGGTACCAGCGGGCCCGGTGGTGCCGGCCGGGGCCGGCTTTGCGGCGGTCTCGAACAGGGCGCGCTCGGCTGCGCGTCGCTTCACCAACCCGGGCAGGACCTTCTTCACCCTGGTCGTCTTCTTCACGCCCTTGACGACGGTGGTCACCGGGACGGTGGCCTTGTTCCACCGGGGGAACTCGGCGGCGGCGCCCTTGATGTCCTTCGCGGTGAGCTTGTCGAGCATGGTGCTCTCACGGAACGCGCCGATGCCGATGTTGTAGACGAACGACACCAGTGCGTCGAACTGGTTCTGGTTGAGGGCCACGCCCTTGACCAGGCCGGTGACTGCCTTGGCGAACCGGGAGCAGTCGAACGCGAGGAACTCCGTCGCCTCGCTCTGGGTGATGGACTCGCCGAGCCGGACCTTGTCGCCGTCGGGGTAGACGGTCGTCCCGTACCCGATGGTCGGGACCCCGGCCGGGTCCTTGTACGCCTGCAGCCGCAGGCCCTCGAAACGCTTGACCATGTCGACGGCTCTCGTCGTCGCTTCCATCCGGGCCCCCTGCGTCACCCAGCAGCCGACAGATATTCGCGCAGATCAACAGGCGGAGGGACCAGCGCGAGGGCTGAATACATCACCGGCCATCACCGCCGCGTCACGGCGCCCGGCGGCAAATCCACGATCTTGACGCTTCCGATGAATCAACCGTGGCTCCCGTGCGACGACGAGTGCACCCCCCTAAAACGCGGGGTGACGTCGGCTTGGGATCCGGTGGTCCGGTCAGCCGTTGTCCGCTCCGGGCACGCCGGGCCGTTCAGATCGGGCTCGTCCTCCGGGCAGGCTCTCCTTCGGAGCGGTCCTGCTCGAGGTGGTTCTGCCCAAGGTGGTTCTGACCGTGGTGGATCTGTTCGAGGTGGTGTGGCGTGCGAGGGGACTGGGGTGCGTGGAGTGCGTGATGCAGGCGTGATGCCTCGGCGGCCACGATGTCGGCCAGGGTGCTCTGCCTGCGGTAGCCGCCTTCGGCGTGGGCGCGGGTCGGTGGGGCCGGGTCGCCGGTGGGGTGGAACGGTGTTGGCGGGTCTGGCAGGTACAGGTCCACGCCGCGCAAGGGCGCCGCTGGGTCGAGCAGTCGATGACCGACGTAGTCGGTGTCTCGGTAGGCGTTGCGCCATGCGGGCAGTGCGTCCGGGGGTGCCGCGCCGTCCTCTCCGCCGGCAGGTGGCGGTGTGAGGCGGTCGACGGCGGTGGTGATGAGGGTGTCGTCGAAGTAGGCGGGGAAGTGTCGTTGGTAGAGCCGCCGTACGGGGCAGCCGTAGGTGACGACGGACAGCCGGCCGGGGATCGGCGCGTCCGGTGGGAGCGCGGCGAGGGCTGCGGTGACGAGGACGGACCCTTGGCTGTGTCCGAGCAGGAGTACTGCCCCTGGGTGCTCCTGGCCGTCCTGGTCGACGTCGCCGCGCCAGAGCCGCTGGAGCCTGGCCTTGAGTTCCGGGACGGCGCGTTCGGCGTACGAGGGGGGTGCGAGCGGGTGGAACGACCGGGGCCAGAACGTGGCGACGTCCCAGGCGATCGCCACGGTGCGCCGCGTCCGGGGGTGGGTCAGGGAGTGCCTGAGGACGAACACTGCCACCAGCGGGATCGCCGTCAGCAGCCAGGTGCACAGGGACACCGGCAGCAGGGTCAGCCAGCCGACGTCGACCTCGATGTGGTCCGTCGTCCAGTTCTGCCGCATCTTCTCCCGGGTCCACAGCACCCAGTACACGAAGGTCGGCAGGACCCCCGCCGACGCGGTCACCCACAACCCCCATTCCAGCGCCGACAGGCTCCCCGACGGCAGGGTCACCGCGCGCCGCCACGAGGAGCGCCAGCTGGGGTCGTCTCGCCCGTCCGACCATCCTCGGGGTCGGTCAATGGCGGACCAGGCCTGGTCGGCGCGGGTCTGGGCGTCGTCGATGCCGCGTCGTGCCACGCTCGCCCAGGCGAGCCCTGCGGACGCGGCGAGGATCAGCAGCGCCCAGGGGATCGCCCGGGCCAGCACCTCGAACGCCTGCGCGTACTCGATGTCCGGACGTGTCGCGCCCGTGTGGAACGCGCGGGCGTCGCCGAGCCAGCGAGCCACCCAGAGGACGACGCCGGACTGGATCGCCAGCGTCGTCATCGCTGCGGTCTGGACGACGGTGGCCGGGGTGAGGGCGTGCCGCAGCCGGTCCGGGTCCTGGCGGGCGCCGGCGTGCCAGTACGCCGTCGCGAAGACGGCGATCACGCCTGGCAGCAGCGTCGGGATGAAGAACCCGAACAGCAGCGGGAGCCCGGGCAAGATGGCCGGGTCATTGGGAGACGGCGGCGTTGCGGTGAACCAGGCGACGAGCAGGGCGACTGCGGTCAGGCCCAGCCCCCATCCCAGGGCGGCCCCCGCCGGGAGCCTGCGGCGCAGCCGGGTGACCGCGGCGAGCGCCATGCCCACGGTGACGGTTGCCACTCCTGTCCACCACACCATGGCCCCGGCTCGTGACCCGCTGAGCACCGACGCGGTCTGCCCCAGCGGTGCGGCGACGACGGCGAGCCCGACCATGAGATGGATCTCCGCGAGGCGCACGGCGTAACCCTGCCCGCGCCAGAACCCGTGGTGGGTCAGGCCGTCCTCGGCCGGACCGTCCGAGGACGGCAGGTCGACCGAGCCCGGCTCGCCCCACCGCTCATAGGCGCGCCGGCTCTGCCGGGTCAGCCACCACAGCAGCGCCAGCAACGCCAGCGGCACGCTCGCGCCGACCACCACGCGCCGCGCCGGGTCGGGCGCGACCCCGCCCTCGCCCACCAGCCACCACGTGTCCACCGAGCAGGACGCCCTGGCCCGGTCCGAGGCGCCGCCGCACTGGTACGCGGCGAAGTCCATCGCCGCGACCGCCGCGAACGACACGTACAACCCGGTGACCACCACGCCCATCACCCGGACCGCGCCGCGGAAAGCGCTTGCGCCGCGATGCGGGGCCATCCACCCCGCCACGTTCACCAATGCGAACGGCAGCACCAGCAGCCACAGCGCCCGCGACGCCGCGCGGGCCGTGAGCCCGCCCCACGCGTAGGCCTCGACATGACGTGACTGCGGACCCGGCACGTCGTGGCCCCGCCACACCCCGGCCGTCCGGTCCCCCGAGACCTGCACCGGATCCAGAGCGTCCAGCATGTCCGCCGGGGGAGTGCCACCCACCCCGTGCACCCTGAGCTCCGTCACACCGCCGAGCGCAGCCTGCGGCCACGTCGCGTCCCTGACCGCGTGTCCCTCCACGGCGGGCTCCCCTTCGGCTCCAGCCCCACCGATCTGCTGCCGGTCCGGGCGGGTGGGCGGTTCGGACATGCTGGGCTCCGCACATGAGGCGTCGGGCCATGCCGGCGGCCGCTGCCGAGTCCTGGACGACGTGCAGGTCGCTCGGATCGCACGCGGGGGTCTACAGATCTGTGTCTAGGAGCGTCCGCCTCACCCGGCAGATACGCAACGAGATTCCGTCTCGGGCCCGACCGGTCCGTGCGCAAGGGATCGTGATCGATCTCTCCGACATCCGGTCGGACGACCACTTCCGGGCGGCTCCGGACGATGGGGTTCATCGCCTCCAGCGGCTGGCGCTCGAGGACATCAACGACGGCTTCTCGGCAATGGCGGCCTGCCGACGCCCGCACACGGTCGTCCGACGCGCCGTCGCACGATGGCCGCTCACGTCATGATCGACACGCGGCCCACGGACTCACCCGAACTCCACCACGCCAGGGGACGTGACCCGGCGCCCGGTGCGCTCCATCCGCCTGGGCGTCTGACGTACCTGGTGCTCTGCATGAGCCGACACGAGTGGGACGATCGCCGGGTGGAAGGGTCGCGCGGGTATCGCGCGGAGATGGCTGCGGCGGCTCGCCGCTTGACGTCTCCCGGCGTGCAGGTCGATGACGTCCTGGTGGACGGTGTGACGGTTCGTGTCGGGAGGTACGGCACGGGGCGCCCTGTGCTGGTCCTGCACGGCAGCGGCGGGGGGTGGGACCAGGGCGTCGACTGGGCGCGGCGACGGCTGGCCCCGGAGGGGTCTGCTGGCTTCGACGTGATCAGTCCGTCGAGGTTCGGTTATCCCGGGTCCACGCTGCCGGAGGGCGCCGAGGTTGCGGATCAAGCGGCCGTGATGGCCGGGTTGCTCGACGCTCTCGGGCTGCAGGGGGTCGACGTCGTGGGATTGTCGGCCGGCTGTGTGGCGGCCGCTCAGCTCGCGGCCGACCACCCGGCCAGGGTGCGGCGACTGGTCCTGGAGTCCCCGCTGGTCGCGCTGTCCGGTCGGGCTCCGCTTCCTCCGCTGGCCGCGGTAAGGGTCCTGGCGCGTGCGCAGTACCTGCTGTGGCTGACCACCACGTTTCCGCCGGTCGTGAAGCTGGCGGCCGGTGCGTCCCCCAAGGACCTCTCGGAGAACGATCGGGCCGAGCTCGCGGCGGTGAACGCGACGATGTTCCCGCTACGGCCGCGTAGGGCGGGGACGGTCTTCGACCGGGCCGTCACGGCGGAGCACATGCTCAGGGGCCGTGTCCCCGTCGAGCGGATCAGCGTCCCGGTGCTGCTCATCAACGCGGCGCACGCGCTGCTGGCACCGCATGACGACGCCGTCCGGTTCGTCGCTCGACTTCAGCGCGGCGAGTTGCTCGAGCTGGCAACGGGTGGACACGTGCTCATCGGCAACGTCTCACGGCTGCGGGAGACGGTCGCCGCCTTTCTCGCCGGGGACGAATCCTGATCCTGCGTCGGTCGGATCGCTCGTCTCGTTTTCGTTGCGGCGTCGGGTGGCGATCGCCTCGCACGCCCCTGCGGTCGCGGTTGATGTGTGACGTCGCCCCTGTTCGGGAAGAGGGTCGGTCGCCCCTGTCGCACGTGGAACTGCGTCCGGGACTGCCGATGCGCGCGAGTCGTCCTCACGGAGGACCTCAGCAGGTACTCACCGGAGGATGCAGCGAGGCACCCGCGGGCGTGAGCGTGGGAGGCGGGTCCGGACGGTCCGGGCCCGCCCAGGAGGTCACCGTGAGAACCCACCACGCCGTCGCCGTCCCCCTTGCGGCGCTCATTGCCGGGCTGCTCGCCGTCGACACGGTCGTCGTCGCTGTCACCGGGGAACGCACGGTCGTCACGGACGACGAGAAGGGCACCTTGGTGACGACGCTCGGTACGGCGGTGCTGCTCGGTGCCACGGTGCTCGCCTGCTGTGTCGTGGTCGCCCGGGAGAAGGCGCGCTTCGACGCCGCGGGCCGTGTCGCGCGCGCTACCCGTCGGCCGCTGCTCGCAGGGCTCGGCATGCTCGCGGCGGGATCGGGCCTGGTCCACCCGCTCGAGCTCGTGCTGGACGTCCAGGACGGTCCCGTCGCCGCCGTCTCCGGGCTGCTGGCCGGGCTGTCGCTGCTGCTGGTGTTCGTCCCGCTCCTGGTCCTGGGCCTGGCGACGTTGCGACACAACCCCTTCGGCCTCGGCGCAAGGGTGCTCGCGGCGCTCGGGCCCGTCGTGGTCCTGACCGTCCTGCTCGGCATCGTCGCCCCGGACGTCGCGTCCCCGGTGCTCCTCACGGGTCTCGCGCTCGTCGGCACGTCGTTGATCGGCGTCCGCGCCCCTGGGGCCGCCGTGAGGCAGCCGGGTGCCGGGACGCCCGCCGGTTCTGTCTCGGCCTGACGGGTCGTCCTCGAGGAGGACGCCGTGCACCGGCGCGGTTCCTATCCTGGGTGGATGCCAGTCCGGTCGCGCACGACGGCCCTGCTGGTCGCGGGGGCCGCGACGGCCTCGGGTGCGCTGGTGCTCGGGGCCGGGAGGGGCCTGCCCGAGTGGCTCTTCGGGGCGGCTCTGCTGACGTTCGCCCTTCTCGTGACCCACCGCGGCGTCGTCGGCATCCTGGAGGCCCGCGGGGCGTCGGCCAGGGCCGCGGCCCTGTCGGCGGTGGATGTCGGCGACGTCGCACGGCGGGCCGTCGCCGCCGAGCGGGAACGACTCTCGGGTGACATCACGCGCCGGCTGCGCGAGCTGGTGAGCGCCGTCGGGGCCGAGGTGTCGGCCGCGCGCGAGGCGGCGGATCCCGGGCCGGGGCTCGCCCGGATCCACCGTCTCGCGCAGGAGGCGTCGGCAGAGCTGCGCCGGCAGCTCGGCCTGCTGCGCCGCCCGGCCGAGGACGACCCGGCCGGGTCCGCAGACGCGGGGGTCATGTCCCCACGGCCGGTACGCGCCGACGTCGCGGCGGCGGCCGCCGCCGGGCTGCTCGCGGCGGTCGAGGCGGTCGTCCATCCTCGTGCGGAGGGTCTCCCGTGGAGCTGGGGCTCGGTCCTGCTGACGGCCCTCACGGCCGTCACCGTGGTCGCCGTCCGGACCGCCCCGGCGGCGGGTGCGTGCGCCGCCGGCGCGCTCTACGTCGCGGCCGCGGTCGTCGGAGCACCGGTCACGGGCGGGTTCTGGTGCCTCGTGACGGTCGGTGGGCTGCTCTGGTCGCTCACCGCCGCAGGAGCAGGCGGGCCCGACGGTGCCGCGGCCGTCGTCCTTGTGACCGGCTCCGTGACCGCCACCGGTTGGCGTGACCCGGACAACCTCGCCGTCCTCGTGGGGTTCGAGCTCGTGGCGGTCGTCGCCGGGCTCGTCACCGGTCGGGCGCGCAGGCGTGCCGACAGGTCCGCCCGCGCGGCGGCCGACCGCAGGAGGTCCCTGGCCGCCGCGACGTCCGCCGCCGTCGCCGCGGAGCGAGGGTCGTTCGCGCGGGAGGTGCACGACGTCGTCTCGCACACGGTGGGTGTGGTCGCCGTCCAGGCGGCCGCCGGGCAGGTGTCGTGGCCCGACCGGCCGGACGTCGCGCGCCGGACCCTGGACGTCATCGGCGACGCGGTGGACGGCGCGCTCGCCGAGCTCGAGCGGCTGGAGGTGGACCGGCCGGCGCAGCGGACGGAGCTCGACGTCACGGCGCTCGTCGACCGGATCCGGGCCGGTGGCACGAGGGTCCGGAGCGTCCTGCCCGCACGGCTGCCGTCGTCGTGCGTCGACGTGGTCTACCGAGTGGTGCAAGAGTGCCTGACCAACGTCGTCCGGCACGCGCGCGGCGCGGCGGCGACCGTGGAGGTGGAGGCGGTCGGGTCCGCCGTCCGGGTCGTGGTCTCGGACGACGGCCCGGGCGCCGGGGAGGCGGGCCGGGGCTACGGCCTCATCGGGCTCGCTGAACGGGTCGCCTTCGTCGGCGGGACGCTCACGTACGGGCCACCGCCAACAGGCCGCGGGTTCCGGGTGACGGTCGTGCTGCCCGTTGCGACAGAACAGGTGCCGGAGCCGGTCCCGTGACGGTGCGGGTCGTCGTCGTCGACGACAACGCCCTGCTGAGGGCGGGTCTGACGACGGTCCTGGCCAGCGACCCGGGGATCGAGGTCGTGGGTGAGGCACCGGACGGCCCGGCCGCCGTACGCCTGGTGCTGCGGGAGCAGCCGGACGTCGCGCTCATGGACGTCGAGATGCCCGGCGGCGACGGCCTCACGGCGCTCGCCGAGCTGCGGCTGCGGTGCCCGAGGACCCGCGTCCTCGTGCTGACCATGTTCGACCTCGACGAGTACGTCGCGGACGCGCTCCGGGCCGGGGCGGCCGGCTTCCTGCTCAAGACGACGGCGCCCGGTGAGCTCGTGGCCGCGGTCAAGGCCTGCGCGGCGGGGCAGGTCGCCGTCGGCCCGACAGTGGTGACGCGGCTCGTCGACTCCTTCGTCGCCCGCGAGTCGCGCCCACACCCCGGGCTGGCCGATCTCACCGACCGTGAGCTCGACGTCCTGCGGGCCATGGCCAGAGGGCTGTCGAACGCCGAGATCGGCGCGGAGCTCTACGTCGCGGAGACGACCGTGAAGACGCACGTCGCCCGGGTGCTGGCCAAGCTCGGCGTCCGCGACCGGGTGCAAGCCGTCGTGCTCGCCCACCGGGCGGGTGTCACACGCTGAGGACCCGGCCCGCGGCGCCGGTCGGCACCACGTGCCTCCGGGGCGCGATACTCGACGGATGCTGCGGTTCGGGCGCTGCGCCCTCGACGTCGCCGGCCGCCGGCTGCTCGTGGACGGCACGCCCGTGCACCTCGAGCCTCAGGCGTTCGACGTTCTGGCCCACCTCGCCGCGAACCCGGAACGGGTGGTCTCCAAGGAAGAGCTGCTCGACGCCGTCTGGGGCAGCCGGTTCGTCTCCGAGGCCGCGCTCGCCACGCGGATCAAGGAGATCCGGCGGGCGACCGGGGACGACGGGGCGGTGCAGGGCGTTGTCCGGACGGTCCGCGGCCGTGGGTACAGCCTCGTCGTCGAGCCGGCGCAGAGCGGCGATGACGAGCGGCCGGCGGGCACCGGTCTGCTGGGCCGGGAGCGCGACGTCACCGAGGCGCTGGCGCGGCTGCGACCGGGGTCGGTGGTGTCGCTCGTCGGGCCGGGCGGCGTCGGTAAGTCCACCCTCGCGCGTGAGCTGGTCGCGCGGCTGACGGCAGACGGACGCCGCGTGGTCACGGTGGACCTGACCGCGATCCGGGACGCCGGGCACCTGCTGCCCGCGGTCACGCGCGCCGCCGGGGTGGTCGGCGAGGCGCCGCAGGAGGCGCTCGCAGGACTGGACGCCGTGCTCGTCCTCGACGACGCGGACGAGCTCGTCGCGGACGTCGCGGCGCTGTGCTCCCGGCTGGCCGGCAGCGGGGGCCGGCTCGCGATCGTCGTCACCTGCCGCGAGCGGCTCGGGTGCCGCGGCGAGCAGCTGTGGCCGGTCCTCCCTCTCGACAGCGCGACCGCCCGGGAGCTGCTGCGCGCCCGCTGCCGTGAGCTCGCGCCGCTCGGCGGGCTCGTCGACGCCCCGGCGGACCGGCTGGACGACCTCGGGGCCGCGGTGGACCGCCTGCCGCTCGCGCTCGAGATGCTCGCAGCAGGATCCGCCGTGGAGGACGTCGACGGGCTTCGGACGCTGCTCGACACCCGGCCGGACCTGCTCCCGGCAGCCCAGCGGGACGCCCCCGACCGGCATCGCACCCTGGAACGGCTGGCGGCCTTCTCGATCCAGCGGCTCGACGACGACCTGCGCGCCGCGCTCGTCGCGCTGGGCGCCTTCGCCGGTGCCTTCACGAGCGCCGACGCCGCAGGGGTGCTCGGCGCGCAGGGGCCGGCCGCCGTCCGCGCCCTCGCCGATCGTTCGCTGCTGGCACCGGTCGCGGCCCTCGGCGCCCCCCGCTTCCAGGTGCTTCGCACCGTCTACCGCGCCCTCGCGTCAGCCGCCGACCCCGCACAGGTGGTCGCCGCGTCGAGCGCCCACGCGACCTACGTCGTCCGCACCTTGAGGCTCGCCGAGGAGCAGCTCCGCACCGCGCAGGAGGCCGCCGCGGCCGCGGTGTTCGACCGGCTCGCCGACGAGGCCCGGGCGGCCTACCGCTGGGCGCACGCGCACGACGTGCCGACGGCGGTCGCCCTGGTCCGAGCTCTCCACCCGTACGCGTACACGCGACTGTGGGACGAACCGTTCGCCTGGGCGCAGGAGCTGAGCACCGTGACCGAGGCCCCCGAGGTGCTGGCCGCTCTCGCCACCCGGGCCGCCCAGCAGAGCCGCCTCGACGACGCGGCGACCCTGGCCACGCGCGTGCTGGCCGCCACGACCGACGACGACCTGCGCACCCTCGCCCTCGAGTGCCTGTCCGACGTGGGGATCTACCGCTACGACACGGACGCTGCCGTCGCGGCCGCCGAGGAGCTGCTGGCCGACGGCGAGCGGACGGCGGACCGGCACCGGCTCGCGATCGGCTGGACGAACTCGATCCTGGCCCGCACCTACGGCGGCCGGGCGCACGAGGCGGCCGCCCTCCTGCCGACCGTCGAGCGCCTCACCCCGGATGCGCCGTCCGACCGCGCCTGGCTCGCGTACACCCGCGGCGAGACCCTCGCCGAGCTCGGTGAGCCCGGAGCGGCCGCGGAGCTCGCCCGCGCCAAGGAGCTCGCGGACTCCGTCGGCAACCCGTTCGTCGGTGGCGTGGCGCGAGTGTCCCTGGCGGCCGCACTGGCCCGCAGCGCCACGGCGGCCGACGCCGAGCCGGCGCTGCGGGAGGCGCTGGGCACCTTCCTGCGCCGCGGCAACGTCACGCACCTGACGAGTGCGCTGCGCATCGCCGTCCCGGTGCTGTCGGCTCTCGGGCACGAGGAGGCTGCGGTCACCGTCGGGTCGTGGGTGCTCGCGCCGGAGCGCCGGCCCGCGCACCCCGCGGACCGTCAGGTCGCCCAGCAGGTCGTGGACGCCGCGGCGTCGCGACCCGGCGGGCCGGTCTGGGCCGCCCGGGGACGGGCGCTGTCGACCGCCGAGGCCGCCGAGGTCGCCCTCGCGGCCCTCGTGCCGCTCTGATCCTCAACCGATCCGCAGGCCGCCCTCATGGAACGGCGCGGTGGGCCGCGTTCACTCGACGCATGACGACCACACTCTCCGCCACGCCGGGCGACGACATCCTGCTCACCGACGCCGGGCTGGAGACCGTCCTGGTCTTCGAGCACGGCATCGACCTGCCCTCGTTCGCGGCGTTCCCGTTGCTGGACGACGCGCACGGCCGCGCGCTGCTGACCGACTACTTCACCGGCTTCCTCGACCTGGCCGCGGCCCGCGGCACCGGCTTCGTCTTCGAGACGCCGACCTGGCGGGCCAACCCGGCCTGGGGGCCGACGGTCGGGTACGACGCCGACGCGCTGCGCCGGATCAGCCACGACGCCGTCGCGTTCGCCCATGGGCTCGCGCAGCGGCACGGCATCCCGACCACGGTCAGCGGCTGCATCGGCCCGCGCGGCGACGGCTACGTGCCCGGCGAGCGGATGACGGCGGACCAGGCCGCCGACTACCACCGCTCGCAGGTCGGCGATCTCGCCGGCGCCGGCGCCGACCTCGTCACCGCCTTTACGCTGTCGTACCCGGACGAGGCGATCGGCGTGGTCCGGGCGGCGAGCGCGGCATCCGTGCCCGTCGTCGTCGGGTTCACCGTCGAGACCGACGGCCGGCTGCCGTCCGGCGAGACCCTGCGCGACGCCGTCCGCGCCGTCGACCGGGCCACCGGCTCCTACGCGTCCTGGTTCCTCGTGAACTGCGCGCACCCGGACCACGTCCGACCCGCCCTCGGCCCCGATCCCGAGCCGGGCCTGTGGCCCGGCTGCTACCCAGGGTTCCAGCCCGCCGCGGACCAGCGGGGCGACTGGCGGCTGCGCGTCCAGGCGTTGCGGCCCAACGGATCCCGGCTCTCGCACGCCGAGCTCGACGCCGCCGAGACGCTGGACGCCGAGTCCCCGGACGACCTGGCGCGTGACGCGTCGTCCCTGCGCGGGGCGCTGCCCCAGGTACGCGTCGTCGGCGGCTGCTGCGGCACCGACCTGAAGCACGTCTCCGCCCTTGCGGACGCCTGGCTGCCGGCGTGCTGAGCGAGCGGCCGGTCGGCGACCACGGTGCGCGGCGTCACGAGATCCGACGCACCGTCACGCCCGGCGGGCGGCTGGTACCAATCGACCGCCGGCCCGCGGAACTCCGGGTCAAGCGAGCACGCCGATCTGGTAGCCGGCGAGGACCTTGCGTGCGGCGGCGTCACGTGCGTGCTCCTCGAGGAACTCGCCACCGTTCCCGCCGCACATCTCGACGATGCCCTCGCTGCCGCCGGGGTGACGCGACACCCACTGGGTGAGGTCGTAGACCTTGCCCTCGACGATCGACCAGCAGTTGGACGTGGAGGCATGTCTGGCGACCTGGGCCCGGGTGTACCGCGTCGTCGGGGTTGCCGGGGCGGGAGGGGCAGCCGCCGGGCCCGGGGTCGTAGCCCCCGACGTACCGGAGGCAAGGGGGCCGACGATGTACTTCGCGAGCGCGGCGGCGGGGCCCGCCTTGGTGGCGTGCTGGCCGTGGAATGCCGCCGACGCGTCGACCCCGCACATCCCCGTGATCGTGCCGGGGCCGCCGGGATGCGCGCCGATCCACGCCGTGAGGTCGTAGACGGTCCCGTCGACGACCGACCAGCAATCGCTGCGGGAGTTGTGCTTCGCCACCTCGGCCGAGGTCGGGCCGCTGCCGCCGGACGCTGCAGCAGCGGGGGACCGACTCCCGGAGGCGGCGGGCGCCGTCGCCGTCCCCCTGCCCTGCGTCGTCGCGGGTGCGCTCGCCGCCGCGGGCGTCAGAGCTGCCGTCTTGGACTCCCAGACCGAGACGGCGCCGCTGTGACCGACGAGCACGGTGAACCAGGTCGTGACCACGGCGACGACAACGACACCGGCGCCGGCGGCCCGGGGTGCCCACGCGGGGGCGCCGGCGACCGGGCCGCGCTGCAGCCGCCACCACACGCCAGACATGACGAGAGCCAGGACGGCGAGGACGGGGAGGATCTCGCCGTAGCGCTCGTGGTCCTGTGCGACGCCGACCCGGTCGGCGAGTGACTCGCCCGTCTCCTCGGCGACCCACGCCGCTGCGGCCGCAGCGACAAGGCCGAGCACCGACAACCCCGCGATCCGGGGACGAAGCCGAGGGACCAGGACGGCGACGACGACACCGAGCAGCGACAGAGGCAGCAGCACGGTCGCGGCGTGCACGACGAGTGGGTGCAGGGGAAGGCTCATTGGAGCACGGACCTCTCCGGTCGGGACACGCGGGGACCCTCGGTCCCCGTACGAGAAGCCTTCCGCGCGCCCGTGAGCCGTTCGTTAGACCGGCATTAGAGATCTCTCATCCCACAGGCGGGGCGATCCTGAGGTCTGTGGCGCAGATCAGTCCGAGGTCCTGAGAGGTCGCCAGGCGGCACGTCTGGCGGAACAGTGCGACGGCCGAGCCGGTCGAGTGCGCTGGCAGCCAAGGATCGGCGGAGGTGAGCAGGGCGGTGAGGGTCCGCGAGTCGGTCGCGTCGAGGAACCCGCGAAGGCCAGTTGCGGCGTGGCCGTGCCAGTAGCTCCAGCGCACCTGAAGTCGTTCCAGCAGGGAGGCGAGGACGGCCAGATCGGCGTCGGGCTCCGCGCCGTCGTTCTCGGCCCGGTCCTGGCGGTCGTAGACACCGACGGCGAAGTGGCCAGGCTGCTCGGGCCGGTCGACCTCGAGGAGGTCGCCGACCGGTGCCGGCGGCTGCGCCAGGACCTGGGTCTGCCTGCTCGGCTGTGGACGGCCAGCGACCTCGAGCAGGTCCTGGTCAGTGCGGTCCGTGACCACGACCGGCCGGCCGACGCAGCGGTGCCCGCGCTGCTCGCGATCGCCGCCGACCCGGCCACCCGCAGCCCAGCCCGACTGCCCTACCCCGGCCCCTGGTGGGACACCCCCGTCACCACCCAAGCCGCGAAGGAAGGCCAGGCGCGATGCGCCGACGCGGCAACGAGCGAGCTGGAAGAGCTTGAGCGGCGGCTCGCCGAGACCGACGGCGCCCGGGTCGCCCTACAGCGCCGTGCCCGTGACTTGCTGCTGGGTGAGGGACGTCCGGTCACCCGGCTGACCGTCGCCCGACGCGCGGTGCAGTTGCTCGAGGAGCAATCGCCCCGCCTGCACGCCATGTCGTCGCGGCCGGCCAGCACCGGCTCCGTGCCGGTGGTCTGAGTCGTCACTGTTGGTCGTCCAGAGCGCCGGGCGGCGATCTGCTGGGCCCGTCCGGGAGGTGCGGGCGGGTGGCTTCCGGGCGTCTCAGGCGGTCGAGCCGATGACCTTGATACTCATGATGGCCAGCGTCGGCACAGTCGTCTCGGCACCCATCGCGGTCTCGTACTTCGTCGTCCCGACGACCATCACCTCGGCCCGGAAGATGTCGTCCTCGACGACCTTGCTCAGCGCGGCCTTGGCGCCACCGAGGATCGTGTTCGTGTCGTACTCGTACCACTCGGAGTGTCGGACGCCGCCGACGTTGCCCAGGAAGGTCTCCGAGCCGGTGATGGAGTCGAACTGGGTCACGTAGCCGTAGACCACATAGGTCTCACCGACGTGGCTGTCGGGGTCCTTGGAGATGACCTTCCACTGCCGGTCGGTGATCTTCTTGAAGACCACCTTCGGAGCGGGCTTGGGTGTCGCGGTGGTCTTGCTCGTCGACGGCTTCGACGCGGGCTTGGGAGTCGTCTTCGTCGGCGCGGGCTTCGCGGCCGCCGTCGATGTCGACGGCTTTGCAGCCGGCGCGCTGGACGGCTTCGCGGCCGGACCCGAACTGGAGTCGCTGGCGACGGTGACGGTGCTCGGGTCATCGGGGCCGTCGATCGCAGCGCCGACCGCGCCGACAAGGAACAGCGCGCCCAGCCCCGCCCCGACGACCTTGCCCTTGGTCCAGCCCTTCTTGGCGGGGCGACCGTGCTGCCCGTGCTGCCCGCCGGCACCAAACGGCTGGACGACGGGCTGTACAACCGGCTGGGCGAAGGGGTCCGCCTGACCAGGTGGCATCGACTGCGCCGCCTGCGGTAAGAACGACTGCGTCGGCTGGGCGGGCTGCGTGTGCTCGGTCCAGGTGTCGCCGTTCCACCAGCGCTGCGTGCCCGTGTTGGAACCGTCGTCGTACCAGCCGGGCGGGGTACTGCTCATCGGTCGGTGTCTCCTCGATCCAACGTGTCACAGATGGTGCATCAGGACCGTACGCCCGGTGACGATCCAGGATCGGACGAAAGGGGGTGAACTCGGCCGTTCTACCTACTCGCTCACTCGTTCGCCGGCGACGCCGTTCCTCCTCGGGAGCGAACACGCGGGCGGCCAAGGTGACGTCGCGGCAGCGGCTGTGAGTCGCCGCTGAATCCGGATCCCTGACCACGAAGGCGCCCGGTGCGCTGAGCTCAGCGCTCTTTGACAGTTGTCCCGTGCTCTGGTCTTGGCTGGGTGGTCGGGCTGGACCGTGTGGGTCGACCGCAACCTCTCGGCGTTCGCCGGCGTCACTCGGACTTCGCCGCTTCCTCGTGCCGGGTTGTCGGCCGGCGGACTACGGCATGCGGCGATGCAGGAGACGTGCGTCGCCGTGCCTACTTGCCAGTGACCCCGGGGACCTCGATGGAGGACAGTGCGACGGTCGTGTAAAGCGGCGGTTCCTGGGCCGGGGTCAGCGCGGTCGGGCCGTAGATCCAGTCGGTGAACGCGTAGTCGTACGTGTCTCGCGCGCGCAGGACGATGTTGCGTTGCTGCCGCTCCACGCCGTCGAGGTGCCAAAGCTCGCCCCAGGCGCGGCCCGTTGTCAGGACCCGCCGGCAGTGCTCCGGGCGGACAGCGTTGTACGCCGCCAGGGCGGCGTCCCAGTCGACGCCCGAGGACTCCGCCGTGCGGGTGGCGCACTGCTCGCCGACGTGCTCGGCGAGCACCCAGCCGTCCTCGATCGCCATGATGGCGCCCTGCGCCATGTACTGCAGCGGAGGGTGCGCGGCGTCACCGAGGAGTGCGATCCGGCCGAAGACCCAGCTCATGATCGGGTCCCGGTCGAACATCCGCCACCAGCGGTCGCGCCACATGAGAGGCAGACCCTTCTGGATCTGCGGGCACATGCCGTCGAACGCCGCGTCGAGCTCGTCGGGGGTGCCCCAGTCGTCCTGGCCGGCGAGGGCCTTGGGCGACTGGAAGACGGCGACCTGGTTGAGCATCTCGCCGCCGCGCAGCGGGTACTGGACGAAGTGGCAGCGAGGCCCGATGTAGACGACGACGTCCTTGTCGTGGACGTCGTTGCCCCGCACCTGCTCGAACGGGACCGCCGCCCGGTAGGCGACGTACGCCGAGTTGACCGGCTCGTCGCCGACGAGGGCGACCCGGGCGACGGAGTGCAGGCCGTCCGCGGCGAGCACGACCTCGGCGGTGTCCTTGGTCCCGTCGGTGAAGGTGACCCTCGCCGCGCCGTCGAGCGTCTCGTACCCGACGCACTGTCGGCCGGTGACGAGCTCGACGCCGAGCGCCCGGCAGGCGCGCAGGAACATCCCGTGCAGGTCGCTGCGGTGGATGACCATGTACGGGTAGCCGTAGGTCTTCTCGAGGTCGAGCAGGTCGAGCCGGGTCAGCTCCGAGCCGTCCGTGGCGTCCTTCATGACCATCGCCTCAGGCAGGACGCCGAGCGACTTTGCCTCGTCAAGGAGGCCGTAGTCGTCGAGGATGCGCGTGCAGTTGGGGCCGATCTGCAGGCCTGCGCCGACCTCGCCGAACTCCGCGGCCCGCTCGTAGAGTCGGACCCGGATCCCCTTGCGGGACAGGGCAGCCGCGGCCGAGAGGCCGCCGATACCGCCGCCGATGACAATGACGTCCGGGCGATCGTTCATGACAAGTCCTTCTTCGTGAACTGGGAGAGTCACAGCCAAGGGGAGGGAGCGGGAGCGGGAGCGCCATCCGTGGTCGTGACCCCGGAGGTGCCGCGGCCGGCCAGGTACGCAGTGACGTCGGGGAGGGAACCAGCGAGTTCACCGACCGGCTCACCCGCGCCGGAACGCTTGGCGCGGATCTCTTCGCCGAGCGTGGTGAGGAAGGGCTCGGGCAGGTCCGCGAAGGTCACTCCGGTGCCGAGGTCGGCGGCGTGGACGAGGACTTCGCGGGCGCGCATCCAAGGGATCTGGGAGGCCGGGACGGTGCGGCCCTGGGCGGTGACGATCTCAGCGGCCCAGGCGGCCTCCGGCATAGCGGCGAGGGCGTCGTCGAGGCGGGCGGCGGAGGTGGTGAACCAGTGCGCGAGGTCGGCGCCGGGTCGAAGTGTGCCGGCCTCGATGTCGGCGTTTCGCTGTTCGGGGGAGGAGTACATCGGGGTGCGTTCGCCGGTGGTCGCCCAGTGCAGCAGGCGCATGAGGGCCTCGGCGTTGGCGGCGAGGTGGGTGACGAGGTGCTTGCGGGTCCACCCCGGAAGCGCCGAGGGCGCGGCGAAGGCGGCTTCGTCGAGGCCGGCGATGGCGTCGGCGCAGAGCGTCGTGCCGGCGGCGACGAACGCGAGCGTCTCGGTGTGCGTCATGCGGTCACGTCCGCGACGACGTGGTTCTTGAGCCGGCCGATGCCCTCGATCTCGGTGACGAGGACCTCGCCGCCGGCGAGGTAGAGCGGGGGTTTGCGGGCGTGGCCGACGCCGCCGGGGGTGCCGGTCGCGATGACGTCGCCGGGGTTGAGCCGGACCATCGTGGACACGTAGCGGACGAGGTCGACGGGGTCGAAGAGCAGGTCGGCGGTGGTGTCGGACTGCATGACGACGCCGTCGACCGTGCAGGTGACCTTGAGTGCGGGGCGGACGCTGCCGACCTCGTCAGGAGTGACGAGCCAAGGTCCGAGCGGGGTGGTGGAGTCCCAGTTCTTGCCCTGCAGCCACTCCCGGGTGCGGAACTGCCAGTCCCGGCAGGTGACGTCGTTGAGGATGGTGAACCCGGCGATCGCCGCGGCCGCGGCCTCCTCGTCGGCGCGGCGGACCGGGGCGGCGTCCGGGGGGCCGATGACGGCGGCGAGCTCGACCTCCCAGTCGAACTCCGTCGTCTCGGGCGGGCGGACGACGTCGTCGGTCGCCCCGACGAGGCAGTCGGCGAACTTGGAGAACAGGGTCGGGTGCTCGGGCAGGTCCCGCCCCATCTCCTGGATGTGGTTGCGGTAGTTGAGCCCGACGCACACGACTTTGGACGGTGCGGGGACGACGGGCGCGAACCTCACGCCGTCCGCGGCTTGGGCCGGGCCGTCCTGCCCGGCGGCGGCCTGCCAGCCGGGCGTCGCGAGGAGCGCACCAACGTCGCTGAAGGGCAGCTCGACGAGGGTGTCGCCCTCGACCCGGACGGCCGCCGTCCGGTGCGCGAGGCGAGCGGTGGCGAGCTTCACGAGTGGTCCTCCACGGTGGACTTGAAGAGGTTGAGGCGTTCGAGGATCGGCGCGTCGCTGAACTGGAACAGGTCGAGCGCGCCGGAGTCGGAGTCGGACGCCGAGGCCTGGGAGACGACGGAGAACGGCTGCCAGGACGGGACGACGAACAGGTCGCCGCGGGTGACGGACCAGGCGTGGTCGCCGACGGTGACCCGGCCGGAGCCGTCGAACACCTGGTAGACCGACGACCCGGTCTCGCGCCGCGGCGCGGTCTGGGTGCCGGGGGTGACCCGGTGGAACTGGGTGCGGATCGTCGGCAGGACGTCGCCGCCGTTGGTGGGGTTGGTGAACCGGACGAGCGCGTGCCCGGGCTCGACGACGCCTGGGAAGCCCTCGCGCTCGAGGTCGAGCTGGTCGACGAGGGCGGCGTCGGTGTCGACCCAGCGGTAGGCGAGCAGCGGGCTGCCGGGCAACGACCCGAGCTGCGACACCGGGGCGATCCCCGGGTGGCCCCAGAGACGCTCGGCCCGGGAGCGGTCCGGCGTCGCGTGCTCTGCCTCGGAGATCGTGTCGCGCCCGAAGTCGAAGAACTGGCTCTCCACCTCGTACTGGAACGGGATGTCGAGGCCGTCGATCCACGCCATCGGCGTCGACGCCGCGTTGTGGTGGGCGTGCCAGTGCATCCCGGCCTGGGGCAGGAAGTCCCCGCGGCGCATCGGGACCGGGTCGCGCTCGACGACGGTCCAGACGCCCTCGCCCTCGACGACGAACCGGAACGCGTTCTGGGTGTGCCGGTGCTCGGGGGCGTCCTCGCCGGGCATGAGGTACTGGATCGCGGCCCACAGCGTCGGCGTCGCGTACGGGCGGCCGCCCAGGCTCGGGTTCGCCAGCGCGATCGCCCGGCGTTCGCCGCCGCGACCGACTGGCACGAGCTCGCCGGCCTTCCCGGCGAGCTCGACCAGGGTCGTCCACTCCCACAGGTGCGGGGTGGCCTTCGAGGCCGGCTGGTGCGGCATGAGCCCGCCGATCTCGGTCCACAGCGGGACGAGCAGAGCCTTCTCGAAGCCCCGGTACAGGTCCTCCAGCTCCGGCGTCACCGGCGGCTGGTCCGGACCCTCCTTCGCGACGACGGTGAACGGCGAGGTGTCGGTCATGGCTCGATGGTCACCCGCCCGGCGCGGAGCGGAACATAGGATTCTGCACAGCAGAATCAACTCCCGGAGGTCTGATGGCGCGCGCGTCGGTCCCCATGAAGACCCCGCCCACCTACGGGGCCACGAGCGTCGACCACGCCCTGCGGCTCGCCGTCGTCCTGCAGGTCGAGGGACCGCTCACCGTCTCGGCCGCGGCGGACCGGCTCGGCGTCGCCCGCTCGACGGCGCACCGGCTGCTGCAGGCGCTGGTGTACCGGGACTTCGCCGTCCAGGACGAGGACCGGGCGTACCGGGCCGGCCCGATCCTCGAGCTCTCGAGCCGTTCCCCCTCGGACGTCGCCCGGCTGCGTGCTGCGGCGTCGGAGCCGATGCGGGTCCTCGTCGACACGCTCGGCGAGACGTGCAACCTCTCCGTCCGGATCGGCACCACGATCCGGTTCATCGCCTCCGTCGAGTGCGACCAGGCGCTGCGGGTCGGCAGCCGGGAAGGCATGGTCTTCCCCGCGCACATGGTGACGGGCGGGCTCGTCCTGCTGGCCGCGCTCAGCCCGGAGCGCGTCGACGCGCTCTACGGTGCCGACCGCTTCGCCGACCGCCCGGACGAGATGCCGGATCTGCGTCGGCTGCATGCCGACCTGCGCGCGGTCAGGCGAACGGGCATCGCCCTCAACCTCGGACGTTCCGAGCGCGGCCTGGCCGCCGTCGGTCGGGCCGTTCTCGACGCGGACGGTGATGCGGTGGCCGCGGTGTCGGTGTCCATGCCGACGGTGCGCTACCGCAAGGAGCGCATGCCCGATCTCGTCGCCGCACTCGGCGTTGCCGCGGATGCCGTGACCGACGGACTGTGACGCGCAGGCACCGGATCCCGCCACCCGACGGGGTCTTGCGGCGATGCGGTTCATGTGTCAATGTGGCGCGGCGCGGCAGGAGAATGAAACATAATGGTAGGCCGGCAGACCCAGAGGAGTGACCATGTCCCAGCCTTTCGTCCTCGTCACAGGCGCCTGGCACGGCGGCTGGGCTTGGCACGCGGTTGCCGAGCACCTGCGTGCCGCGGGCCACCCGGTGTACGCCCCGACGCTCCCGGGCCTGTCGGACGGCGACGACCCGACCCGCTTCTCCCTCGCCGACGTCGTCCGTTCCGTCGTCGAACTGGTCGAGGGCGAGGACCTGCGCGACGTGACGCTCGTCGGGCACAGCTGGGGCGGCTACCCCATCACGGGTGCAGCTCCGGCGCTCGCCGGCCGCCTGCGCAAGCTCGTCTACTGGAGCGCGTTCGTCCCTGCCGCGGGACGCAGCCTGTACGACGAGGTCCCGCCGCAGTACCAGGAGCTCTTCGGGATGCTCGCCGGAGCGTCGGGCAACAACAGCGTCTCGTTGCCCTACGAGGTCTGGCAGGCGGCCTTCATGAACGACGCCTCGGAGGAGACCCAGCGGATCGTCCATTCGCTCATGGTCCCGCAGCCGTACCAGTACTTCACCCAGACGGTCGAGCCGATCGACCCGGCGACGCTCGGCGTCCCGGTCGCGTACGTGCTCAGCGAGCAGGACGTCGCTCTGCCGCCGGGGGAGTACGGCTGGGCCCGTTTCGCCGACCGGCTCGGTGTCGTCGCGCAGGCGGCGCCCGGCAGCCACGAGGCGTGCTTCACCCAGCCCGAGGCGCTGGCCAAGGCCCTCCTCGCGGCCTGACACGCACGGCACTGCAGGCCCTCGTCCGATCGTGGCGCCCGCTTCCGAGATGTGTCTGGCGAATGCCGGACGACCCGAGAGTGACACGTGGTGGTTGAGGAGTGGTCGATGAAGATCGCGGTGCTCGGCGGCGGCCCCGGCGGCCTGTTCCTGGCGGCCCTGGCGAAGTCCTCGGACCCCTCCCGTGAGGTCACCGTCTTCGAGCGGAACCAGGCCGACGACACCTTCGGCTTCGGCGTCGTGTTCTCCGACGCCACGCTCGCCGGCATCCACGACGCCGACCCGGTCCTGCGGGACGCCCTCACCGATCACGGTGTGCACTGGGACCGGATCGAGGTCCGGCTGCATGGTGAGCGCCTGGGATGCGGCGGCAACGGGATGGCAGCCGTCGAGCGCCGCACGCTGCTGCGCCTCATGCAGGAGCGCGCCAGGCAGGCCGGGGTCGACGTCCGCTTCTCGACCGCCGCTGACCCGGACGACCTGCTCGCCGGCGGCTACGACCTCGTCGTGGCCGCCGACGGCGCCAACTCGCGGCTGCGCGAGAAGTTCGCCGACGTCTTCGAGCCCTCGATCGAGACCGCCGCGGTGAAGTTCATCTGGCTCGGCACGACCTACCCCTACGACGGCCTCACGTTCGTCCACGAACGCGGCCCGCACGGCGTCTTCGCCGTCCACGGGTACCCGATCGGCGGTGGCGTCTCGACGTTCATCGTCGAGACCGACGAGGAGTCCTGGCGGGCCGCCGGCCTCGACGAGTTCGACACCGCCCAGCCCCCCGGCCCGAGCGACGAGAACTCCCGGGCCTACCTGCGCGACCTGTTCGCCGGCCAGCTCGACGGGCACGATCTGCTCGTCAACAACTCCCGGTGGGCCGACTTCCGGACCCGGCGGGCGGCCCGCTGGTACCACCGGGTCGGCGGTACGGCCGTCGCGATCCTCGGCGATGCCGCGCACACCGCCCACTTCTCCGTCGGCTCCGGCACGAAGATGGCGATGGAGGACGCGATCGAGCTCGTCGCCGCGCTCGACGCCCAGCCCGGCACCCCCGAGGGGATCGACGCCGCGCTCGCGACCTACCAGCAGGTCCGCCAGCCCCAGGTCGCGAAGATCCAGGGCTCGGCCCGGCCCAGCCTGTCCTGGTGGGAGCACTTCGGCCGCACCTACGACACGCTGCCGCCGTGGCAGTTCGCCTACCACTTCTTCACCCGCTCGCTGACCGACGCCCGGCTGCGCCGCCGGGACGCGACCTTCGTCGACGCCACCCACGAGCGCTGGCTCGCCGAGCACGGTGGCCCGGTGCTCGACAGCGGCGCGATCGTGGCGGGCCGGGTCGTCCCCGGCCGCGTCGTCCCCGTCGACGACGTCGCGGTGCACCTGACCGGGGACTCGCCGCTGCCGCTGCGCACCGAGCCGGCCGGGGACGGCGACTGGGCGCTGCAGGTCGACGCGCCGCAGTCCGAGGCGGACCTCCCGCCGGTTCTCGAGGCAGTCGCCAAGGGCCTCGCCGCCGGGCCGGTGCTCGTCGCCGTCCGCGGCGGCAACGCCCTGACCCGGCGACTCGTCTGCGAGGAGGCACGTCTCGGCCACGGCGCCACCACGCTCCTGGTCCCCGAGGTCTTCGACGCGGACGCCGCGGTGACCGAGGTGCTCTCCGGGCGGGCCGACCTCGTCGGGACCGGGCTGCCGGGGACTCCGTGACGGCCGACCTGCGCGTGGCGCAGACGGGCTCGGACACACCTCGGACGCCAGTGGACGAACGGCTCCGGCCGCTGTTCGCGCCACGCGGCGTCGCTGTCGTCGGCGCCTCCCGTGACGCCTCCAAGCTCGGGGCCGTCATGGCGCGCTCGCTGCGCGGGTTCGGCGGACCCGTGGTCGGCGTCAACCCGCGCGACCCCGACCCCGCCGCCGGCCGGTTCGCGACGGTCGTCGACGCCGCGCAGGCGGTCGACGCCCCGCTCGACCTCGCGGTGCTCTGCGTCCCGGCGGCCGCCAGCGCCGCGGCACTGCGCGACGCCGCCGCCGGCGGCGCCCGGGCCGCGCTGGTCTGCTCCGGCGGGTACGCCGAAGCCGGCGGTGCGGGCATCGGCCACCAGCAGGACCTGCTCGCCGCGGCCTCGGACTGCGGCATCGTCCTGCTGGGCCCCAACACCTCCGGGTTCGTCGTCCCCAGGGACCGGCTCACGGCGTCCTTCGTGCCCGGCGCGGCATCGGTCCCGGCCGGCCCGGTCGCCGTCGTGGCGGCCAGCGGCGGGGTCAACCACGCGCTCGCGTTCATGCTCGCCGACGCCGGGGTCGGTGTCTCGCTCGCCGTCGGGCTCGGCAACGCGGTCGACGTCTCCACTCCTGACGTCCTGCGCTTCCTCGTCGACGACGCCGCAACCCGGGCCGTCGCCCTGCACGTCGAGTCCGTCGCGGACGGACCGGCGCTCGCCGCCGCGGTGCGCGCGCTCGCCGGGCGCGTGCCGGTCGTCGCGCTCGTCGTCGGCCGCAACGACGTCGCCGACTTCGCCCGCTCCCACACCGGTGCGCTTGCCACGTCCTGGCGCGTGACCCGGGCCGCGCTGCGCCAGGCGGGTGCCGTCCTCGTGGACGACGAGCGCGCCCTCGTCGACGCGGTGACGGCCCTGTCCGCGCTGCGCCTGCCGCCGACCCGGGCCGCCGGGGTCGCGGTCGTCACCGGCCAGGCCGGCCCGGGGCTGCTGCACACCGACGGCCTGCGCGGCCGGGGAATCGCCGTCCCGACGCTCGCGGAAGCCACGCAGCGACGGCTCGGCGAGCTGCTGCCTCCCCTGACCTACCAGGCGAACCCGGTCGACACCGGCCGCCCCGGGCCCAGCTTCGACGACGTGCTCCGCGCCGTCGCAGCCGATCCCGCCGTCGACCTCCTCAGCGTGTACGCCCTGTCGGAGCCGGACAGCCTCGACCTGCAGGCCGTCTTCGCCCGCACCGGCCCCCTGCCCGCCGTCGTCGCCACCGGCGGTCCGCCGGACCAGGTCACCGAGGCCCGCGACGCCCTGCGGTCCCGGGACGTCCCCGTGCTCGGCAGCCCCACCGCGCTGACGAACGCCGTCACCGCCCTCGTCGACGACGCGGCGGCGCAGCACCGCGCCGCCCGCCGCCGAGCCGGCGACGCCGGACCCGTTCCGGCACAGGCGATCGACGTGCCGGCGGCCGGCCCCGGCGACGACGCCCTCGACGAGCACGACGCGAAGACCCTGCTCGGCCGGCTCGGCATCGCGACCCCGGCCCGACGGGCCTGCGCCGACCGCGACGCCGCCCGCGCAGCGCTGCGCGACCTCGGCGGCGCGGTCGCCGTCAAGCTGCTCGACGCGGCCGTGACGCACAAGAGCGACGTCGGGGGCGTCGTCCTCGGCGTCCGGGACGACGCACAGCTCGAGGCGGCCCTCGACGCCGTCGAGGCCGCCGCCGGCGCCCGGCGGTACCTCGTCGAGGCAATGGCCCCGCCGGGGCTCGACCTCATCGTCGGCGCCGCCCGGGACGCGGTCTTCGGGCCCGTCGTCCTCGTCGGTCTCGGCGGTGTCGTCGCCGAGGCGCTCGCGGACGTCGCGACCGCGCCTGCCCCGCTGCCGCCCGACGAGGCGGCCGAGCTCCTCGACGACGTCGCCGCCCAGGCGCTCCTCGACGGCTTCCGCGGCGGCCCGGTCGTCGACCGGGCCGCGGTCGGTGCCGTCGTCGCCGCCCTCGGCGACCTGCTCCGCGCACATCCGGAGATCGAGTCCGTCGAGGTCAACCCGCTACGGGCCACGGCCGACGGCCTGCTGGCCCTCGACGCCGTCGTCGTCCTCGCGCGGCCCTGACCGACGGCCGGCCGCAGCAGACATCCAGCACAGGAAGGTGCACGAGATGGGCGAGTCCACCACCGCCGTCAGCCCGATCGCGGACGGCGTCGTGCCGTGGCCGCAGGACGTCGCGGCGGAGTACGTCGCCCGCGGCTGGTGGCGCGGCGTGTCCTTCGGGCACGAGCTGTGGGCCGTCGCCGACCAGGCTCCCGAGCGCGTCGCGCTCGTCGACGGCGACGTCCGGCTCGGCTACGCCCAGCTCGTCGCCCGGTCCGACGCCCTCGCCGCTCGGCTTCTCGACGACCTCGGTCTCGAACGCGGCGACCGGATCGTCGTCCAGCTGCCCAACTGCTGGCAGTTCGTCGTCCTCACCCTGGCGTGCCTGCGCAGCGGGATCGTGCCCGTCATGGCACTGCCGGCGCACCGCCACCACGAGCTCAGCTACCTCGTGCAGCACAGCCAGGCGCGGGCCATCGCCGTCCCCGGCGCGCTGCGCGGGTTCGACCACCGGGCGATGGCGGCCGACCTGGCCGCCGCATCCCCGGTCCTCGAACACCTCCTCGTCGTCGCCGACGACGTCCGCGACGGGTCGAGCGACCTCACCGCGCTGGCCGCCGAACCCTCGCCGGACGAGGCCGCCGGGCTCCGTGCCCGCTGGGACGCCGCCCCGCCGGACTCGCGCGACGTCGCGGTCTTCCTGCTCTCCGGCGGGACCACCGGGCTGCCCAAGCTCATCGCCCGCACCCACGACGACTACGTCTACAACGCCCGGCGCAGCGCGCAGGTGAGCGGGTTCGACGCCTCCACGGTGTACCTCGTCGCCCTGCCCGCCTCGCACAACTTCCCGCTCGCGTGCCCCGGGATCCTCGGGACGTACCTCAACGGCGGCCGCGTCGTCATGCTCGCCTCGCCGGAGCCGGAGCGGGCCTTCGCGGTCGTCGATGCCGAAGGCGTGACCGTGACCGCCGCCGTCCCGGCCGTCGCGCAGCGCTGGCTCCACCACGCCGAGGAGCACGGCGCCGGCCAGCTGCGCACGCTGGCCGTGCTCCAGGTCGGCGGCGCGCGGCTCGCCGACGAGGTCGCGCGGCAGATCGGCCCGCGGCTCGGCGCCCGCCTGCAGCAGGTCTTCGGGATGGCCGAGGGGCTGCTCAACTACACCCGCCTCGACGACCCGGACGACGTTGTCTGCACCACTCAGGGGCGACCGATGAGCGACGGCGACGAGGTCCGGCTCGTCGACGAGCTCGACCGGGACGTCCCGGCAGGCACGCCCGGCTCGCTCCTCACCCGCGGGCCCTACACGCCCCGTGGCTACTACCGGGCGCCCGAGCAGAACGCCCGCGCGTTCACCCCGGACGGCTGGTACCGGTCGGGGGACGTCTGCCGGCTCACGCCCGAGGGCAACCTCGTCGTCGAGGGCCGGGACAAGGACATGATCAACCGTGGCGGCGAGAAGATCAGCGCCGAGGAGGTCGAGAACCTGGCCTACCTGCTCCCGCAGGTCGCGCAGGTCGCGGCCGTCGCGATGCCCGACCCGGAGCTGGGCGAGAAGGTCTGCCTGTACGCAGTCCTCAAGCCCGGGGCGACGCTCACCCTCGAGCAGGTCCGTGCGGCCATGGCCGCCGAGCAGGTGGCGAAGTACAAGTGGCCCGAACGCCTCGAGGTCGTCGACGAGCTCCTCTCGACGAAGGTCGGGAAGATCGACAAGAAGGCGCTGCGGGCGGACGTCGCCGCCCGCCTCGGGTCCTGAGGCCGGCCCCGGTCAGGTCGCCGGAGGGTCCGGCTCCGGAAGGTCGCGCCCGATGACCGCGCCGACGTACTGGCGTGCTGCCGGGCCGAGCGCGCTGTGGACCGTCCGGAACAGCTGGTACGCCTCCACACCGGGCCAGGGCTCGGGACGCAGCTCCGAGGGCAGCCGCGGGTCACGGAACGGGAAGTGCCGGTAGGTGCCGATCACCTCCGTCCTCGCGACCAGCGCCTCGGCGCCGGTCAGCTTCGTGGCGGCCCTGACCAGTCGCTGGTGATCCCGCACGAACTCGCTGTACTCCGCCGCGAGGGCGTCGAGGTCCCAGCAGCGCCGCGCCAGGTCCCGGTCGTGCTCCAGGCCCTCCGAGCTGCAGGCGAGGATGTCGACGCGCTCACCGGTGAGCAACGGGTCGACGAAGGCCCGGGCCTCCTTGCGCCGATCGCCCGGCGCCAGCCAGGTGGCTGCGGACAACGGGCCGAAGCCGTGCCACGCCAACGTCTTGCGCAGCTCGTTGCGCTCCTGCCGCTCGGACTCGGTCATCTGGTAGATGACCATCGTCCAGCGTCCCGACCACTCGGTCACCGGCTGCGCGAAGATTCGCGCGCGCCCCTCGTCGAGGACGTCGAGCATCCCCGGGGTGAGCCGGTAGAGCGTCTCGCGACCCACGCGTTCGGTCTCGAACCAGCCGTCTCGGCGCAGCCGCGACAGCGTCACCCGAACCGTCGGGGCGCCGACGTCGAACGCCTCGAGCAGCGTCGCGAGGTGGCCGAGGCGCACCTCTCCGTCGGCGTACCGGAGATAGTCGCCGAACAGGTCGAGGATCAGCCCGCGAGGTCGGTGCGCCATGGCGCCCATCATGGCGTGCGTCCTCGCCGGTGCTCAGCCTCCTGCCGATCATCGTCACCGGCGTGCTGTACGGACTGGCCATGGACTACGAGGTCTTCCTGGTCTCCTCCGTCAAGGGAGGCCCACGTCCACGGCTACCACGGGACGAGGCGATCACCCACGGCTTCGACCAGGCCGCTCGGGTCGTCGCCGCAGCGGCGATCATGCCCTCGGTCTTCGCCGCGGTTCGTCACCAACTCCGACCCGATGATCAAGCAGATCGGCTTCGCGCTCGCCGCGGGGACCCTCGTCGACGCCTTCCTCGTCAGGATGACTCTCGTGCCCGCGGCGATGGCCGTGGTCGGCGACCTCGCGTGGTGGCTCCCCCGCTCCCTGCAGCGACTGCTGCCGGACCTCGACATCGAGGGTGACGGGCTCACCGCCACGCTCGAGGAGGTGCGCCGGGCAGGCTTCGCCCGCTCGATCGAGGAGTACGAGGTCGGCCTGTCGTCGGTGGCGGCTCCGGTCATGGTGGACCAGGGCGGCGCCGAACTGCTCGCAGTGGCGGCGATCTCGGTGGCCGGCCCATCGTCGCGGCTGAACGGCCGCGGCTCCGTCGTCTCCGCACGCGTCGTCGAGTCCGCTCGGCGGTTGACGCGTCGTCTGGAGCAAGCGCTCCAGGCCACCCCCTGAACACTGACCGCCCGCGCCACGCAGGACGATCGGGATCGGACGACCTGCCTGCGCACAGCGGATCGATCCGACACGCGGACCGATCCAGCGTTGCGGCACCCCAGCGAGCGCGAGCAGGCGCCGTGACCAACGCCGACGAGACCGTCCTCGACGTCAACCCCCCTGTGGCTCATCGGCCCTGCTCAACGCGCAGTCCCCTCGCTCGGGGTTCGGAAGACCTTGCCGGGGTTGAGGACGCCGTGGGGGTCCAGGGCGGCCTTGACCGCGCGGTGCATGTCCAGGACGGCGGGGGAGACCTCAGCTGCCAGCCCGTCGCGCTTGAGCAGGCCGACGCCGTGCTCGCCGGTGACCGTGCCGCCCATCTCCAGGGCCGCGTCGATGATCTCGTGGAAAGCCTGCAGGGCGCGGTCGCGGGCGTCGTCGTCGCCGGGTGGGGTGGACAGCAGCGGGTGCAGGTTGCCGTCGCCGGCGTGCGCGATGTTGGCGATGCGCACGTCGTGCGCCGCGCCGATGGCCTCGATGCGGGCCAGCATGGCGGGGACGGCGGCCTTGGGCACGCAGACGTCCTCGGTCAGCAGCGGGCCCAGCCGCTCCAGCGCGGGGTAGGCGAGCCTGCGGGCGGCGAACAGCGCGTCGGCCTCCTCGGGGTCGGTGCTCACCGCGGCCCAGGACGCGCCGCCGGCCTCGAAGGCGGTCAGCAGCGCCTCCGCCTCGGTGTCCCCGGCGGCACCGGGGGTGTCCACGCGGCCGAGCAGCACGACCTCGGCGTCGGCGGACAGGCCCATGTTCTTCCAGGCGTCGACGGCGGCCAGGCAGTGCCGGTCGACCAGCTCCAGCGCCGAGGGCGTCAGGCCCGCGGCGGCGACGGCGGTGACCGCCTCGCCGGCGGCGACGACGGAGTCGAAGTAGCCGGCGACCGTGCGTTCGGGGTCGCGCAGCGGCCGCAGCCTCACGGTGACCTCGGTGATGATGCCCAGCGTGCCCTCGCTGCCGACCAGCAGGCCGGTGAGGTCGTAGCCGGCCACGCCCTTCGCCGTGCGGCGGCCGAGCCGGACCAGCTCGCCGGTGCCGGTGACCACCTGCAGGCCCAGGACGTAGTCGCGGGTGACGCCGTACTTCACGCAGCACACGCCGCCCGCGTTGGTGGCCACGTTGCCGCCGATGGTCGACCAGGGGGAGGACGCCGGGTCCGGCGGGTACCAGAGGCCGTGCCGGGCGACGTGCTCGCGCAGGTGGTCGTTGACCACGCCGGGCTGGACGACGGCGAACCGCTCGAGCTCGTCGACCTCCAGCACCGCGTCCATCGCCTCCAGGGAGACGACCACGGCGCCGGCGGTGGCGTTGGCCCCGCCGGACAGCCCGGTGCCCGCCCCGCGCGGCACGACCGGGACCCGGTGCTCGATGCAGGCCCGGACGACGGCCTGCACCTCCTCGGCGCTGCGGGCCCGGACGACCGCGGCGGGCAGCTCCCACGGCGCCCACTCGGCCTCGTCGTGGGCATAGGAGGCCAGCACGTCGGAGTCGGTGACCAGCCGGTCGGCCGGCAGCACCTCGCTCAGCGCGGTGACGACGTCGGCGGAGCCGGTCATGCGGCGTCCTCGCCCGTCTGCTCAGGCACAGGTGCCTCGGAGTCGTACGGACCCGGCGTCCAGCTCGTCGAGGGTCGCTGCACCGAGCAGCGCCATGGTCCGCCGGATGTCGGCGGACAAGATCTCCAGGACCCGCTCTACCCCAGCCTCGCCACCGGCCATGAGGCCGTAGAGGTAGGCGCGGCCGACCAGGCAGGCGCGCGCGCCGAGGGCCACGGCGGCCACGACATCGGCGCCGTTGCGGATTCCGCCGTCGAGGTAGACCTCTGCCCGGTCGCTCACAAGGTCGAGGACGGCGGGTAGTTCCTCCAGCGGGGTGACGGCCCGGTCGAGCTGTCGGCCCCCGTGGTTGGACACCACGACGGCGTCGGCGCCGGCATCGACCATGCGGCGCGCGTCCTCGGCGGTCTGCACACCCTTGACCACGAGTGGTCCGTCCCAGGTGCCGCGCAACCAGTCGAGGTCGTCCTGGTCGGCGGCGGGGTCGAAGACGCTGTCAACCAGCGTGGCGACGGTGCCGTTGGTGGAGGTCAAAGAGGCGAAGGCAAGGGGCTCGGTGGTCAGCAGGTTGAGCCACCACGAGGGGTGCCGGGCCATGTCGGCGAGTGTGCGGGCGGTGAGTGCGGGGGGAATGGTCAGCCCGTTGCGGACGTCGCGCAGGCGGGCGCCGGCGACGGGGGTGTCGACGGTGAGGACGAGGGTGCGGAAGCCGCTGTCGGCGGCGCGAGCGATGAGTTCCTTGCTGGCGCCACGGTCGCGCCACAAGTAGAGCTGGAACCACCGGTCGGCGCCGTCGTCCCCTTGGGCGGCGGCGAGCCGTTCGGGGGAGACGGTGCCCATGGTCGACAGCGCGTAGGGGACCCCGGCGCGGGCTGCTGCGGGGGCGACGGCGAACTCGCCGCGGTGGTGCATCATACGGGTGAAGCCGGTGGGCGCCAGCACTACGGGCAAGGCGGCGGGGCGGCCGAGGATCGTGGTGGCCGGTCGGGGGTCGGAGACGTCGACGAGGACGCGGGGACGGAACTCGACCCTCTCGAAGGCCAGCCGGGCGCGGGTGAGGGACAGCTCGGTCTCCGCGGCGCCGTCGACGTAGTCGAACGCAGCGCGCGGGGTGTAGCGACGGGCCAGGGCGCGCAGGTCGTCGATGCTGCCCGCCCCGGCGACGCGGGCGGCTCGCCGGGCCGGCGGTGCGAGCTGCAGCAGGGGGCGCAGCTCGGACCAGCGGGGCAGCTGGCGGGGGAGAGGATCTGGCAAGGGAACTCCTGGGTCAGGCCGGGGTCTGGCGCTCGAGCGCGCTCAGCAGCGCGGCGCGGCCGGAGATCTCGAGGTCGTCTTCGAGTGCTCGGACGGCGACGTCGCCGCCGATGTACAGCTGGTCGAGCAGGTGCCGGTGGAGCACGGCCAGGCGGCGGGCGGTGAAGTCGGGGCGGATCGCGGCGAACATCAGCTGCAGCTCAAGCTCGCAGGTGGCGTAAGCGCTCAGCAGTCGTTCGTTGCCGGCGGCAGCGACGATCTGATGGTGAATGTCCTGGTGGGTGGCGATGAGCGTTCGCCACGGCGCGTCCTCACCCAGCTGCTCCAGCTCGCGGACGGCGTCGTCGACCAGGCCCAGGTCGGCGCCTCTGGCCAGTGCCAGTCGCAAGCTGCCGATCTCGATCACGCGACGGAAGCCGTGCACCTCGTCGACCCGCTCCCGGGTCAGCTCGGGGACGAAGGCGCCGCGGTGGCGTTCGTGCACCAGCAGTCCCCGGGCGGTGAGCAGCGCGATGGCTGACCGGACGGTGTACCGGCCGACGTCGAAGCGGTCGGCGAGGGCCACCTCCCGCATCCGGCTCCCCGGGGGCAGAGCACCGTCCAGGATGTCGGCGGCGAGCGCAGCTGCGACGCGTTCGGATGCGTTGAGGTCATCGGGCACGTCGCCATCCTCGCCGGTGGGATGGCGACGTGCCTCCAGGTTGGTCACCGCCGGTGCACGGCGGCCTCGAACCGGTCGAGGAGACCGAGGACGGCGGGGTCGGCGAAGGGGAGGATCTGTGTGAACAGCACCCCGCAGTCACCGGAGCCGAAGTCGACCCAGAAGTAGGTGTTGCCCAGGCCGGCCCAGAACAGGCTGCCGGTGGTACGGCCCTGCGGGGTGTCCTCCTCGTTGCGCATGCCCAGCAGTGACCAGGTCTTCGTCGTCCCGGGCAGGAAGTCGACGTCGTGCGAGCTGCCCGGGTCGACGGTCGGGATGGGGCCGACGCGCAGGTCTCCGATCTGGTTGGCCAGCGCCTCCTCGAGCATGGCCGGCGACAGGATCGTGCGGCCCTCATGGATGCCGCCGGCGAGCAGCATGCGCAGCAGCACCAGGTAGTCCTCGGGGGAGCCGTACATGGCACCGCCGCCCATCTGGAACTCGGGCTCCTGGGTCATCTCGAACGGCACCTCGACGCGCCCGTCGGGGGTCAGCACGTTCATGCCGCCGAGCTTCTCCCGGCGCTGCGGGGTGAGCATGAAGCTGGTGTCGGCCATGCCCAGGGGGTCGAGCAGGTCGCGGCGTAGCGACTCCTCCAGCGAGCCGCCGGTGACGGCCTCGATGGCCTTGCCGACCCAGTCGATGTTCATCCCGTACACCCAGGCGCTGCCGGGCTCGTGCACCAGCGGGGTGGTGAGCGTGGCCTCGCGGCACTCGATGATGCCTGGCAGGCCCATGACCTCCTGGTACTTCATGACGTCGGCGTGCCAGAAGTGGTAGCCGTTCCCGGCCGTGTGGTTGAGCAGGTTGCGCAGGGTCACTGGCGTGCTCGCGGGCCGGGTCACCGGCCGGCCGTCGTCGTCGAAGCCGCTCAGCACCTGCACGTCTGCCAGGACCGGGAGCAGCTCGCTCAGTGGCGCATCGAGCTGCAGCTGCCCGCGCTCGACCAGCTGGAGCGCGTTGATGGCCACGATCATCTTGGTCATCGAGCCCAGCCACAGGACCGAGTCGGTGGTCATCGGCGTCTGCGGCTCGGTCAGTCGGCGGCCGGCGGCGCCGCGGTAGACGACACCGTCGCGGTCCGCTGCCAGCGCAGCGACGCCCGGGATGCCGTCGCGTTCTACCGCCTCCCTCAGGAGGTCGTCGATCGCCAACAGTGGGGTGTCAGTGGAGGTCATCGTTGACCTTTCGACGAGGTGATAGCGGACACAGCGAGTTGTGTCACAATCTAGGCGCCTCGTCAAGTACGTCCTCGACGTCTGCGTGAGCAGGCCCCCGGGCCGCCGGACATGCCTGGGTGATCGGGCCCGCGATCGAGGGCGTCTCCCGGGCGAGGATCACCGCGACGTGTCGGCGCCCGCTACGGCTACCCGGACTGCACGCACGGCCTCACCTTCACGGCCCGTGCAGGTCCATGGTGATGTCGATGAGCTCGCCGTCCTGCAGCGTGGTGGACGCGCTCGATGCGTCCGCGCAGACTGCGACTTCTCGAGATGGCCTGCACTCCTACTTCTGGGCAGCGTCGTGAACCGCAGCGGACACCGGGAGCAGTGGAGAGCGTGCCGGCGGGCTGACAGAGCCGGCGGACTGACATAAGGGGACCTATCGGCGCGGTGGGCCGCCGCGAGACTGCACCACAGAACCCTGCGCGTGGCTCCCCTCGCACGTGCATCTACTGGTCTGGGTTCCCCTGTCGTCGCTACTCATCGACGGCGGCACCGAGACAGCCCGCCGGGCCGCACGCGCTGGTCAACCCCGGCCCCCAGTGGCGTAGAAGCGGCGGCGGTGAGGTGAACAAAGTGCATCTGCAGCGGACCGCTGAGGCTGGCCCTGTGCAGAGTGCATTCCGGGGTGGAGAAAGCTGCTTCAGGTGTCGATTCGCGTGCGCCTCGTCCGTCGAAGACGTATCGGCCGCAGTTCGCGGCCGCTCGCTGGGTCCTGGACCCCTTCATGAGGAGCGGCACGATGACGAACTTCCTGCTCGCCTACACCGGTGGCGGCGACATGTCCGAGGCGACCGCGGAGCAGCAGCAGGCCGTGATGGACGCATGGGGCGCCTGGTTCGGCTCGCTCGGGCGTCTGTGGTGGACGGCGGCAACCCCTTCGGTGCCAGCGTCTCGATCGCGACTGACGGCAGCGTCGCTGGTGCCGGCCGGTCTGGGTTGACCGGCTACTCGATCCTGGCCGCGGACGACCTGGACAGTGCCGTGGCCCTCGCCAAGGGCTGCCCGCTGCTTGCCTCCGGTGGGTCGGTCGAGGTCTACGAGGTCGTCCCAGCCATGTGACCGGCCCGGATCCCGCATGCGCAGGGCTACGCCATCAGGGCGGAGCCCTGCGCAGACGTGGCTCGAGGAATGCGAGATGCCGCCGACAACGCCCGGGCTCGAGCGCTGTCCGCGGACGCTGGAGTTCCGCGACGGACCGGCTGGCAGTTGCTGGTAGGACCTGGCTCGAGTCGCTACCTGACGTGGCCGACCTTCCGTTTCCGGGTCGGAAGGACTTCGTCCGTGGCGACCAGCCGGGGTCGTGGTTTGGCTGTCCCCGCGGAGTGTCCGCCGACGAGGCAGTTCGAGACGCTGCGCGGTGGGCCGAGCCGGGACGAACTGGCACGCGTCGGGACATGGCTCCTGGTCGTGCCGAGAATCGGCTGCTCTTCGGGCGGACTGGCGGCCAAAGCCGCAGTTCAACGGCCTGAAGGGAGGGAGGAAGTGGCGTTCGGCGCGGACATTGCGCGGACGCTTTGGTGGGCTCGCGAGTGGGCGCCAAAATGAAGAAACCCCTGCTCAGCAGGGGTTTCAGGGGTTGTGGCCAGGGGCGGGGTCGAACCGCCGACCTTCCGATTTTCAGCCGCTTCGGAGTCGTCCACCATGGTCTGGGGAAAGCCTCTGATCAGGGGTGATTCCCTTGAGTCGTATCGCGGGGTCCCTCGGATGCAGAGTCGTTGCTGTCATTCCTGCTGTCACTCCGATCCTGCTCAGGCCGGCCAATGCTCGCTGAGGTCCGCGAGCTACATTCACTCGGGGCGGACCTCACCCGGTTTCTAGGTAAGGCTGCGTATCGCCGGTAGTCGCGCAGATCAGCATTCGATGCCAGAACCGCGTCGATGACGCCCTCTCCAGGGGCAGTCCCAGCAACAGCATGGCGAACCAACTCAGCCGTGGCTGGGTCGGCGTTCGGCATGAGCTGGTTCGTGTCGATCCCGAACGAGGCCCAGTCGTTCGGGTGTTGCGCGGCCAAAGCCAGTGTCCACCGCCGTGCTTCTGGCGGCCCTACGAGAGCCCAGGCCGCCAAGTCGGGCAGAAGCGCCTTGACGGCAACGGCGCAGGCCTGCACTACCTCCCACGAGGTGTAGCCACGCCAGGTCGTGTCCTCGCCGAGGCCGATGTGCACGATGAGCGCCAGGAGCTGATCCCTCTCAGCGCTGGGCAGTTCCAAGGACTTGGCGGCAGTGAACAGGAACGGGACCGCGAGTGCAGACGCCTCGTAGACGGTTCCCTGGTGGCACAGACATCCCCAGAGTTCGGAAATCGCGTGGGAACGCTGGCTGGGCTGCGCACTTGCCAGATCACGTAGCAGCGACGGGATCGAGGTGGCCGGGCCGCAGCAGGCCTTCACAGTGGACCAGTCGATGTCCTCGTCGCTCATGGGTTGCATTGTGGCGGGACTGGCCGGCCGGCCGCCGAACGGCTCGGCAAACGTCGCAGGTCGGCGGTGGAGCACCCTCATCCCAGCCGAGGTAACGGCCGGTTGTGGTGCCGTTGGAAGGTCAGGACGTCCTGCTCGTACGCGGCGCGATACTGCCCGCCGAGAGCTCGTTCGTCCCGGAGAGAGCGACGGGCTGCGGGGTCAGCAGGACCTCGAAGACAGCCTCGCTTCCTTGGCGAGTCGGACGCCCCAGCTTCGATCCCTGCAGGATGGCGCCACGCCCGTGGCTCGGGGGCCAACGCCGCTTCCTTGCCCTTGGTGCACGTACTAGCGTCGACAGTGAACGGCGGTCGATGCGAGCTGGTGAGCCATGGACCCGATGTACAAGTTGGTTTACGTGCAGGGCGCGAGGCAGTCGGCGTACTCCACCAGACATGCGGCACCCTCGCCTACTCCTTTGCTCACAGCCCGGGTCGTTGCCACGAAAGACCCGGTCTGGCCTGAGGACGAGGACGAAGAACGGGCCGAGCTCCTGCACCTCGGCCAGCCGCCGATCATGGCGTTCGAGGACACCGAGGCGGAGTTGGTGGTGCGCTCGGTCGACGTCGCGTTGCCCGAGCGCGTGACCGCGGAACTGCCGCAGGACGACATCGGTTCCACCGGCGAGTCCTTGTTGCCGGACGGCGTACGCTCCTTCGGGTTCAGTGTGCCCGTCTCGTTCACTGCCCCCGATGGAGTGACGCTGCGCCGGCTGCGACTGGAGCTTCGGGTCAGCACGCCTTCGGTGACTGAGCCTGTCTTCGTCTCGTTGGCCCCAGCTGCCAGCGCGAGCGTCACCACCGATGAGCGTGCCACCTTGGCCATCGAGGTCGCGAAGTTGTTCCCGTTCCTGGCTGGCCTGGGTCAACCCGTCTCCGGTGAGGTCAAGTTCGCCAAGCACACGACGTCCGTAAGCCCGAAGATCCAGGTCTTCGGTCATGGGAGGAACCAGTGCTCTTGGCGGGTGTCGGACCCCGGGCTCGCCTACGGTTTCGTCGCTGGCGTCGTCATCGCCTACTCGGGCGAGGGCCCGGTCGACATATCCGCGAAGCTTCACGTCGAGGTCCGGAAGACGACCAGACTGGGGACGTTCCGGACCTACGGAAAGTTCGCGAGCCCGATGTCCTACACGTTCCGACCGGGGCACAGATGGCTCACGGCGTTTGACAGTGATGGGCTGCTTGACCCCGATGTGATCCGGGCGGTCGGTCTCAATGCGGCGCGGGCGGCCGCGGACCTGGCGGCGGTGACCGGCAGCGCCCGGTTCACTCAGATCGGCCTGTTGCACCGGGACGACGACGCCGAGGCGGCGGCAACCTGGCTGCGGCGTGCCGCTGACTTCGGTGACGACACGGCGCTGGAGCCCTTGGTCAGGCTCCTGGCTTCCCACGGGCCGGCAGAGGCAGAGGAGATCTGTCGGGCGTCCTTGCGCCGGGGCGACACCCGGCCTTGCGTCGCCTTCGGTGACGGTCTGCTCGCGACCGATCCAGCGGCAGCGCAGGCCTGGTACCGCACGGCTGCCGATGCAGGCAGTCCGATCGCGATGCACAAGCTCGCCGGACTACTCGAGCACAGCGGCGACCGATCAGGTGCAGCTGGGTGGTACGAGCGGTGCACGGCAGCTGCCCCGTTGCATTCCCGCGACGCCTCCAGGGCCGCGACCCAGGTCGCTCGCCTGACTGAGGACTGGGACAAGCGAGCTGCCCTTCGCTGGTACTGGGTGGCTGCTGTCGGAGGCGACGAGGAAGCTCTCGCGCGACTGCGCCGGCTTCAGCCATGGCGCCTCTGGATCAGTTGGTCGGTCCGCAGGGCACAGCGGGCCACCGGAATGGTGGCGACGTCCTCGGGGCGTGCCCGGCAGGTAGCTGCAGGCCTCCTGCTTCTCGCGATCATGGCTGCCGTGATCGGGATGTTGGTGATGTCGCTGCTCTAGTGTCGTGTCCTGCGTCGCTCCTGGTACCAGGTCCGCGCCGTCCTCGACCAGCCGGTCCGCCTGCACGACCTGCGGCACCCCTGCGTGACCCTGCTCCTGGAGGCCGGCGTCCCGCCGCACATCGTCCAGGAGATCGCCGGCCACTCCGCCCTCGACGCCACCATGAACATCTACGCCCACGCCTCCCTCGACGAGAAGCGCGCCGCCATGCGCCTGCTCAGCGACAGGCTCGCGTGAGCAGTGAGTTCCCGACGAAGATGGTCCGGTGACGAGCATGTCGATCCACTACTGGGACCCCCGTCGAGGGATCTCGAACGTGGACGCGGTGACAACGGCCGAGGCGGTGGCGGCCATCCGCAGCCTGGTCGGGAGTGGTCGGTCGGAGGTGTACCTCGGCCAGCCCTCCGGCGAGTGGCTGGGCGTCGCGATCGCGGACGGCGGCATCTTCGTCGGACACAACGAGACCGAAGAAGGCCCGAGTTTCCAGGCCGTAGGCCCGCAGGACACCGGCGACCTGGTCGAACTCACCATCGGCGGCGAGCCCACGACCATCGCCGACCGGTACATCACCTCGGTCGGCGCAGCGATCGGGGCAGCGGCCCACTTCGTCGACCACGGGGGCCGTTGGCCGGCCATCGAATGGGACGACCTGTGACCAACTGATGTACGAATCGATGTACCGACCCCGCTGAGGCCCCAAACCAAGCGACCTGCGGAACGAATCCGCAGGTCAGAGGCGGTGGCCAGGGGCGGGGTCGAACCGCCGACCTTCCGATTTTCAGGTGCCTAACCCCAGGTCTTGTTGATGCCGGGTGGTCTGCCCGGGTCCGCGTTGTTGCTGTTCAGGAGTGGTTCGGGATTCCGCCGTGTATCGGTTCGTCCCGTCGCGGCACACCACCTCCTGGGTCTGGCGCGGACATTCCGCGGACACTCGGTCCTGCTTCTGCTGCGGGCCAGCCGAGCCTGGGGGTGGTGTGCTGCCGGAGCTACTCCGGAGGCCCGGATGCCCACCTGTCATGCCGTCCTGCCTGTCCCAGTCGACTCCTTGCCGTCGATCGCCGTCAACAACCCCCGCGCCCTGTCCGCTGGCGAACCCCAGCGAGTGTCCCAGCCGTGGGACGGTATGCCGCCGTGTGCCGACTCGTTCGTGGACACTTCCCGCGACAGCGTGGCCGGGCCCGTGAACGACCGCGGCGAGGCCAGTACTGGTGCGGCTGCTCTTGTCTTGGAGGAGCGGTTCTCGATCGTCCCGGAGTGGGTTCTGGACGCCGATGTGTCCGACGCCGCGGTCCGGTTGTACGCGGTGCTGCTGCGGTACGGGCAGTCGTCGGGGCAGCGGATGCCGTCGCGGCGCACCCTGGCCGACCGGCTGCGGAAGAAGTCCGTCGACTCCGTTGACCGGGCATTGAGGGAGTTGGTCGGGATCGGGGCGGTCGAGGTGACCCGCCGTTGCCAGGAGGGGGTGAACCTGACCAACCGGTACCTGGTCCGGGCCACCCGTCCGGGTGCTCCGGTTCGGCCCGGGCGGGGCGGGGGTGGCCGCACGGATGCGGCCACCCCGGTCACCGACCATGGTCGGCAGCCGGCGGGCGCCGGTGGTGTCCGCGTCTCGGCGGACTGGCGGGGGCGTCGGGGTGGCCGCAGGGATGCGGCTACCCCCGGCCGCACGGATGCGGCCAGGGTGGCCGCACCGGTGCGGCCCGACCCAGAGTTCTTCACCCAGAGCACAAACCCTCCTCCCCGGCCCTCCACGCCGACCACGACGCCGACCACGACGCCGAGCACCACACCGACCACGACGCCGGCGACGACGCCGGCGACGACGCCGACCTTGGCGAGGGCTGAGGTGGCGCGGCTGCTGGGCCCGGTCGACCTCGAGCAGATCGCGGGGGAGTGCCGGCAGCTGCGGGCCGATCTGGGGTTGCCCTCGCGGTTGTGGACCGCGGACCATCTCGCCCAGGTCCTGCTGGCCGCGGTCCGTGACCACGACCGTCCCGCCGAGTCAGCCGTGGCGGCGCTGCTGACGGTGGCCGCGGACCCTGCCACCCGGACCCCGGCCCGGCTGGCCTGCCCCGGCCCCTGGTGGGAGACACCCGGGCGACCGACCGACGGCGAGAGCGCCAGCCATGCGCCGCCCGACAGTTCGACGCCCGGCGAACTGGAGGACCTGGAACGGCGCCTGGCGGAGACCGACGGCGCCCGGGTCCTTCTGCAACGCCGGGCCCGGGAAGCCCTCGAACGCGAAGGCCGTCCGCTCACCCGCCTGACCGTGGCGCGGCGGGCCGTCCAGATCCTCGAGGCGAGCGTCCCGTGAGCCAGGCGAGGGAGGCGGCGGAGGCTCCGGCCCCGCGTCGGCGCCGTGCGGCGTGGACAGACGGGTTCATGGATGTCTGGAGGTCGTCGGTGGCGGCAGGTAGCCTCGAAGAACGAGAGCCGAGGGTTGGGGAGGTCGCGGTGCGCGTGCTGACAGCAGCAGAGCTCGACGCGATGACCCCTGCCGAGCGGGAGGCCGCGTTCGAGGCGAGCATCATCCGTGACCTCGCCGACGTCCCCGCGGAGTACCGGCACGTCGTCGACGAGCTGCGTCGCCGCGTCCTCGAGCGCGAGGCCGCCGCCCGCCAGGCGTCGTGACGCCCGACGGCCTGACGCCGGACGGCCTGACGCCCGCGGCATGACCCGACGCGTCGTCCGCGCCAGCCCCGACTTCTTCGCCCACCTCGACACCCAGCTCGGCGATGAGCGAGGCCCGGCCGGTGAGCCCTCGATCGCGGACTTCCAGGCCTACGAGCTGCTCCCGCTCGTCGAGGAGTTCGCCACCGGATGGGACCAGCTGCCCGAGCTCATCCCCGGCCGGCCTGAATACCGGATCCTCATCAAGACCGGCTACCTCATCCCCCTGATCTCTGTCGTCGGACAACTCGCCCCGGACGGCGCCATCGACCTCACCGAGATCCAGATCGACCTCCAGCCGCCTCACGGCTGACCACCATCCACGGCGACCGAAACCCTCTGCCGGCAATCACCTCAGCCGCCTCACGGACAACGTGCAGGTCAGCTCCCATGCAGGGGTTACCGGCACCCACAGGCTGCAGATGCAAACGTCCAGGTCAGCGCCGATGTACGAGATTCCGACACCCACACCGGTGCGTCGCCGCGCCGGGACTGCGGCAGCCGGCCGGGCTCTGGACCGTCGACCGCCTGCTTGACGTGCTGGTAGGTGCATACCTCTGGACGACCGGTGGCCTCCTGCGGCCGTGGTCCGGCGGTACGACGTCACCTCATTCACCGCTCCGGCGGTGGGTAGAGGTGACAAGATCGAGCAGATTCAGCTAAGGCAAATCGGATCCAGTCCAGACCTTGGTTCAGATCACTTTAAGGCTGCCGACGTATCTGGCGAGCAACGGGGGAGGGCGTCCTGAAAAGTCTGGCGCCGTCCGTGAAGCGGGCTCAGCATAGTCATGTACGTTGATCGGACTTCCCTGCACAGGAGGGCGTGACCGATATGTCGCGGGATCCTGTGAACGAATCATGTATAGGCCCGCTGCGTGCTGCGCGACAATCGGTGCACGTTTGGGGTCAACCACAGTAGCGCCTCGCTCCATAGCGTATGCGCTACTGGATGAGACCATGAGTACGGCCGCAGCGGCCACACCCGCAGCGGCCACGCGCCGTTGTGCCGTCGAAAGGAGTGGCCGTGAAACTGCATTCGCAAGAATGAGTCCGTCATTAGCAGGCACGCCGACTCCGCCGATCTGTGTCGAGATTTCAGTCGCTGTCATGAACCCCCTCGCACCTGTAGCGGAAGCCACCTCTGGGCCGAACAGCGGTGCTGCGATCTCCTCAGTCAGCGCGAAGCGTCCGAGGGCGCTCGCCGCGCCTGCGGCAGTTCCCTCGGCGATGGCTCCCTCGCTGGCGACGAGAGCGGCTCCAACCAGGGCGGCCTCTAGGTACGCGGCAACACCAGCAGTGATTACCACTCCCGTAACCACGATTCCAAGCGTCAGCAGTGGGTGCCGAGTCACCCAACTAAGAACCGCATTAACAAAGTCCTCGGCGTCGGGAAACATTAACGCGAAGTTCCTTGCTACTTGTTCGACTTCAAGTATCAGAGGCCTCACCCTGCTCCAGAGGGCTTCCCCACCGGCGAGCTTGACCCACGACTCGGCTCTAGCTTGGACTTCTGCCCACAACTTCCGAACCTGAATCTCAGGTGGCTTGGCAACAAGCCACTGATAGAACGATTCGTCGCAGCATAGGAGAAACTGCTCGCCCGGTAGAGCGAGGCCACGCATCATTACCGCCTGTTCAAGCGACCCGAGTACTGGCTTTAGTTCAGGTAGCACGTTGAATTGACAACGGATCCGAGGAAATGGCTCACCCTCAAAACTGTGCTCACCTAACTCTGACTCAATGGCAGGAAAGAGTTCTGGAAAGTGGCAGACGACGTAAGCGGCATAAAGCCACTTACCGGTTGCCCGTGCCAGAGCCTCTTGTCTCCGCTTGTCGTCTGTCTCAATCTCGATGCAAATCTTGTACAGGAGCAGTCCGGGCGAGTGCAGTCTGACTGAAATGTATAGGCGAACCTTCCTAACGCCATGGTTCCGCATAAACGCGCGAACGAGATGTCTGAACACCTGATTGAGCGGAAGGGGAAGCTCCTTGGACTTGGTGGGAGTGTTTGGATAGACGACTCCCTCCCGGTACGGCAGCAAGAACGAGCGATAAAACTTCCTCAATTTGCTGCGCTTTCCCAACTCCGGCGCGCCAGGCGGACCAAACCACTTCTCCAAGCCTGTCGGGGAATCCGGCTTGATCTCGAAGTACTCGTTGCGAGAAAGTTCGCCTACCTTCCTGCTAGTCGCCGGCCCAAGACAAGTCAAGATGTCGGGCCTAGCTGGTTCTGGGTTCAACCCGTCCAGAGCCTTACGCGAGAGCTTTGGATGGTGTCTGCCAAGAAAGTCAAAGTACGAGTTCTTGCCCTTAGCTCCCACAAAGGAATCCCACCAGTCGCAATCGAGGAGTAGCGCCAGGGGCAGGCCAGCGGATCCCACGCCGTGCGTTTCCTGTATGTAGTCCCTGACGATGGGACTCTCGACCGCTTTTCCGAACAGTGCCGTCCCTGACTGCTCCCCTTCTTGATGGGAGGTCCCGAGTAGATCGCCTACTGCGAAGCATCCTCCTGAGACGGCGGGCTGCATCCTAAGTCCCACTGGGGCTAGGCAATGTCTGACCCGTTCGTGTCAATTTCGATATCCATACCGCTTGTGGGCGTGTATTCGAACCATGACCCAACCAGCGATGCCACGGCAGCCGCGGAAATGTCTGCATTGAGGTCGTCTCCCCCCTCGACACCGTTTGCTCCGAGGGACAAAAGATCAAAGTCATTGCCGCTCCCAGGGACGCGATAGACAAGTGGACGCCCCCAAGCGTCTTTGAAGGGTGCTCCAGGCAACACATCGAGGGCGGGGGGGTAACTCTTGTTGTCATCGTGGTACGAGTCGATTTGCGCGACCGCCACCTGCATGGTGTCCCAGGTCGCCCTCTGCTGCGGATAGAGCAATGGACGCGCGTGCTTCTCCGGGTTCGCGGGAGCCATGTTGGCGTAGTTGGTGCGCGCGAAGTTCGCGATTTCTTCCGCGACCGAGACGTATGGCGATGTCTTCTCGGCCGAAAGTGTTCCGGTCTCCAGCAACTGGGTAAAGTCTGCCTCGAATCCTGGGCGGATCGTGATCACAACTCTCGCGTATCCGGCGCGGAGAAAATTTCTATGCTCAGGATCTGCGTGCTCAAAAAGTATCTTTTGCTGGCCTAGTGACTCCGATCCCCAGAAGTACGGGTACATGAAGTAGAGCAGGTTCTCCCACTCGACTGCTTGGTGTATGAACTTCACGAAATCACCGAATGCCAGAACTTCATCTCGATCCTTGCTGTCAATTGGAAGCATTGGGCCCGCCCCGCCCTCAAGGAGTAGTCCTTCGTTCTTCACCACCTTTTCGATCGTGGAAGCGACCATGGGAGGTGCAGTATCAAAGGCTTGAGGACCGAGCATCCACTCCATGATCAAGCGCAGAAGTTCCTCGCGCTCGAGTCGTCTGAGCGAGAGAGTGTCCTTATTGCTAAGCTCCAGCCATAGAGCATCTCGTCTCCGTTGAACCTGGGAAAGCTCATCCTGATATCGACGCTCGGCCGCCGCTCGGATGGTGGACCAAGCTGCCAGTTGCCACGCGGCCAGTGCACTCGGCAACCGTTCGAAGACCAAGTCGAGGCGCATGGTTGCAGCGCTTATCTCTCGATACAGATAGGCCGTCGAGATGCGACCCGTGCGACCAATCAATTGGGGCGAGGCGCTAGTTATCGTCAATGGACCCGTGTTCGGCAACGCGCCGCCTATCGATCCGTCGTCCAGAAGCTCAAATCGAACGTTGGCCGCCGGGTAAGGTATTGCGTGCGCGGTGAACGCAGCGGACTTCACCTTGTACCCTTCCGGGACTTCAACCTCCAACTTTCCGAGGCGAGTCTCGAAGGCTTCGTCGGCACCAATGAAGGCGATATCTTGTGTCGGCAGGGCCGTCAATATGGGTGCGGGAGGAGAAGTCACTCCCGCTCCGTGGGCCAAGGCTTCTGCCGCCCAGTTCGAGTCAGTAAGATCTTCGGGATGCAGCCCAAACGAGAACGGCGTCCTGAGTTTTTCCTCTAAACGGCTGAGCAACTGGTATCGCGCAAAGAGACGCGCCCCCGGATTTGGGATAGTCATGTCGTAAGTTACTCGTAGGCCGTATCGGTAGAGGCTGGTTCGCCACTTCCGCATCATGCGGTAGTAGTCGACTCGTATAGCGTTCGTGGCGCTAGGATTCGTTATCGTGCGGAACGTGGAGTCGCTCGTTCCTTGCTTCGCTTCAAGCTTTACAGAGACCTTATGTTCAGTCTTTGCCCTGGCCGACGCTTTCTGAGTGATTTCGGAGTTCCGCTGGAGAGAACGTCGCGCCGATTCTCGCTCGTCGCGCGTGTTCTTGAGCCCAAACGTTGTTGTTAGCGATACACCCGTGTATGACCCGGATAGGGAAGCCCCGAACGTCAGTTCGCTCGTGTGTCGAGCCTCATTTTCGGTGGACATCGAGGCGTCAGTCTTCTCGGCTACGCCACGTTCGCTGAAGCTTTCAAACGAGTCGCTGACAAGGTCCTCGTATTCTCGGGACGACGTCGACCATTCCTTGTGGGAGATAGTTGCCGATTCTAAAGGCGTCATCGGCACGGTGAATACGAGTTCGCCTCTCTCCACCCCCACGGGCATCATCTCAAGCCGTTCCAAGTGGAGTCGACCAACAGGAGCGATGTGCAAATACTGCTTGAATGATTCTATTGCAGACGATGCTTGTTCGCTGGCCGCCTTTTCGGTTGCGGTTTCCGCAAAATGGAGGACTACTTCGCTGGGGAGGGAAGCAAGGTCTTTAGCCATCTGCATGTTCGATATTGCCGTGTGGGGCGAAATCATTCTGGACGATAGTCCGATGAGGACCTGCCAGGCCGAGCGAGTTTCCTCCTCGGCGTCTTCGTCGAGAGCGCTGGCCATATGCTGCAGTATCGCGGGATCCAGTGGCAGTGACCGAAGAAGGCTGGCCTTGCGGAATGCTCCGGTTGGGGTTCCGCGCATTCTTCGTCGGTCCGCTGGCGACAATTTAGTGGCGACATGCGTAGCGGTCAGCAGTTGCCGCTTACTATTAGCCAATTCGGCCACGATGTGACCTCCCCGGGCGAGTTCTCTTGGTGGGTTTGGTGCCCCAGCGTCATGGCGTTCGGTAGGCCGTCGGACAACCCAGATCTTGCAGGGTATGCCTCTAAGTCCGTGACGGATAGTCCCCGTTGTGTTCGGGCGAGAGCGAGCACCCAACTGGCCATCAAGCCTGGCGGGGCCACGAACCAGATGGGTCCTCGCGGTGGTCGGTTGGCTCGCCTGGTCGGTAGAACACGGGTAGTTCTGGCCGTCGTGGTCGCAAAGTTGTCGCCGTCTGGGGCCCCGTCCCGAGGTCGACGCATAGCGCCAGCGACGCCCGGCCCTTCGAGACATGATTTCGGCCTGCGGGCGCCAGAAACTCTGCAGGCCTCACGCGGCGTGCGTGTAGTCGTGCAGGATGCCGCCGAGTCGTTCGTGTCGAACGAGGTGTCGGGCGGGGCGTCTGGCTGTCATGGCAGGGCTCCTAGTGGTGCGGCTTGGCCGAGGAACCGGTGTGGCCGGTGGGTTGTTGTGGTGGTCCTGGTACTCGGCCAGGGCGCGCCGTGTGTGGCTGCTGTTGAGGATGAGGATCTTGTTGAGCAATTCGCGACGGACGCTGAACCGTCCACGGTTAGGTGACGGGTCCGGGGCCACGAACGTCTGGCCCAGCGGGACGCCACGTCACGGTGCAGCGATCAGTCGACGGTGGCTATCGGCGAGTGCCGAGCCACACGCCACGCTCGCCGCCGACAGGGTGCGCTATGTCGGCTCGAAGAAGGGGCGCGTACGTCGGCCGACCGATCTTCCGATACGTGTCGGTCGCCCACTGTTGACGACGTCGCGGCCCTGTGGAGATGACCAGCGACGACGCCGGATGCTTGTCTCAGTGCAGTAATCCGTGGGCGCGTATTGGGCAAGATCTTGGAAACGCGTTGTCCGGAAGCATCCGGTTGTCACCGGTAAGCACTGGTATCGAGTGCCGAGGCGTATCGGCCCCGGAAGTGAGAAAATCCCTGGTCAACAGGGGTTTTGTGGTGGCCAGGGGCGGGGTCAAACCGCCGACCTTCCGATTGTGCGGGCGACGCGCGTTCGACGGTCCGGTTTCGGCGTCCGCGGCGGTGACAACGGCTGCGTCCCAGGGCTCGTCGGCCCGATCCCAACTGGGCGCGCCCCTGCAAGGGCAGCAACACCGCACGGTTCACTGGGGGACCCCACGACGGACCCATCGTCAACGTCACCCCGCTGCGCTGCGGATGTCGTCGCGAGGGTGCGTCGCAGACTTGTCGGGTGGCGGATCTGGAGTCGATGTACGCGGTCGCGACGGCGAACCGGCTGCTGGCGGCGGAGATGTTCGCGGGACTGACCGAGGAGCAGTGGCGGACGCCGAGCCTGTGCGGCGGCTGGACGGTGCGGGAGGTGGCGGCGCACCTGGTGCCGCCCGAGCATGGTGTGTCGCTGGTCTTCCTTGCGGGACAGGTGATCCGATACCGCGGGGACTTGGACAGGATGGCGGACGAAACGGCGCGGCGTGAGGCGCGTCGTCCGACCGAGGAGATCGTCAGGCTGCTGAGGGAGCGCGCCGGTGCCCGGCTCAAGCCTCCTGTGACGGGCGCCGCGGGGCCGATGTCGGACACCGCGATCCACCTGCGGGACGCTGCGCGGCCGCTGGGGCTGGACGTCGGTCCGCCGCCGTCGTCCTGGGAACCTGTCCTCGACTTCCTCGTCTCGAAACCCGCCGCCAGGGGCTTCGTCCCGGCGCAGCGGCTGGCCGGGCTGCGGCTCGCGGCCACCGACGGGCCGTGGTCGTGGGGGAGCGGGGCGGAGGTCACCGGGG
>NZ_MWLL01000190.1 GCF_002198675.1 Kineosporia sp. R_H_3 | reverse complement strand
GACGACCGGGCGGCGCCCGGTCGTCGTGGCCGCCGCCGCCGCGGCGGCGCTCGGTGCGGCCGCTGCCGGTTCCGCCGTCCTCGTCCGGCGCACCCGGACCCCGGCGCCGCTCGCCGTGGACCTGCCGGTGACGGTCTCCGGCACCGCCGTCCCGTCGACCGAGCCGCTCGCCGTCCCCGGCCTGTCCCCGTACGTCACGCCGGTCGACCGGTTCTACCGGATCGACACCGCACTGCTCGTCCCCCACCCGGACGCACGGCAGTGGCGCCTGACGGTCGACGGCGCGGTGGACCGACCGGTGACGCTGACCTACGGCGACCTCCTCGAGCTGGCCACGGCGGCCGAGCCGGTCACGCTGTCGTGCGTCTCGAACGAGGTCGGCGGCGACCTCGTCGGCAACGCGCTGTGGCAGGGCGTGCCGCTGTCCACGCTGCTGGACCGGGCCGGCGTCCGGCCGGGCGGCAGCCAGATCCTCGGGCACTCGCTGGACGGCTTCACCGCAGGTTTCCCGACCGCGCTCGCCCTCGACGGCCGTCCGGCGCTGGTGGCGGTCGGCATGAACGGCGAGCCGCTGCCCGCCGAGCACGGGTACCCGGCCCGGATCGTCGTCGCCGGTCTCTACGGCTACGTGTCCGCGGTCAAGTGGCTGAGCCGGATCGAGCTGACCGGCTGGGACGACGCCGACGGCTACTGGATCCCGCGCGGCTGGTCCAAGGAAGGGCCGATCAAGACCCAGTCGAGGATCGACGTGCCCCGCGCCGGGGACGTCCTGACACCCGGTCGGGTCGTCGTCGCCGGCGTCGCCTGGGCACCGACGCGCGGCATCAGGGCCGTGGAGGTCCAGGTGGACGACGGCCCGTGGGAGCGGGCGGACGTCGGCGCCGTCGCCTCCGCGAACACCTGGGCGCAGTGGCGCTGGACCTGGGACGCCACCGCCGGCACCCACACCCTCGCCGTCCGCGCGATCGACGGCACCGGCGACCCCCAGGTCGCCGCCCCGCACGAGCCGGCACCCAGCGGCGCCACCGGGCTGCACCGCCGCGAGGTCACGATCCGGGCAGCCTCGTGACCGCCCGACGGACCCTCGCCCTGGCGCTCCTGCTCGCCGTCGCCGGAGGCGGCTCGGTGGTGGTGGCGCAACGGTCGGGAGCGGACGCGGTCTCCACCCTGACCGGCACGGACGGCGCGCGGCCGGCGCCCGGCGCGGCGGCCGACCCCGCCGACCTCGCGGGCACCCTGCCGGTGGGCGCGCCCGCTCCCGCGGTCCGGGCGCAGGGGTGGCTCAACACCGCTCCCCTCACGCCGGCCGACCTGCGTGGCCGGGTCGTGCTCTACGAGTTCTGGACCTTCGGGTGCGTCAACTGCCGCAACGTCCAGCCCTACGTCAAGGCGTGGCACGCGCGCTACGCGGCGGACGGGCTGGTCGTCGTGGCGGTGCACACCCCCGAGTTCGGCTACGAGGCGGATCCCGACGCCGTTCGCGCCTACGTCGAGGAGAACGGCCTGGGGTACCCGGTCGCGCTCGACCCGGACGGGACCGTCTGGCGGGACTTCGGCAACCGGTACTGGCCGCAGTTCTACCTCCACGACCGGGACGGCAGGCGCCGGGTCGTGAAGATCGGTGAGGGCGGTTACGACACGACGGAGGACGCGATCCGCGCCCTGCTCGGGATCGGCGCCGACGCCCCGCGCGCCGTGACGCCATGAGCGGGTACGCCTACGTGGCGCTGTTCGGTGCAGGCGTGTCGACCGTCGCGGCCCCGTGTGTGCTGCCTCTGCTCCCGGCGTACGTCACCGTCGTCCTGGACGCCGCCGCCCGCGGCGGGCGCGCAGCCGTGCTCGGCGCCGGGCTGGCGTTCGTGGGCGGCTTCTCCCTGGTCTTCGTCGCGCTCGGGACCGCAGCCGGTGCGCTCGGCGCGATCCCCGGCTCCCAGGTCGTGCTCACCCGGGTCGCGGCCGCCGTCCTCGTCGCCGTCGGGCTGGCCGTCGTCCTGCGCCCCCGGGGCCTCTCCTGGTGGCCGACGCTGCGCCTCCTGCCCTGGACCGGCGCCGGCCGCGGCAGGTGGTTGCGGCCGTTCGCGCTGGGGACGGCGTTCGCCGGCACCTGGACGCCGTGCGTGGGCCCGCTGCTCGGCGCGGCCCTGGTCACCGCCGGCGCCGGAGGCGACCCGCTCGACGGCGCCGGGCTGCTCGCCGTCTACAGCGCCGGGCTGTCGGTCCCGTTCCTCGTGCTCTGCCTGGCCGCGGGACCGCTCGTGGGCACCCTGCCGGGCCTCGCCCGCCGGCTCGGACGCGGCGCCCTCGTGGCGCAGCGCGTCGCGGGCGGTCTGCTCGTCCTCCTCGGACTCCTGCTCGCCGACGGCCGCCCCGGATGGGCCGGCCTCGCACCGGTGGGCGGATGACGGCGGAGCGCCTCGCTCCGCCGCCGCACGACGCACCACGACCCGGAAGGACCATCAGAACCATGAAGGCAGCCCTGACCCTCACCGCTGCGGCGGCGCTCGCGACCGTCCTCACCGCTTGCGGCGGCACCTCCGACACCGCCCAGCCGGCCGCCCCGACGTCGTCCGTGGCGTCCGCGTCGGCCGACGAGGCTGCCGCGATGGCCGCCGACCACAAGGACAAGTTCTGCGCCTCGGCGACAGCACTGGGGTCGCTGTCCAAGGCGTCGGGGGACGCCATGGCCATGGACCCCGCCGGGGCGGCCAAGGACTTCGCGGCCCTCGGGCAGAAGGTGAAGGCGCTCAGGCCCGACGCCGCCACCCCCGAGCTCATGGCGGACATCGACGTCGTCGTCGCCAGGCTCGTGCTCGACGAGATGGTCGAGAGCCACAAGGCGGACGGCACCGACGTCGACGAGGCGATGGCGAAGCTCGACGACGCCAAGGCAGGGGCCGAGGCCGCCGCCTCCCGGCTCGTCGGAGCCGTCAAGGAGACCTGCGGCGTCGACATCGCCTGACGTCGCACGCTCGGGTCGGCCCGCCCCCGGGGCGGGCCGGCCCGGGCTGCGCCCCGAGGCACCGGCCCGCAGGCCCGGTCCGCAGGCCCGGTCCGCCGGCGCCCGTCCGACTAGTCTCCTGCCGTGGCCGGAACCGAGCTGGACGAGCTGATCGTCGCGGACGCCGAGGCGCTGCGGGAATGGCTGCTGGGCAACCACTCCACGTCGCCGGGTGTCTGGCTGGCCCTGGGCAGGAAGGGTGGCAGCGTCACGACGCTGACCTGGCAGCAGGCGGTCGACGAGGGCCTGTGCTTCGGCTGGATCGACGGGCAGGGCCGCGCCGGCGACCAGGACATCTCGTGGAGGCGGTTCACCCCGCGCACCGCACGCAGCGGCTGGTCGCAGCGCAACGTCACCCACGTGGCCCGGCTGGAGGCGCAGGGGCGCATGCTGCCCGCGGGCCGTGCCGCCGTCGACGCCGCGAAGGCGGACGGCCGGTGGGCCGCCGCCTACGCTCCCCCGTCGGAGGCCGAGGTCCCCGCGGACCTCGCCGCCGCGATCGCCGCCGACCCGGACGCCCAGGCCATGTTCGACGTGCTCACCAGCACCAACCGCTTCTCCCTCATCTACCGGGTCAACGCCCCCAAGCGACCCGAGACGCGCGCGCGGAAGATCGGCGAGCTCGTCGCGATGCTGGCGCGGCACGAGACGATCCATCCGCAGAAGGCCAGGCCCACGCACCCGCCCCGGCAGACAGGGCCCTGATCACCGATGCCGATGTCCGTCCCGGCCGCGCACGCCGCGCTGCTCGCGATCGTCCCGGGGACCACGGAGGCCGTCCTCGAGGAGAACCGCGAGGGCCGGCTGCACCCGGTGCAGCGCCGACGCATGCTGCTCGAAGGGCGGGTCGCCGGCGGGATCTTCGTGGGCATCGGGGTGGCCGACCTCGGCGCCCTCGCAGCCGCCGGCGGTCTCGACGGCTCACCGGGGCTGCTGGCCCTGACGGTCGCCCTGGTCGGCGTCCCGGTCGCGGTCGGTGCCGCGATCCACCGGTGGTACCTGCGCAGGATCGAGCGACCGGTGACGGTGCAGCGCGGCCGGCTGGTCGGCCGGCGCATCGACGAGCGCACCGTCCACGTCTCGTTCGACGGCGGGGGGCGCGTCTTCGCCGCCGACCCCGACCTGGTCGGTCTGCCGGTCGAGGTCGCCCTCTGGGAGGGCAAGATCGTCGCCGTCGGGCTCGACCACGCCGTCGCCCGGCGCGAGCTCCGGAGGAAGTAACCGGTCTCCGGAGCGGACGCCCTCACCCGCTCGTGACGCGCGTCCCCGCCGTCCCGCCGATGATGTCCGCGATGTCGGCGAGCGCACCGATCACGGCGTCGTGCCCGGTCGCGCGCACGAAGCCGCAGGCCGCCTCGACCTTGGGTCCCATCGAGCCGGCGGGCAGGTCGAGGCGCTCCAGTTCGTCGGGCGTCACCGTGCCGAGCCGTTGCTGCTGCGGCGTCCCCCAGCCGGTGTAGACGCCGTCCACGTCGGTGGCGATGACCAGCAGGTCGGCCTCGAGCTCCTGGGCGAGCAGCGCCGAGGCCAGGTCCTTGTCGATGACCGCCTCGACGCCGTGCAGCTTGCGGTGCTCGTCGTACATCGTCGGGATGCCGCCACCGCCGGCGCAGATGACGATCGTGCCCTGCTCCAGGAGGCTGCGGATCGGGCGGATCTCGAAGATCCGTCTCGGCCTCGGGCTCGCGACGACGCGACGGAACCCGTCGCCGTCCGCGGCGACGGTCCAGCCCTTGTCCGCCGCGAGCCGCTCGGCCGTCGGGCGGTCGTAGACCGGGCCGATCGGCTTGGTGGGGTGCAGGAACGCCGGGTCGTCCCGGTCGACCTCGATCATCGTGAGCAGGGTCGCGAAGGGCTGCTCGACGGGCAGCAGGTTGCCCAGCTCCTGCTCGATGACGTAGCCGATCATCGCCTCGGTCTGCGCGCCGAGGACGTCGAGCGGGTACGGCGCGACGTCGGCGTACGCCGCCGCCTGCAGAGCCAGGAGCCCGACCTGCGGGCCGTTGCCGTGCGCCACGACGAGCTCGTTGCCCGGTGCGACGAGCGCGATCTTCTCCGCCGCCACCCGGATGTTGGTCCGCTGGTTCTCCGCGGTCAGAGGCTGGCCGCGCCGCAGCAGCGCGTTGCCGCCGAGCGCGACGACGATGCGCACGGCCGTTACGCCAGCGCGGCCACGAGGACCGCCTTGATCGTGTGCATGCGGTTCTCGGCCTGCTCGAAGGCGATGTTGGCCGGGCTCTCGAAGACCTCCTCGGTCACCTCGACGCCACCGGCCAGCTCCGGGTACTGCGCCGCGATCCGGGCGCCCACCGTGGTCTCGGCGTTGTGGAAGGCCGGCAGGCAGTGCATGAACCGCACGCGCGGGTTGCCGGCGGCGGCCATGAGCTCCTTGCCGACCTGGTACGGCAGCAGCAGGTCGATCCGCTCGCCCCACGTCTCGATCGGCTCGCCCATCGACACCCAGACGTCGGTGTGGATGAAGTCCACGCCGAGCACGGCCTCGACGGGGTCCTCGGTGACGAGCATCCGGGCACCGGACGCGGCGGCGAACTCGCGGCACATCGCGACGTGCTCCTCGCCGGGCCACAACGCCTTCGGCGCCCCGATCCGCACGTCCATGCCGAGCTTGGCGCCGACGAGGAGCAGCGAGTTCGCGACGTTGTTGCGGCCGTCGCCGACGAAGGCGTAGGCGATCTCGTGCAGCGGCTTGCTCGTGTGCTCGGTCATCGTGAGGACGTCGGCGAGCATCTGCGTCGGGTGGAACTCGTCGGTGAGCCCGTTGAAGACCGGGACTCCGGCGTACTCCGCGAGGACCTCGACGATCTCCTGGCCGGCGCCGCGGTACTCGATGGCGTCGTACATCCGCCCGAGCACCCGTGCGGTGTCCTTCATCGACTCCTTGTGCCCGATCTGCGAGGACGTCGGGTCGATGTACGTGACGTGGGCGCCCTCGTCGAAGGCCGCCACCTCGAACGCGCAGCGCGTGCGGGTGGAGGTCTTCTCGAAGATCAGGGCGATGTTCTTGCCCGCGAGGCTGCGCCGCTCGGTGCCGGAGTACTTCGCGCGCTTGAGGTCACGCGCGAGGTCCAGCAGGTAGTGCAGGTCGCGCTCGGAGTGGTGGACCAGGGAGAGCAGGTTTCGGTTGCGGTTGTTGAACGGCACGACGGTTCCTCTGGTTGTCGGTGACGTCTCAGACGTAGAGCGGGTCGCGCAGGATCGGGCAGGTCATGCACCGGCCGCCGCCCCGGCCGCGGCCGAGCTCGCTGGCGGTGATGGTGACGACCTCGACGCCGGCCTTGCGCAGCGCGGTGTTCGTGAGGATGTTGCGGTCGTAGCCGATGACGACCCCCGGCCCGAGCGCGACGACGTTGTTGCCGTCGTCCCACTGCTCGCGCCGGATGCCGTAGATGTCCCCGGCGGTCGTGACGACCCGCAGGTCCACCCCGACGGCCTCCCCGATCGTCTCGACGAGGCCCTTCGGCTCACGTCGGACGTCCAGGCCCGACGGGCCGTCGCCCGGGCGGAGGCTGAAGGGCACGATGCCGTCGACGACGGGCGGGTACGCCGTCACGAGGTCGTGGTCGGCGAAGGTGAAGACGGTGTCCAGGTGCATCGCCGCCCGCACCCGGGGCAGGCTCGCGACGATCACCCGCTCCGCCGCGCCGGCGGCGAACAGGTTGCGCGCCACCTGGGTGATGGCCTGGTGCGAGGAGCGCTCACCCATGCCGATGACGACGACGCCGCGGCCCACCGGCATGACGTCGCCGCCCTCGAGGGTGGCCATGCCCTGGTCCCCGGGGCGGCCGTCGAGGTCGCCGAGCCAGACGGCGTACTCCTCGCCGGCGAACGCCGGGTGGAAGCGGTAGACGGCGGTCGACAGCAGCGTCTCCTGGCGGCGGGCCGGCCAGTACATGGGGTTCAACGTGACGCCCCGGAAGATCCACGACGTGTTGTCCCGCATGAACTGGGTGTTCGGCAGCGGTCGGATGACGAACCCGGCGGGGTCCAGCTCGCTGAACGCCGCCAGGAACGCCCCGCCGACCTCCTCGGGGACGTCCTGGTAGGCCACCCCGCCGATGAGCAGCTCCGCGAGCCGGGCGCTCGGCAGGTCCTCGAGCCAGGCCCGCACCTCGCCGGTGAGGCCGACGCCGATGAGACCGTCGGTGATCTTGCGGTCCAGCACCCAGGTGCGCGCCTCCGGCTGGTCGAGGACGTCGGCCAGCAGGTCGCTGAGGTCGAGCACCTCCACGCCGCGTTCCTCCATCTTCGCCACGAAGTCGAAGTGGTCGGTCCTGGCCTGGTGCACCCAGATCACGTCGTCGAAGAGCAGCTCGTCGCAGTTCTCCGGGGTCAGCCGCTGGTGGGCCAGGCCCGGCGCGCAGACGAGCACCCGGCGCAGCCGGCCCGCCTCGGACCACACCCCCACCTGCGGCTCGCGGACGAGGTCCGGACGGCCGCCCGCAGCGATGGTGTCGGGGACGGCGGCCGGGACGGTGGCGGTGACGGTGTCGTTCATGGTGGCGGCTCCCGTCGCTCAGAGCACGGACAGGTTGCCGGTGGCGAGCATCGCGACGGCGACCACCGAGGCGAGCGCCACGACGGCCACCGCCCCGAGCTCGGGCCGGGTGAAGACGGGCAGCCCGCTCTCGCGGCGGGCCCAGACGAAGCCGGCCGTGCCGACGAGGTAGAAGAGCGCGGCGACGAGCAGGTACTGCCAGCCGCCGGCGTAGACGAGCCAGCCCGCGTACACCAGGGCGACGAGGCCCGTGGTCAGGTCACGCACCCGGCCGCCGCCGTGCTCGTAGGTCTCGCCCCGGGCCGCCAGCAGGACCTGGTACCCCGCGGACCACAGGTACGGCAGCAGGATGAGAGACGTCGCGAGGTAGACGAGGTTGGTGTACGTGCTCTGGTTGAAGAGCGTCCAGACGAGCAGCAGCTGCACGCAGCCGTTGGTGAGCCAGAGGGCGTAGGACGGCGCCCCGTGCGCGTTCTCGTGGGCCAGCGCCTCGGGCATCACGTGCTCCAGGGCCGGCAGCCGGAGGATCTCGACGCACAGCATCACCCAGGCGATGAGCGCGCCCAGGAGGGAGACGACCAGGCCGACGGAGATGAAGCCGGCCCCCCAGCTGCCCACCTCGTTCTCGAGCAGCCCCGCCATCGACGGGTCGTCGAGCCCGGCGACCGCGGCCTGGGTCATGAGCCCGTAGGACAGCAGGTTCACCGCGAGCAGCAGGACCAGGACGCCCGCGAAGCCCAGCACGGTCGCCCGGCCGACGTCCTTGCGGTCCACGGCACGCTGCGAGTAGACCGCCGCGCCCTCGATGCCGATGAACACCCAGACGGTCACGAGCATCATGTTCTTGACCTGGTCGAGGGTGCTGCCGAGGGAGGCGCCGTCGATCTCGGTGCTCCGGCCCCAGACGTCGGCGCTGAAGAGGCCGGCCTTGAAGCCGACGGCCGCGACGGCGATGAACGTCAGGATCGGGACGATCTTGGCGATCGTCACGACGGTGTTGACGAACGCCGCGGTGCGGACGCCGCGCAGCACCATCGCGTGGACGACCCACAGCACGACCGACGCCCCGACGATCGCCGTCACGGTCGTGCCGCCCTCGAACGTCGGGAAGAAGTAGCCCAGGGTGGAGAAGAGCAGCACCAGGTAGGCGACGTTGCCGACCCAGGCCGACACCCAGTACCCCCACGCCGAGCTGAAACCGATGTAGTTCCCGAACCCGGCGCGGGCGTAGCCGTAGACACCGCCGTCGACCTCGGGCTTGCGCTGCGCGAGCGACTGGAAGACGAAGGCCAGCATGAGCATGCCGACACCCGTGACGAGCCAGCCGAGGAGCAGCGGCCCGGGCGCGGCGCTGCCCGCCATCTGGGAGGGCAGGGCGAAGATGCCGCTGCCGATCATGGAGCCCACGACGAGTGCGG
>NZ_MWLL01000019.1:25076-27176 GCF_002198675.1 Kineosporia sp. R_H_3 | reverse complement strand
GGCGGAGGTCACCGGGGCGGGCGAGGCCGTCGCTATGGCCGTCGCCGGGCGACCGGTCGCGCTGTCCGAGCTCGACGGACCCGGCGTCGAGATCCTGGCCGAGCGGCTGAGCCGGATGCCGTGAACAGGTGCACCCTGGACGCCGGGCAGGGTCTGCTCGCCGGCGGCCGGTGGGAGGAACCGGATGTCCCGGATGACGTGGTGCCAGGTGACGGGGCGCCGGATGCTGCGCCAAGGCCTGGTCACGCCGCTGGAGACGGGTGCGGCCGGGATCGTGCGGGCGATGTGCGGCGCCCAGGCGCAGGTCCCGTCCGCCGCCGAGCTGTCCGTCGCCCTGCGGGGGGCCGGGTTGACGACGTCCGGCGTCCGGCATGCGTTGCATCGGGACCGCGTTCTCGTGCGGACCTTCGGTCCGCGCGGGACTGTGCACCTGTTCGCTGCCGAGGACCTGCTGCTGTGGGTCCGGGCGTTCGAGGAGGTGTACCCGGTGGCGCCGGCAGCGGGCTCCGTCCTGGACGAACGTCAGTCGGACGCGGTGGTGGACGCCGTGGACGACGCGCTCCGGGCGGGTCAGGACGCCGGTGCGCTGACCCTCGACGAGCTCTCGGACGCCGTCGTGGCCCGTGCCGGGGCGTGGGCCGGTGATCTCGTGCTGCCGGCCTTCGGCGGGTTCTGGCCGCGGTGGCGGCAGGCTCTCGTGGTCGCAGCCGGGCGCGGGGTGCTCTGCTACGGGCCCTCCCGTGGCCGGGCGACGACGTTCGTCAGCCCGCGCAGGTGGTTGCCGCGTTTCGACCCGGCCGGCATCGCACCGTCCGGTGCCGGCCCGCTCGTGCGCCGCTATCTCGAGGCCTACGGTCCGGCCCGGCCGGAGGACCTCGCGCGTTGGCTCGCGGTGACCCCTGCGCGGGCGGCCCGCTGGTTCGCGGAGCTCGACCTCGAACCCGTCGAGGTCGAGGGCGTGCGGGCCTGGCCGGCGTGGCAGCTGCCCGGCGCGCCGGAGAGCGACGTCCTGCCGGAGGGCGTCCGGCTGCTCCCGTACTTCGACGCCTACGTGATCGCCGCGGCCCCGCGGGACCTGCTCCACCCCGGCCGGGCGGCCGACCGCGCCCTGACCCGCGGCCAGGCAGGGACCCGGCCCGTGGTTCTCGTCGACGGCGTCGTCCGCGGCATTTGGCACGCTCGTACGACCCGGGCGACGACCCACCTCACTGTCGAGGTGTGGCAGCGGCTGTCCGCCCGACGGCGTCGCGACCTCACGGACGAGGTCCACCGGGTCGGTGACCTGACCGGCACCAGGGCCACCTTAGAACTCGGCGAGGTCAAAGCAGGCCCGCACGCCTGACCCGCTGATGGCTGCCGCCTCGTCGAGGGTGTCGTGGTCTGGCTGCTTGTCTTTGCGCGTTGTCGGACGCCGAAACGACCGGGGTTGCCGCAGAGGGTCTGCGTAGCCATGATCGGAGCCGGTCACTCGGGTCACGACTGGGCCGGCGAGGAGGTGGCGTGGGGACGGGCGAGGCAGGTGCCGGACCTGCGGCGGGCCGCTCCGGCCCGGAGGGGCAGGCGGGCGGGCGCCCGGGCGGTGAGACAGCGCGGGCGAAGTCTCCGGGGCAGTGCCTGTCTCCGCAGCGGTGGGGTCTGGAGGCGCGGCTGTTGGACGCCGTCGAGCAGGCGGTGATCGCCACCGACCTGCACGGGCGGGTCCTGTTCTGGAGCCGGTTCGCCGAAAGGCTGTACGGCTGGTCGTCGCACGAGGTGATCGGCCGGCCGATCACCCAGGTCGTCGCGACCGGGGCCAGTGCTCGGCAGGCCGAGGAGATCATGGCCGCGCTGGCGCGTGGGGACCGCTGGCAGGGCGAGTTCGAGGTCACCCGGAAGGACGGGTCCACGTTCACCGCGTCGGTCACCGACAGTCCGTTGCTCGTCGACGGTGAGGTCGTCGGGGTGGTGGGCGTGTCCGTGGACGTGTCCGAGCGGCGCCGCCTGGAGGAGGCTCTGCGGACCAGCGAGCGGCAGTTCCGGACTCTGTTCGAGTCGATCGACGAGGGCTTCTGCCTGGCGGAGATCGTGGTCGACGAGGAACGGACTGTCGGTGACCGACGC